>JBKHXE010000113.1:0-17096 GCA_046566185.1 Actinomycetes bacterium | reverse complement strand
CTGCACCCCGTGACGCGCGACTACGCGGCCGCCAAGGAGCCGTGGTTCGACGCGGCCTGGGAGCGCGCTCGTCGCTGGGCCACGGAGACCGGCTGGTGCCCGCCGAAGCAGTGACAGGAGGGCTGGGACAGGGGCAGGCCTGGCCTCCTCAGGCTCCGGCATCCACGGCGCGGCTGCCGGCACGGTGGATCGACGAAGGGGTCGGGGATCCCTCTGCGGCGGGAACCGACTTGGTCAGGCGGCGGAGGGACGCCCGCACGCTGTCCGTGAGTCCTTGGGGGAGTGCCACCCACAATGACGGAAGGACGACGTAGGCATTCGCACAGGCCAACACGCCCATGGCCCAGAACTCCTGCCACCCGAATCGAGCGGCCCCGACGATCAGCCCGGCGATGGTGAGCGTCTGCGCCATGAGGCCATGCGTCAGCATCACTCGCCGAACGCTGGTGGCGATCGGCGTCCGCCCGCCGGCCGCTCCGGTGGCCACCCAGCCTTTGGTGCTGTTCGTTGCCGTGTTGATGATGGCTACCACGTGTGCCCACGAGTAGAGGTACTGGACCCGCATCGTCGCGAGCCCCCACGAGGCCTTGTGCACGAGCGGGTAGACGAGAGCCCACATGAGCACCGGTCCAAGCATCCAGATGGAGTTCATCGGATGGACGTCCTCGGTCAGCGCCCAGAGCATGATCAGAGGAGGAAAAGGCGCGATCAGGACGTTCACGGCCGTGCTGATGTAGTAGAGGAACCCCGCCAGAAAGCTCAGTCGCTGACGTCGGCTGATGCTGGCATCCCGGTGAAAGGTGGGGTTCCGGAACAAGGACATGCTGCCTGTGCACCACCTGTACTGCTGGTTGACGAAGGCCGAGAACGTGCCAGGGCAGATCCCCTTGCTGACGATGATCGGGACGTACTTCACGCGGTAGCCCTTGCGCATGAGCCCAACGCCGGTGTGGACGTCCTCGGAGTGGCTGATCTGCGCGAATCCACCCGCGGCGTCCAGGGCGGTTCGGCGATACACGGCGCAGGTTCCGACGCATATCGCGGCGCCGAAGCGGTCCCGCGACGGCTGAATCCATCGGTAGAACATCTCCTGCGTCACACCGGCGTGGCGCTCGAGCCAGTGCATCGACCTGTCGGTGCTGAAGTACTGCGGCGACTGGACGATCCCGACCTCGGGGTCGTCGAGGTACGGCATGAGCTCGTAGAGGTAATCGGGGCGCGGCACGAAGTCGGCGTCCAGCACCACGATGACCTCCCCTGAGCTGTTCTCGTATCCATGGCGGAGGTTGCCGGCCTTCTTGAGCTCTCCTCGATTGGGACGGGACTGGTAGACGAAGCCGAAGGAGCGGGCGAGATCCTGCACCTCGCCCCGAGCCGAGTCATCGAGGACGTAGACGGTGATCTGGCCGGGCCAGGACATCCTCGACACGTGCTCGTAGGTGTTCCTCAGGATTGCCAGGGGCTCGCCCGCCGAAGGAAGGAAGACGTCGACCGTCGCCATGTGCTCCGGCACCCAGGCGGCGACCTTCGCACGGTGATCCCGGCCTGTGACGCTCGAGGCGCGGAACGACGTCATCCCCGACACGAGCATGGTCACGGAGTAGAGCGTGAGCGGTGCCAGGAAGAGAAGCAGCGGCGGGTGCCCCCAGCTGAACAACGTCAGACTCACCGCCACCAGGATGAAGGCGGCGGCACTGCACGGGAAGATCCAGCGGTGCTCCCGCCCGAGGTAGAGGTACTTCTCCCCGTCCGTCGGTGGGCAAGGAAGGGACAGCTCTGTGCTGCGTTCCCCGTCGACGGGGCCGCGCTGCTCCGGGATGGACGCCGTTGTCGTGACGCTGGGTGAGAGTGCGGTCCGCATCGTTCCCCGTGGGCTTCGTGAGATGACCTAACGTGATCGAGCCCGGTCGCAACTGAGCGCTCAGCAGCCAGATCGGGGACAGCGAGTAACGTAGGGGACGGTCGGCCGCACTGTGGGAGGTTCCGGAAACAACCGGACGCAGTCCATGCAACGTTTGCCGACCGGACACCCTTCGGAACGGTGAGTGACCGCCAGCACGCTCTGCGTGGATCGATGGACGGTGAAGCGGGCGCTCGCGGGGCGTCGCGCCAGGCACCCCTAGCCGGCGACGGACCGGTAGAACGCCGCCATCCGGGGCACCACGACGTCCAGCGCGTAGTGCTCGTCGAAGCGCTGCCGTGCCGCTGCCGCCCGGGCGCGCGACCCGGGGCCGTCGTCGAGCGCCTCGAGCAGGCGCGCGGCAAGGTCCGCCGGGTCACCCAGCCGTGCCAGCAGCCCGTGCCCACCGAGCACCTCGCGGACGGCCGGCACGTCGAACGCCACCACCGGCACCTCCAGCGCCATCGCCTCGAGCACCGCGCCGCCGAGGCCCTCCCACAGCGAGCTGAAGGCGAACACGTCGGACGCCGCGAGCAGGTCCGCGACGTCGGTCCGCCGGCCCAGGAAGCGGACCCGGCCGTCCAGCCCCAGCGCGGTCACCGCACTCCGCAGGGCCGACGACGCCGCGCCCTCGCGGCCCGCCTGCACCAGGACCGCTCCGGGGTGGCGTGCCGCCAGCTCCGCGAAGGCGGCGAGCAGCAGGTCGAGGCCCTTCTGCGGTTCCTGCCGCGCCACGTTGAGCACGAGCGGAACGCGGAGCGGGACGCCGAGGAGCTGCCGCACCGCGTGACGCCGGTCCCCCGACGGCTCGCCGAGCAGCCGGCGGTCCCGACCCCGGGGGACCACCTCGACCCGACGCCGGTCGACGCCAAGCTGCGCCACCGCCGCGTCCGCGACGCTCCCGCTGATCGCGTGGAACCTGGTGGTGAGCCGGCGCGCCATGACTCCCTCGACGGCCCGCGCCACGGCGAGCCGTCGGGGGGACGGCGCCGCGGCGAACGCCTCGGGCGTGTACGGGGTGTTGACGAGACTGCTGACGTGTCGGGTGCCGCTGCCGGGGTGTGCGAGCCGCGCCGCCAGGTCGGCGTCCCAGAGCACGGAGTGGACGACGTCCGGCCGGACGGAGCGCTGGAGGTCACGGACCCGGCGGGCGTTGCGGAGCACGCCGCCGTCGGTCGGTTCCAGGACGCGGACCCCGGCGTCGTGCAGGGTGCGCACGCGTTCGGTCGCCCAGCGCGAGGAGAGGGGGAGGACGACGTTGCGGATCCCCTGGTGCTGCAGACCCTCCAGCGTCTGCAGGAGCGAGACCTCCGCCCCACCCTGGTCGCTGACGTGCGTCGCCACGTGCAGGACCGTCGGCCCGTCGTCCACTCCCACTCCCCGCTCAGGCACGGCCCGCGCGACTCCCGCTCACGCCACGCGCCAGGCCGAGCACCGCTGCGGCCGACCCGACGACCGCCGGGAAGTCCGCGACGTAGTCGACCGCGGTCATCAGCACGAGCGCCAGCCACGTGGCCGCCGCGACCAGGGCGCGGGCGCCGCCGACCCGGGCCAGCGGGACGAGGACGAGCAGACCGACCGCGATCACGCCGAGGGCTCCGGGGACCCCTGTCTCGGCCGCCGCCTCGAGGACGACGGAGTGGGTCTGCGGTGTGTCGGCGTCCGCGAGCGCCGTCGGGCTCTCGGTCGCGAACCGGCCGGGGCCGACCCCGAGCAGGGGGTGCTCGGCCGCCAGGCGGACGGCGTCCGCCCAGAGGGCCTGGCGCCGCTCCGACAGCGACGCGACGGCGACGTCCCGGAGCGGTGCGTCCCGCGGCGCGACGGCGAGCACCGCCGTGGCGCCGACGAGCAGCAGGCCCGCCACGGCGGCCCCGACGACCACCGCCCGCCCCCGCCGCGGCGGCCTGATCAGGGCGACCAGACCGCAGGCGAGCACGACGACACCGCCGACCGCCGCCGCGAGGGCGTCGAGCCGCCACGGTGTGGAGAGCGCGAGGACCACCGCGAGGGCGAAGGCCGCCCAGCGACGTGCCCGTCGCTGCTCGAGCGCGCTGAGGCACGCGGCACCCGCGCCGACGACAGCAGCCGCCGCGGCAGCGTTGACGTAGTCCAGCGGCCCGGGGCAGCAACCGAGCAGGTCCTCGCCGAGCACCAGCGCGCCGCAGAACAGGGCCACGCCGAACGCCGCCCTCGCGGGCCGGCGAGCGCGACGCCCCCACCAGTAGCCGGCGCTCGCCGTCAGGACCCCCGCGACGAGGTACCCGGTGCCGCTGGGCCACCCCGTCGACGCCCCGGACAGCAGCACCCACCCGAGCAGGCCACCGGTGGTGACGACGAGTGCGGGCCCTCTCACGCCGTCCACTGTCCCAGCGTCGTTCGCGCCGCGGCCCGAAAACCCACGGATGCCGACTTGGCCGGAACGGTGGGCGAGCGACGACGGCGCCTTCCTACCGTGGACGGGACCGGCCGCAGGGACGTCACCCGGCCGACAGGGGAGGGGTTCCATGAAGGTGGCCATCCTGGCCGGCGGCATGGGCAGCCGGCTGGCCGAGGAGACGGCGGTCCGGCCGAAGCCGCTGGTGGAGATCGGGCAGCGCCCGATCCTCTGGCACATCATGAAGATCTACGCCGCGCACGGCCTGAACGAGTTCGTCGTCGCCGCTGGCTACAAGGGCGACATGATCAAGCGCTGGTTCGCGGACTACGCCAGCCTGGCCGGCGACGTGACGGTACGGCTGCGCGCCGGGACCTTCGAGCTGTCGCAGCGTGAGGCCGAGGACTGGGTGGTCCACGTCGTCGACACCGGGCCGGAGTCGGGGACGGGTGGGCGCATCAAGCGGCTCGAGCGATGGCTGGGCGACGGGACGTTCCTGCTCACCTGGGGGGACGGCGTCGGTGACGTCGACGTGACGGCTTCGCTGGCGTTCCACCGGGCTCACGGTCGTCTGGCCACCATGACGGCGGTTCGGCCACCGGCGCGGTACGGGCACCTCGTGACCGACGGCGACCGGATCGTCGAGTTCACCGAGAAGCCGCAGATCGGGGAGGGATGGATCAACGGCGCGTTCTTCGTACTCGAACCCGACGTGCACCAGTACATCGACGGGGACCACGTGATGTTCGAGCGAGAGCCGCTGGAGCGGCTGGCGAAGGACGGCCAGCTGATGGCCTACCGGCACCACGGCTTCTGGCAGTGCATGGACACGTTGCGGGAGAGGCGGATCCTCGAGGACCTGTGGTCCACCGACGCGGCGCCGTGGAAGGTGTGGTGACGTGCGGATCCTGGTGACCGGCCACGACGGCTACATCGGCACCCGGCTGGTGCCGCTCCTGCAGGGGGCGGGGCACACGGTGGTCGGGCTCGACAGCGCGCTGTACCGGTCGTGCTCGGTCGACGGGGAGCCCGAGCCCGTCGAGGAGCTGCTGCTGGACGTTCGGGACGTCGAACCGCATCACCTCGAAGGGTTCGACGCCGTCATCCACCTCGCCGCGATCAGCAACGACCCGCTCGGCGACCTCGCCCCCGACACCACCTACGACGTCAACTGGCGTGGAACGATGACTCTCGCGCACGCCGCCAAGGCGGCCGGCGTCCCGCGGTTCGCGTTCTCCTCGTCCTGCAGCATCTACGGCGCGCACGGCGACGACTGGATCGACGAGTCCGGGGAGCTGCGACCCGTCACACCGTACGGCGAGTCGAAGATCTTCGCCGAGCGGGACCTCGCGGCGATGGCCGACGACGACTTCTCGCCGGTCTTCCTCCGCAACGCCACGGCCTACGGGCTCTCGCCCCGCCTGCGTGGCGACCTCGTCGTCAACAACCTGGTCGGCTACGCGGTGGCGATCGGCGAGGTGAGGCTGAAGAGCGACGGCACCCCCTGGCGGCCGCTGGTGCACGTCGAGGACATCTCCCGAGCCTTCCTGGCCCTGGTCGAGGCGCCGGCGGACCGCGTGCACTGCGAGGCCTTCAACGTCGGCGGGACCGCGGAGAACTACCGGATCCGGGACGTCGCCTCGATCGTCGAGCAGACGGTGCCCGGGAGCAGGGTCACCTTCGGCGAGGGCGCCGGCCCCGACGTCCGCAACTACCGGGTGTCGTGCGACAAGCTGGCGACGGCCTTCCCCGATGCGGTGCCGAGCTGGGACGTCCGCCGCGGCGCCGAGGAGGTGTACCTGGCGTTCGCCCGGACAGGCCTCACGGAGGACGAGCTGACCGGGCCGCGCTACCAGCGCCTGCAGCGGATCCAGCAGCTGCAGGCGGCCGGGCTTCTCGACGCGCTGCTCACCCGAGCGGGCGCCGGCCACCACGCGGGGTCCTGATGCAGACCGTGACGCGGCCGTGCCGGTCGTGCGGTGGCACCGCGCTGCGGCCGTTCCTGGACCTGGGGCGGATGCCGCTGCCGGACAACCTCGTCCGGCCGGAGTGCGCCGACGACCCGGAGCCCCGGTTCCCGCTCACCGTGGCGTACTGCCCGCAGTGCACGCTGGTCCAGATCCTCGAGGACGTCCCCCCGGAACAGCTCTTCGTCGACAACTACCTCTACTTCTCCAGCTTCTCCGAGGCGCTGCTGCAGCACGCCGCACGCCACGCGCAGCGCCTCATGGCAGGTCGCGGCCTGACCTCGGACTCCTTCGTCGTCGAGGTGGCCAGCAACGACGGCTACCTCCTGCGGAACTTCGTCGAGGCCGGCGTCCGCGTCCTCGGCGTCGACCCGGCGCCGGGCCAGGCCGCGGCCGCCGAGGCCGCCGGCGTGCCGACCCTCACCCGGTTCTTCGGCGCGCGCCTGGCGGGGGAGATCAGGTCCGAGCACGGGCCTGCGGACGTGGTGGTCGCGAACAACGTGATGGCCCACGTGCCGGACCTCAACGACTTCGTCGCGGGTCTTGCGCTGCTGGTCGCGGACGACGGGCTGGTCACCGTGGAGAACCCCTGGGTCCGGGACCTGGTGGACCGCGGAGCGTTCGACACCATCTACCACGAGCACTTCTACTACTACTCCTGCACGTCGGTGGACCGCCTGGTGCGGCGACACGGTCTCCACCTCAACGACGTCGAGTACTTCCCGGACCTGCACGGGGGGACCCTGCGCTGGCACCTGGGCAGGCACCGGGACGTCAGCGACCGGGCCCGCGCCTACCTCGAGGGGGAGCAGGGTGCGGGAGTCGCCGACTTCGGGTACTACGCGGACTTCGCCTCACAGGTCGAGCGGACGCGCGACGAGCTGCGGCAGCTCCTGGCGGGGCTGCGGGCGGACGGCGCGCGGATCGCGGCCTACGGGGCGGCAGCCAAGGGCAGCACGCTGGTCAACTACGTCGGAGTCGGAACGGACCTCGTGGAGTTCGTCGTCGACCGGAACGTGCACAAGCACGGGCTGCTCATGCCCGGGACGCACCTGCCGATCCGGGACGTCGGCGCGCTGCTCGAGGAGCAGCCCGACTACGTGCTCCTGCTGGCCTGGAACTTCGTCGACGAGATCTCCCGCCAGCAGGGCGAGTACCTCGATCGCGGTGGCCGCTTCATCACCCCCGTCCCGAGGCCCCGTGTGCTCGACCCGATGGGCAGCGCCCGGTGACCGCCTGCCCCGCATGCGGCTCCACGGACCTCGAGGTGTTCCTGCGCCGAGCCGGCGTGCCGGTCAACAGCTGCCTGCTGCTGGAGGACGAGCAGGCGGCGCGAGACTTCCCCCGGGGCGACATCGAGCTGGCGCTGTGCCGCTCCTGCGCGTTCGTCCACAACCAGGCCTTCGACCCGCTGCTGGCGACCTACTCGCCCGACTACGAGGAGACCCAGGGGTTCTCGGAGCACTTCCAGGCCTTCATCGCCGGCCTGGCCCGGGCATGGGTGGACCGGTACGACCTGGTGGGCCGACGGGTGGTGGAGATCGGCTGCGGCAAGGGCGAGTTCATGGTGCAGCTGCTGGACGCCGGCGTCGCGGGTGGCGTCGGCGTCGATCCCGGCCTGCACCCCGAGCGTCTGCCGCGCCGCGTGCGCGGCCGGTTCGAGGCCGTCCAGGGCTTCTTCCCGGAGGACTTCCCCGTGCTGGACGTCGACGCGGTCGTCTGCCGCCACACGCTGGAGCACATCGCACCGGTCGGCGACTGGATGCGTGAGGTGCGGCGCGCCATCGGTCCGAGGAGTGACACCGTCGTCCTCTTCGAGCTGCCCGACGTCGAGCGGGTCCTCCAGGAGGGAGCGTTCTGGGACGTCTACTACGAGCACTGCTCGTACTTCGGAGCGGGCTCGCTGGCCCGCCTGTTCCGGGCCAGTGGCTTCGACGTCGTCGACCTGAGGCGTGCGTACGACGACCAGTACCTCCTCGTCGAGGCGCGCCTCGCCGACGGGGCCCCTCCGACGCCCCCCGGCGCGTCGGAGCGCGACCACGCTCGGCTCGGCGAGGCTGCCCGTCGGTACGCGACGACCGAGAGGGCGCTGGCGGACCACTGGAGGGACCGGCTGACGTCCGTGGCGGCCAGCGGTGGACGCAGCGTCATCTGGGGCTCGGGATCCAAAGGTGTGGCGTTTCTCTCCGCTGTCGGTGAGGCTGCCGACGCGGTCGCCGCCGCGGTCGACATCAACCCGTTCAAGCACGGGCGCTACATGGCGGGCACCGGTCACCGCATCGTCGCCCCGGGCGAGCTCGTCGGGCTGCGCCCGGATCTGGTCGTCGTGATGAACGAGGTCTACCTCCCCGAGATCAGCGCTGAGATCGCGGGGCTGGGCCTGTCCCCCCGCGTGGAGGCGCTCTGACGGTAGACCGCGCCGAGCCGGTCCGCGCAGGCGCGCAGGTCGAACCGGTCGGCCGCCCGTCGTCGTCCCGCCTCGCCCATCGCTCGTGCCCGCGCGGGGTCCGCCACCAGCTCCGCCACCGCGTCGGCCAGCGCGTCGGCGTCCCCGACGGGGACGAGCACCCCGGTCGTGCCGGACACGACCGTCTCGTGCAGGACCGGCAGGTCGAAGGCGACGACGGGCAGGCCCGCGGCGACGGCCTCGAGGACCGCGACACCGAACCCCTCGGAGTGCGACGGGAACACGAAGACGTCCGCGGCCGCCAGCAGCTCGGGGACGTCGTCGCGGCGCCCCGGCAGGAGCAGACGGTCGGCCAGGCCGGCCGACGTGATCGCCGACTCCAGGTCGTCCCGGTACGGCCCCTCACCCGCGACCACCGCGTACGCGTCGACACCGCCGTCGCGCAGGGTGCGGACCACGGGCACCAGGTGGTGCAGACCCTTTCCGCGGTCGAGCCGCGCGACGGTGACGAGCAGCGGCGCGTCGGGCGGTACGCCGAGTCCCTCACGCACCCGTGACCGGCGACGCCGGTCGTCGTGCGCGAACAGCTGCAGGGGCACGCCGGCGTGCACGACGCTGACCGGGATCCGCTCGGCCGTGGTACCGACGACCGACCGTCGCCAGGTCCTGGCGACGTCCTCCGAGATCGCGACCACGTGTCGCACGACGAGCGGGCGCAGCGCGTCCTCTCCCAGGAGCCTCGGCAGCTGCCTCGGTAGCGGCGGCCGGCCTGCGTCGCGGTGCCGGCGGGCCGCGAACTCGCTGCGGAGCGTGTCGACGACGGGGCGGCGGGTCAGCAGCGCCGCCACCCACCCGACGAGCCGGTCGGGCCGGGTGTTCGTGTGCACGACGTCGATGCGCTCCTGCCGGATGATCCTCACCAGGGCGGCCACGACCCGCAGTGAGTCCAGGCCGCCGCGGGAGTGCAGGGCGACCGGGTGCAGCCCTGCACGCGCGAAGTCGCCCAGCATGTCGTCCGGCTCCGTCAGGCCGGCCACGTGGTGCACGAAGCCGTCCTGCAGGGTGGAGAGATGGCGCAGGACGTGGACCTGGCCGCCGCCCAGCCGCAGGTCGCAGTGGAGGTTGAGGACCCGCACCTGCTCGGACGACGCCTGCGGGCCCGGGATGCGGGTCCGGAAGAACACCTCCACGTCGTCCGGGAGGGCCTGCAGCAGGGCGAGCCCTGCCGTCCGACGTGGGCCCGCCCCGGGGCCGAACTGGCTGTCGTACCGGCCGATGGCGGACGTCTTGCGTCGTCGCTCCTCGTCGTCGAGGCGCAGCACGACGGGCGATCCGGGCGGCGACGTGAACGGAGCGGTGAGGCGAGCGCGAGCGCGGCGACGGGCGTCCGGCACCGGTCGCCACGGCCAGCGGGTCCACGCCCAGACCGGGTACTCCCACAGCTCCAGGCCGGCGTCGGCCTCCACGACGTCGCGCACCGCCTCGTGGACGGCGAGGTGGTCGGCGTGGACGTCGTCCCGGGACGGTGCCAGGACCAAGGAGTGCGTGCCGGTCACGAGCTCTCGCAGCCGGTCTCGCAGCTCGGGCAGGTGGTCGCGGAGGCGGCCGTTGGGCAGCGCCCACATGGCGAGGGCCGCATCGGGCAGCCCCAGCGCCGCCGCGGCGTCCCGCACCTCGGCCGCCCTCACGTCGGCCAGGTCGTCGGACGGGTTCTTACGGTGCCGGCCGTCCGCGACCACGACGACGCGTACCGAGGCGCCGGAGGCCATGGCCCGCACGACCAGACCGCCGCAGCCGAGGGTCTCGTCGTCCGGGTGCGGTGCCAGCACGACGACCGGCCGACCGGCAAGGTCGGGCACCGGCCGGGCCCTGGCCAGGAGCCGTCGACGCCACACCTGCCGCACCGCGGCCGTCAGCGGGCGGACCATCTCTCGTGCGACCACGCGGCGCCTCCGCTGTCCACCTACCGGTCCGGGCACGTCTCCGGCGATTGTCGACCGGCGGGGTCCCCGCCCGCGGTACGTTCGCGACATCACGGTGCCGGTGCAGTTGGGGGCGTGCCATGGTCGAGCACAGCGTCGTCCTGGTGGTCGGCGACCGGTCGACGACCGTGGAGGAGCAGCTGACGGCACTCGCCGCCGAGACCGCCGCCTCGTCGGTGCCGGTCGTCGTGGTCGACCGCGGACGGCGCGGGCGGACGATTCCGGACGCCGGCCGCGAGGTGCGCCTGGTGCGGGCACCGGGGGCGAGTGCGCCGCAGGCCCGCAACGCCGGTGCCGGCGCCCTGGAGAGCCGCGCCGTGCTCTACTGCGACGGCTCGAGCGTCGTGCGACCGGGCTGGCTCGCCGCGCTGCTCACCGGTCTGGACGAGGCGCCGATCGTGGGTGGCTGGGGGGTGCCCGTCGGAGGGTCGGGCCAGGGTTCGGGTGCCGTCCGGGACCGGCTGCCCGTCTTCAACGGCTGGTGCCCCTACGTGTACGCGGACTGCTGCGCGGTGCGGCGTGAGGCGCTCGACGCGCTCGGCGGGTGGCGGGCGCGGTACGGGCGGGGCCAGGACGGCGTGGACCTGGCGTTCCGCGCCCGGGGGCTGGGGCTCGACCTCGCCTTCGCACCGGCGGCCGTCGTGGAGCGCAGCGAGCCGGGCCCGGGCGCCTTCCTCCGGGACCGCATCGCCATGGGGCTGATGGACGCCGCTCTCTACCGCGACCACCGCCGTGCCGGCATGCCGGGTCGGCGTCCGGCAGACGTCGTCCGCACGTGGGGCTGGTGCCTGCGCCACGCCCCGGACGCCGCGGCCGCCCCGCCGGTGCGACGTCGGTGGCTGCAGGCGGCCGGCGAGTCGGTCGGCCGGGCCGCGGGGTCGGTCAGGTACGGCGTCGTGTACCTCTGAGGCGGGCGGGCAGCATCACGCGCACGTCGTCGAGGATCTCCCGGGCCTGCCGGCGGGAGAGCAGGACCACCGCCGCGACGTAGGCGCCGGCGCCGGTGACGATGCCCGTCGGAAGCAGCAGCACCGGCGGGATGTCGCGCACGACGGTGCCGGTCAGGAGCAGCAGCACGCCCATGGCGATGCTCGCCAGCAGCGGCACCGCCAGCGCCGAGGCGCTGCGGCGCAGCGACCAGTCCAGGGCGTTGGCGCCGGACCGGAGGGTCGACAGGGCGGCCACCAGGGCGCTCCACGCGACGGCCGCGGCGACCGCGCTGAGCGACTCGAGCGGGACCGCGACCGCGAGCCCCGCGGCGAGGGCCAGGAACCGGTGGAGCTGGATGCGTGCGAGCCGGCCGGCGAGGCCCTGGCTCATCAGCAGGCTCCCGGTCGGCATCGTCACGAAGTCGAAGGCGCTCGCGAGGCAGATCAGGGCCATCGGCGCGGCAGCCGCCGCCCACCGTGGCCCGAAGAAGACCTCCACGACGGCAGGGCTCAGCAGCGCCAGGCCGGTCATCGCGGGGAAGCCCACCGCGGCGTGCATCCGCAGGGTACGGACGTATGCGCCGCGCAGCCGGTCCGGCTCGTCGGACAGCCTCGCGTAGGTCGGGGTCATGACGTCCGCGGTCGCGGTCGTGATGCGCTGGCGCAGGATGTTGGGCAGCACGTAGGCGATGGAGTACGCCCCGAGGGCGGCCACGCCCATGGTGACGCTGACGACCCAGTTGTCGCTGTTCTTGTTCGGGTACCGCAGCACGCCGGCGAGCCACATCTTGCTCCCGAAGGCGAGTTGCTCCCTGAGGTACGTCCGGTCCAGTGCCAGGCGGGGCCTGAACCTGCTGGCCACCCAGAACGCCGTGACGACGACGACCGCCTGGGCGTACTGGCCGACGACGAAGGACCAGGCGCCCAGACCCGCCACGGCGCAGGCGACCTGGGTGACGACCAGCGTGGCCACCCCGGCGGCGTCCACGCCGTAGACCGTGCCGAAGCGCAGCCGGCGCTGCAGCAGCGGACGGGTGATCGGCAGGGACATCCGGACGACGAACAGCCCCGCGATGACCGAGACGAACGGCGCCAGGCCGGGCTCGCCGTTGACCTGGGCGACGAGCGGGGCCGCCGCCCATGTCGCGGTGGCGCAGACGAGGGACACGGCCACGGCCAGACTCGTCAGGGTCGCCAGCCGCCGTGGCTCCAGCTCCGGGAGCCGGAGGACGGCGACGGCGATGCCGGAGATCGTGGCGGTCTCCACGAGGCCGGTCACGAGTGCCGCTGCGGCCACCATGCCGAAGTCGGCCGGCACGAGGAGCCGCGCCAGCACCATCGTCCCGACGACGCTGAGGACCTGGGCCAGGACGCCGGAGCCGACGCCGAGCCACACACCCCTGCGCGTCGTCGCCAGCGACACGGTGCCCCGCGGGTCGGGGACGCTCACGTCGGCAGGATCGCACCGCCACGCGCGGTGCCGGTGCGCGATCGCGGCAAGCCGTGGGGTGCCAAAACGGTTGGGCACGGTTTCGGTGGAAGCACGGGCTGTCCGGCCGCGAGGGTCCCTACGCTGACGAGCGGACGCCCGTCGTGTCGCACGGGCGTCCGGAGGGGAGAGACGATGGCCGGGAGCGTGGGTGGCGCCCCCCTGGTGACGGTGGGGCTTCCCGTCCACAACGGCGAGCGCTTCCTCGCCGGCGCGATCAGGTCGGTGCTGGAGCAGGACGTCGAGAACCTCGAGCTGCTCATCTCGGACAACGCGTCGCAGGACGGCACCGAGGAGATCTGCCGGTCGTTCGCCCGGTCCGATCCTCGGGTCCGGTACGAGCGGGCCGAGCGCAACCACGGGGCGGCGTGGAACTTCTCGCGGTTGCCGGTCACGGCGCGCGGCCGCTACTTCCGCTGGCACGCCCACGACGACGAGTGCCGCTCGGGCTTCCTGCGCGCCTGCCTGGAGGTCCTCGAGCGTGACCCCGGTGTCTCCCTGGTGTACCCGCGCTCCACGGACGTGGACGGCGACGACCGCTACCTCGACTCCGAGGAGCTGTGGGGCACAGGGACGCAGGCCTCCCCGCTCGCCCGGGCCCGGTCGCTGCTCCTGCACCCCGCCTTCCCGGCCGCGGCACCGTTCGGGCTCGTGCGGCGCGAGCAGCTGCTGCAGACGGACCTGCTGCGCCCCTACAAGGGGTCGGACCGCACGATGCTCCTGCAGCTGGCGCTGCTGGGCCGGTTCCACGAGATCGACGAGCCGCTGTTCCTGCACCGGCGGCACGCCGGGCGCTCCGGGTCCCTGCCGCGGGCCCAGTGGCTGACCTGGTGGGACGGCGGCCCGCAGGGCCGGCGGGTGTCCCCGAGGTCGCGACTGCTGCGGGGCTACGCCAGCGGGATCGCGCGGTCGCCCGTGCCGGTCGCCGTCCGCGTCGGCGTCATGGGCCTGCTGCCGCTGTGGGCCCTGCGAAACGCCTCGCCGCTCACGCGGGAGGCGCTCGCCGTGATCGCGCAGCCGCTCGTCAGGAGGCGTCCGGCCTCCGCGTGAGCGCCCCGCCGTCTGGACCCGACGGGTTGACGGTCATCCCGTCCACACCGCGCACGGCGTGCCAGGCGCCGAGCGTGCGCAGGCGCAGGCGCTCGGCCCGGCGGTCTCCTCCACGCAGGACCGCGGTCGCGAAGGCGGCCTGCCGGACCAGCCACCAGGCGACCGTGCGGGGAGAGCGTCGGGACAGGGCGAAGGCGAGCTGGTTCCGGGTCTGGTAGTAGCCGCGCCACGGTGGCGACTGGCCGCCGGAGGAGCCGGCGTGGGAGACCTCCACGAGCGGCGACCCGACCACGCGGAGCGTCCAGCCGCGGTCGCGCAGCCGCAGGCAGTACTCGTACTCCTCGAACATCATGAAGTAGCCGGCTCGGGGCAGGCCGGCCTCGGTGACCGCCGCGGAGCGCAGCAGCGTGCCGCTGAAGCACAGCAGGTCGACGTCCGTCTCGGCGCCCGGCACCTGGTGGACCGGCCTCTCGCGTCCCGCCCACCGTGCGCCGTGCCGCACCACCTCGCCCCCGGGCAGCCGGAACCAGCCGGCGGCCGCCCCGACGGAGGGGTCCGCCCGCGCGGTGGCCAGCAGGCGCTCGAGGGCGTGCGGCACCGCCCGGTCGTCGTCGTTGAACAACCACAGCCACGCGGCGCCGGTGGCCACGCCCCGCCGCACCCCGAGGTGGAAGCCACCGGCTGCTCCCGTGTTCCGCTCGCTGCGGACGACGTCGACGTCCGGCCACCGCGACGCCAGCAGCCGCGCCGTCCCGGGGGCGCTGCCGTTGTCCACGACGACGACGGCGTCCGGCGGCCGGACCTGGGCGGCCAGGGCCTGCAGGCAGCGGTCGAGCAGGGCCGGCCGGTCGTGGGTCACCACCACCGCCGTCACCCCGCCCCCGGGCAGCGGTGTCACGACGGGTACCGCGCGAGGTCGGGTTCGAGGCGCTTGCCGAGCCTCCCGAGGTAGCCGTCACGGACGGCGCGCAGGTTCAGCACGAGGTGCCGGGCGGCGTCGGAGGGGGAGCGGGGCAGGTTGACGAGCGGCTTGGCCAGGCCGGTGAGCAGCGCCACCCGGGCGGCCGCACCGTGGTGCCCGTGCCGGCGCAGCAGCCAGATGAGGTTGCGCAGGCTGTAGTACTGGCGCCACGAGGGCGGTCCGCCGATCCGCCGGGACGCCTGGGGCACCTCCACACCCCACGCCCCCCACCGGCGTCGGAACGCCGACGTGAGCTCCCCGTCGGCGTAGACGGTCCAGCCGTGGCGGCGCAGGCGGATGCCGAGCTCCAGCTCCCCGAACCCGAAGAACATCTCCCCGTGGATGAAGCCCACGTCGCGGACCGCCCCCACGGAGTAGAAGGGCAGGTGCCCGCTCCCGACGTAGTCCACGGGAACGGGCCCGTCGAGCTCGTCGTCGCGGGGCCGCAGCGTGCGGCCCCGGCGCCGGTCGAGCCGCGCGCCGACCGCGCCCACGCACGCCGTCCGGGGGTCCGCGTCCCGGCACCGGAGGGCGAACGCGAGCAGCCGCTCCAGCAGGTCCGGCCTGTCCGGGGGCTGGTCGTCGTCCAGGAGCACGATCCAGTCCTCGTCCCGCGCCTCGGCCAGCACCTGCGAGGCGCCGAGGGCGCAGCCGCCCTGGGAGCCGAGGTTGCGGCGAGCGTCGACGTACCGGACGGGGTGCCCCTGCGCCCCGTGGTCCTCGACGATGCCCCGGGACGTCGGGGAGGCCGCGTTGTCGACGACGACGAGCCGGTCGAGCGGTCGGGTCTGCTCGGCGAGGCCCCTGAGGACGTCTCGGAGCCCCTCGTGACGTCGGAAGGTGACCAGGACGCCGAGCAGCTGTGGCTCGAGGGGGCTCACGCCGCGCCCCGGGTCGGCCGCAGAGAGCCACCGAGGAACCGGGCATACCGGCGGGCCAGCCTCACCTTCTCCGCGCCGGGCGCCACGCGCAGCGCCCGGGCGAACCTCGCGTACCCCTCGGACCGGGCCCCGGCAGCGACGAAGCGCGCTCCGGTCCGGGCCAGCAGCTCCGCGTGGTCGCGCGGCCAGGCAGCGAGGATGTCCCGTCGTGCGGTGGTCACGCTGTCGAGCTCCCGCGCGGCCCGCAGCGTGCTCACGGGGTCGCTCGACCGTGGCCCGTCGTGGTCGCGGCAGTGCACGAGCACCTCCGGGACGACGGCGGCCCGGGCGACCGCGCTGAGCCTGACCCAGAGGTCGATGTGCTCGCAGGTGGTCAGCCCCGGCAGGCCGGGCTGGGGCCCGAGCCCGCCGGCCGCGGCCAGCGTCTGACGGCGGACCAGCGGTGTGCTGACGTTGTCCGTCCACAGCGGCGGCACCCGGCCGCTGCCGTGCAGCCGGCGGACGACGCGGGTCGTCCCGTCCGGTCGCAGCCAGGAGTGCCAGCACGTGACGACGTCGGCACCGTCCGCCACCGCCAGCTGGCGCTCGAGCTTGCGGGGCAGCCACAGGTCGTCGGAGTCCAGCAGAGCCACCCACGGCGCCGACCCGGCCTCCAGCCCGAGCTGCCGCGCCGCCTCGGGCCCTCGCCACTCCTGCCGGAGGAGGGTGACCCGCGCGTCGCCGGCCAGTGCGCCCGAGAGGACGTCCGCGCTGCCGTCGTCGCTCCCGTCGTCCACCAGCCACAGGTGCCAGTCGGCCCAGGTCTGGGCCTGGACCGAGCGCACGGCCTCCTGCGTCAGGTCGGCCCGGTTCCGGGTCGCCACGACGACGTCGACGGTGACCACACGGTCCTCCCCTCGACGGAACGTGGCCTGCTGGCACGCTACCGGCGGGCCCGCGCTGCGGACCCCTGGTTCCCGGCAGTACGTGGGCGGTGGATCTGGTCGCGGGATCTGGTCGGTGGATCGCAGGGCTGTCGGTGCCGGCGCCTACCGTGGGGGGATGCGCCCGAGCACCGACATCCAGCGCCGCGTCGCCCCGTTCGAGGTCGTCTCGGACTTCCAGCCGTCCGGCGACCAGCCGGCGGCCATCGAGGACCTCACCCGCCGGGTGCGGG
>JBKHXE010000112.1:0-5410 GCA_046566185.1 Actinomycetes bacterium | reverse complement strand
CCCAGCCCTCCTGTCACTGCTTCGGCGGGCACCAGCCGGTCTCCGTGGCCCAGCGACGAGCGCGCTCCCAGGCCGCGTCGAACCACGGCTCCTTGGCGGCCGCGTAGTCGCGCGTCACGGGGTGCAGCGCGGCGAGGCGCCTCTTCTCGTCGGCGTAGGCGTCGCGCGCGGCGGCGTCGGCGCGCAGCCAGTCGCGGAACAGCAGGGCCAACTCCCACCCGGGGCTGCCGACGACCCGAACGTGGAGGTTGACGGCGCGGGCCGGGTCCGCCGACCCGTGCAGGCGCTTCCGCCACTCCTGGGCCGATCCCTGCGGCTTCGGCGCGTCGCGGCTCGTGTCGTCACCCTGGATGCGCGGGAACCCCGCATCGGCCAGCCGGTCGGCGATCGCGTCGGCGTCCGCGAGGCTCGCGACGCCGAGCTGCAGGTCGACGACGTCCTTGGCGAGCAGACCGGGCACCGACGTGGAGCCGATGTGCGCCGTGCCACGGCCGAGTGCGCCGGCCGCGCGGTCGACGCGCGCGACGAGGCGAGCGGCCTGCACCGGCCAGCTCGGGTCGGGCGGCACGAGGGTGGTGGCGTCGGGACGACGCGGCCGGGTGCGCTCCCGCACGTTGCGCTCGAAGGGCACGAGGCGGTCGGCCCACAGCCGGTCGACCGCCGCCAGCAGGTCCTGCTCGGTGCCGGTGTTGTCCAGCCACACGTCCGCGGCAAGCCGCCGCTGGCCGTCCGACGCCTGGGACGCCACCCGGGCGCGGGCGTCGGCCTCCGTCATCCGGCCCTGCCCCACGAGGCGCGCCACCCGGGTGTCCGTGTCGGCGTGCACGACGACGACGAGGTGGTATCCGGCGCCCATCTGCTTCTCGACGAGCAGCGGGACGTCGTGCACGACCACCGCGTCGTCCGGGGCTGCGGCGACCAGCTCGGCCGTGCGCGCCGCGATCCGTGGGTGAGTGAGCGCCTCCAGCGCCTGCCGGCGGGTCGGGTCGGCGAAGACCAGCGCGGCCAGCGCCGCCCGGTCGAGCGAGCCGTCACCGGCGAGGACGCGGTCGCCGAACTCCGCGGCGACCGCCGCCAGGCCCTCGGTGCCGGGGGCCACCACCTCCCGGGCCAGCCGGTCGGCGTCCACCACCACCGCGCCGAGCTCTCCGAGCCGGCGGGCGACGGTCGACTTGCCCGCCCCGGTGCCCCCGGTCAGCCCCACACGCAGCACGGGCGCAGCCTAGGCCAGTGGTCGGCCGAGCCATCGACGTCGCGCCCCCGGCCGGGCATCCTGGTGCCGGCCACGGATGAGGTGGGCGCCATGCAGAGCTTCCCCGAGCTCCAGGCCCGGCTTGGCGTGGCCTGCGCGGCGAACAAGCCCGGGTCAGGGGTGCCGCACGTGCTCGTGGCGCTGCCGTCGTTCAGCGTGGGTGAGTCCCTGCTGTCGCACTACGCCGACCGCATCCCGGCGCTGGAGCACCGGTACCTCGTGGCGCAGCTGATGCTGTACCGGATCACCGACTGCGAGATGGTGTTCGTCTGCACACAGGCGCCGGACGACGCTGTGCTCGAGTACTACCTGGGCCTGGTGCCGCCGGACCAGCGCGACAGCGTGCGGTCCCGCTTCCGCGTTCTCGTGGTGCCCGATCCCAGCCACAGGCCTGTGGCGGCGAAGCTGCTCGACCGCCCCGACCTGCTCGACGACCTTGCCGCGTCGTTCGCCGGGCGCCCGGCCTTCATCGAGCCGTGGAACGTCACCGCTGACGAGGTAGACGTGGCCGTCGCCCTGGGGGTGCCTGTGAACGGCACGGCTCCCGCGCTCTGGCCGCTGGGCTTCAAGAGCGCCGGGCGGCGGCTGATGCGATCGGCCGGCGTACCTGTTCCCCACGGCGTCGAGGACGTCCGCACGGTGCACGAGGTCGCCGCCGCCGCGCGCGCCGTCGCGGCGGCGCGTCCTGGGACAACCGGGGTGGTGGTGAAGCTGGACGACAGCGGCGCCGGTGACGGCAACCTCGTCGTGGAGCTCGACGCCGGCTCCGACACGAGTCTCGAGCAGCGGCTGGCAAGCACACCGCCGTGGTACCGGGAGGCGCTGCTCGCGGGCGGGGTGGTCGAGCAGCTCGTCACGGGAGCCACGTTCTCGACGCCGAGCGTGCAGGCCGACATCTCGCCCGACGGAGGTGTGAGCGTGCTGGCGACGCACGAACAGGTGGTCGGCGGCCCGAGTGGGCAGGTCTACCTGGGCTGCTCCTTCCCGGCCGGCGCTCCCTACGCCGCCGAGCTGGCCCGGCACGGCGCCGCCGTCGGCAGGCTGCTCGCCGAGTGCGGCGCCCGCGGCCGCTACAGCGTCGACTTCGCCGCCACCAGTGACGAGCAGGCGCGCTGGCAGGTGTACGGGCTGGAGGTGAACCTCCGCAAGGGCGGCACGACGCATCCGTACGCGGTGCTGCGCAACCTCGCACCGGGGCGTTACGACCCGGACGCCGGCACCTGGGTCGCGCAGGACGGGCGGCCGCGGTGCTACTGCGCCAGCGACAACCTGGTGGACCCCGCCTGGCGTGGCCTGCCCGCGAGCCGGGTGATCCACGCCGTGCGGGCGGCGGGACTCGAGTTCGACCGGGCGTCCGGCACGGGTGTGGTGCTGCACATGCTCGCCGGGCTTGCCGTGGACGGCCGGTTCGGGCTGACGGCCGTCGGCCGGACCGTCGCCGAGGCCAGCTCGATGATGACGGCGACACGTGCCGTGGTCGACGACCTGGCCCGCGTCAGCGCACGCCGCGCGGACGGAACTGCACGCTGATCCGCGGACCCACGGGCGTCGCGGTCTTCGGGACGGCGTGCTCCCAGGTGCGCTGGCACGAGCCGCCCATGACGACGAGGTCGCCGTGACCGAGGGAGAAGGCGAGGGCCTCGCCGCCGCCGCGCGGGCGCAGCAGCAGCCGGCGCGGCGAGCCGAACGACACGATCGCGACCATCGTGTCCTCGGTCGCGCTGCGCCCGATGGTGTCGCCGTGCCAGGCGACGCTGTCGCGCCCGTCGCGGTAGTAGCAGAGACCGGCGGTGCGGAACGGCTCGCCGAGCTCGGGCGCGTAGTGCGCCGACAGCGCGTCGCGGGCCATCTCGAGCAGCGGCGCCGGGAGCGCCTCCCCCTCGCCGTACCAGGCCAGCAGGCGGGGCACCTCGACGACGCGGTCGTACATCCGGCGGCGCTCCTCCCGCCACGGCACCTGCTCGACGAGGTCGCAGAACAGCTGGTCGGAGCCGGTGACCCACCCCGGCAGGTGGTCGACCCACGCAGCGTGGCGCAGCGGCGTCC
Organism: Actinomycetes bacterium; assembly: GCA_046566185.1. GTDB lineage: Bacteria > Actinomycetota > Actinomycetes > Actinomycetales > SCSIO-59966 > SCSIO-59966. Next base: position 2,112 of record JBKHXE010000112.1, on the reverse strand, counting down.
GGCGCAGCCCGGCCAGCGGGCCCAGGCGTGGCGGCTCGTCGAGGAGCGCGTCGAGCACCGAGGTCTGCAGGTGCGCGGTCATGGCCTCACCATACACCGGTCTCGTACACACGTTCGACCGGCGTCGAGTGTGAGTCCGGAGCCCGACACGCCGGGCGTGTCTGCGCGGCGGATCACACTCGAGCGGGGGGCGGGGACGAACGAGGGGCCCGCCACCGCTGAACGGTGACGGGCCCCTCGGGTGGAGCGGTGACTCAGCTGCCGCCGGTGAGCTTCTCGCGCAGCGCGGCGAGGGCCTCGTCGGAGGCGAGGGTGCCCTCGGACGCCGCCTCCGGGGAGGACGACGACGAGGACGACGAGGAGGAGGAGGACGAGCCCCCACCGCCGCCCGCCGGGGCGGACCCCTCGGAGGAGTACGAGGTGGCGGCAGCGGTCTCGGCCTCGGCCTCGGCGGCGATGGCGCCCTCGACCTGCTTCTTGTGCGCCTCCCAGCGCGCGTGGGCCTCGGCGTACTGCCGCTCCCACTCCTCGCGCTGGGTCTCGTAGCCCTCGAGCCACTCGTTGGTCTCGGGGTCGAAGCCCTCCGGGTACTTGTAGTTGCCGGCCTCGTCGTACTCCTGGGCCATCCCGTACAGCGACGGGTCGAAGTCCTCGGAGGCGACGTCCACGCCCTCGTTGGCCTGCTTGAGCGACAGCGAGATGCGGCGACGCTCGAGGTCGATGTCGATGACCTTGACGAAGATCTCGTCGTTGACCTGGACGACCTGCTCGGGGATCTCGACGTGGCGCACGGCGAGCTCGGAGATGTGCACCAGGCCCTCGATGCCCTCCTCGACGCGGACGAACGCGCCGAACGGGACGAGCTTGGTGACCTTGCCCGGCACGACCTGGCCGATCGCGTGGGTCCGGGCGAACTGCTGCCACGGGTCCTCCTGCGTCGCCTTCAGCGACAGGGAGACCCGCTCGCGGTCCATGTCGACGTCGAGGACCTCGACGGTGACCTCCTGGCCCACCTCGACGACCTCGCTCGGGTGGTCGATGTGCTTCCAGGACAGCTCGGAGACGTGCACCAGGCCGTCGACCCCGCCGAGGTCGACGAACGCGCCGAAGTTGACGATCGAGGAGACGACGCCGGAGCGGACCTGGCCCTTCTGGAGGGTCTGCAGGAAGTTCTGGCGGACGGCGGACTGCGTCTGCTCCAGCCACGCGCGGCGCGACAGCACGACGTTGTTCCGGTTCTTGTCCAACTCGATGATCTTGGCCTCGAGCTCCTGGCCGACGTAGGGCTGCAGGTCGCGGACGCGGCGCATCTCCACGAGGGACGCGGGCAGGAAGCCGCGCAGCCCGATGTCGAGGATGAGGCCGCCCTTGACGACCTCGATGACGGTGCCGGTGACGACGCCGTCCTCCTCCTTGATCTTCTCGATCGTGCCCCAGGCGCGCTCGTACTGAGCGCGCTTCTTGGACAGGATCAGCCGGCCTTCCTTGTCCTCCTTCTGGAGCACGAGGGCCTCGACGTGGTCGCCGACCTCGACGACCTCCGACGGGTCGACGTCGTGCTTGATGGAGAGCTCGCGGCTGGGGATGACCCCTTCGGTCTTGTAGCCGATGTCGAGCAGGACCTCGTCCCGGTCGACCTTGACGATGGTGCCATCCACGATGTCACCGTCGTTGAAGTACGTGATGGTCTCGTCGATCGCGGCGAGGAAGTCCTCTTCGGACCCGATGTCGTTGACCGCGACCTGCGGCGCGTCGTAGTCCGGAAGAGTGGAGATGGTGCTCGTCATAAGGGAAGTGAATCCTTGGTGGTCAGATGTCGTCGGGCGCGCGCACGAGGCCCGTTTCACTACCCGGTGGATGCATAGCGAGCCCGATCCGCTCCATGATGGGAGGGCAGGCCTGATGACGCAGTTGTCCAGACTACGCGCCGGGGGTGCCGCCGTCCATTCGGCGGCGGACCTCCGCGACCTCTCGTCGCAGCGCCCGGATCTCGGCCGTCAGGGCCTCGACGTCGTGCTGCGTCGCCTGCTCCACCGTCTGCTCCTCCTCGGCCACCCTGCTGATCAGCCAGCCTGCGACCGTCGCCGTCACGACACCGATCAGGGCGATGCC
>JBKHXE010000111.1:0-16254 GCA_046566185.1 Actinomycetes bacterium | reverse complement strand
TCGCGGCGGGTCCCCGAGGGGTTGACGTCGACGGCGGGGAAGACCCGCTTGTCGGCCAGCCGCCGGTCCAGCCGCAGCTCCATGTTCCCGGTGCCCTTGAACTCCTCGAAGATGACCTCGTCGGCCTTGGAGCCGGTCTCGACGAGCGCCGTCGCGAGGATCGTCAGCGAGCCGCCGTTCTCGATGTTGCGCGCCGCGCCGAAGAACCGCTTCGGCGGGTACAGCGCGCTGGAGTCGACGCCGCCGGACAGGATCCGGCCGGACGCCGGCGCCGCGATGTTGTAGGCGCGGCCGAGGCGGGTGATCGAGTCGAGCAGCACCACGACGTCGTGGCCGAGCTCGACGAGCCGCTTGGCCCGCTCGATCGCCAGCTCGGCGACCGTGGTGTGGTCGTCGGCGGGGCGGTCGAAGGTCGAGGCGATGACCTCGCCCTTGACCGTGCGCTGCATGTCCGTGACCTCCTCGGGGCGCTCGTCGACGAGCACGACCATGAGGTGGACCTCGGGGTTGTTCACCGCGATCGCGTTCGCGATGGCCTGCAGCACCAGGGTCTTGCCGGCCTTGGGCGGCGACACGATGAGGGCGCGCTGGCCCTTGCCGAGCGGTGCGACCAGGTCGATGATCCGCGTCGTGAGGATGCCCGGCTCGGTCTCCAGCCGCAGCCGCTCCTGCGGGTACAGCGGCGTGAGCTTGCCGAACTCGACGCGCTGACGCGCCTGCTCCGGCGTCATGCCGTTGACCGTGTCGAGCCGCACCAGCGCGTTGAACTTCTGCCGCTTGTTCTCCGGCTCGTTGTCGCGCGGCTGCTTCACCGCGCCGGTGACCGCGTCGCCCTTGCGCAGGCCGTTCTTCTTGACCTGGCCGAGCGACACGTAGACGTCGTTCGGCCCGGGCAGGTAGCCCGAGGTGCGGATGAACGCGTAGTTGTCGAGGACGTCCAGGATGCCGGCGACCGGCACGAGGACGTCGTCCTCGGCCACCTCGGGCGTCTCGTCGGGCAGCTGGTCCGGCCCGCCCCGCCCGCGGCGCTTGCGGTCGCGGTAGCGGCCCCGGCGCCGGCGCCCACCGCGCTCGTCGTCGTCCGCGTCGTTGTGGTCGGCGCGGTTGTCCCGCTGCTGCTGGCGGTTGTCGTTCTGCTGCGTCTGCTGGCGGTTCTCGGTGCCCTGCTCGCCCTGCTGGCCGCGATCGCGCTGCTCGCGCTGCTGGCTCTGCTCCCCCTGCTGGCCGCGGTCGCGCGGCTCGCGGCGCTGGTCGGCGTCCGGCTGCTCGCGCCGGTCGTCCCGGCGCTGCTCGGGCTCGGGCCGCTGCTCGGCCGCGCGCTCCGGTGCCGCCTGCTGCTGGGGGACGTCGAGGGCGGCCTGCTCGGCCGGACGGGCGGCGCCGTTCCCGGCCGGCGCACCGGCCTGGTGCGCTCGGATCGCGTCGAGCAGCTCGCTCTTGCGCATCCGGGCCGTGCCGCGGACGCCGAGCTCGGAGGCGAGGGCCTGCAGCTGGGGCAGGCGCAGCGTCGACAGGCTCGGTCGCTTCACCGGCGCGCTCTCGACGGTCTGGGTGGTGTCTGTCACGAAGGTTTCCTCGTCCCCTCGTCGGCGACTCGTCAGATGAGTCGCGGGTGTCCGGACTGATCGCCGGTTATGGAATCAACGCCGCAGGCGTCGCAGGGGGTGCGACGCACAGGTTGCGGCGGGGTGCACTGGGGCCGACGGCCGAGATCGGGAATCCCGGGCCTGGCAGGCCCCGGGTGCGCGATCACTGTAACACCGGAGCGCCCGCGCGGCTTCCCTCCTCCCCAGGTTCGCGCTCGCGTGTCGTCACCGTGGCCCCGTGGCGGTCGATGCCGGGGCGCAGCACCTGCCACCCCGGCGCCACCGGCGCGACGTCGCCGGCCCGGTCGCCGGTGGTGAGCACGAGGACGCTCGGTCCGGCGCCGGACACCGTCGCCGCCAGGCCCGCGCGTCGCAGGTCGCGGACGAGCGCGAGCGTCTCCGGCATGGCCGGTCCCCGCTGGGTCTGGTGCAGGCGCTCCTCGGTCGCCGCGAGCAGCAGGTGCGGCGAGCGAGTCATCGCCTCGACGAGCAGCGCGGCCCGACCCGCCGTGAAGGCGGCGTCACCGTGCGACACCCCCTCCGGCAGCATCGCCCGGGCGCGCGCCGTCGACAGCTCGTGCGCCGGGACGCAGACCACCGCCTCGACGTCCGGGTGGACGTCGAGGCGCACGGCGCGCCAGTGGCCGTCACCCTCCCGCCACCCGAGCGTCATGCCGCCCAGCACCGACGCGGCCGCGTTGTCCGGGTGTCCCTCGAGGTCGGAGGCGAGGTGGACGACGTCCTGCACCGACGCGGCCCCCTCCGGCAGCAGCGCGCGGGCGGCGGCGACGCCGGTGACGATCGCGGTGGCGGACGATCCCAGGCCTCGTCCGTGCGGAACAGCGTTGCGGCACACCAGGTCCAGGCCCACCCGCTCACGCGCGCCGAAATGGGCGAGCGCCGCCCGGATCGACCGGACCACGAGGTGCTCCTCGCCGTCGGGGACGACGTCGGCGCCCTCGCCGGAGGCCACGACCCGCGCCCCGGGCTCGCCCGACACCGCGACCTCGACCTCGTCGTACAGACCGAGCGCGAGACCCACGGCGTCGTAGCCGGGACCGAGGTTCGCGCTCGACGCCGGCACCCGGACGGTGACGCGTCCGGTCGGCCTCACGCGAGCCCCAGGGCGGTCGCCGCCGACACCGCGTCGACGCTGACCCGCACCGGCCGCACCTCGCCGCCGTCCGCCGTCCGCAGCGCCCACTGCGGGTCCTTGAGCCCATGACCGGTGACGGTGCAGACCACCCGCTGACCGGCGCCCAGCCCGCCCGCGGCGTGCCGGGCGAGCAGGCCGGCGACGCCGGCGGCCGACGCCGGCTCGACGAACACGCCGTCCTTGCTGGAGAGCAGCCGGTGCGCCGCGAGGATCTGCTCGTCGGTGACCGCCTCGATGACGCCGCCGGACTCGTCACGCGCAGCCAGCGCCTGCTGCCACGAGGCAGGGTTGCCGATGCGTATCGCCGTCGCGACGGTCTCCGGGTGGTCGACGGGGTGGCCCTTGACGATGGGCGCGGCCCCCGCGGCCTGGAACCCCCACATCCGCGGACGCCGCGTGGCCGGTCCGTCTCCGACGTACTCGGTGTAGCCCTTCCAGTAGGCCGTGATGTTCCCCGCGTTGCCGACCGGCAGGCAGTGGACGTCGGGGGCGTCACCGAGGGCGTCGACCACCTCGAACGACGCGGTCTTCTGGCCCTCGATGCGGTACGGGTTCACCGAGTTGACCAGCTCGACGGGATAGGCCTCGGCGAGCTTGCGGGCCAGCGTCAGGCAGTCGTCGAAGTTGCCGTCGACCTGCAGCAGCGTCGCCCCGTGGGCGACCGCCTGGCTCAGCTTCCCCATCGCGATCTTGCCGTCGGGGACCAGGACGCCGCAGGCCATCCCCGCGGCGGTCGCGTAGGCCGCGGCGGACGCGCTGGTGTTGCCCGTCGACGCGCAGATGACCGCCTTGGCGCCGTCCAGGGCCGCCTTGGTGATCGCGGTGGTCATGCCGCGGTCCTTGAACGAACCGGTGGGGTTGCAGCCCTCGACCTTCAGCCACACGTCGCAGCCGGTGAGCGCCGAGAGGTGCCGCGCCCGCACCAGCGGCGTGCCACCCTCCCCGAGCGTGACGGCCTCGACGCCGGCCGCGAAGGGCAGCCGGTCGCGGTACTCGTCGATGACGCCGCGCCACAGGTGGGCCACGCCTCAGTCCCCCATCACGCGCAGCACCGAGGCCACGGCGTCGACGACCTCGAGCCGCTCGAGCGCGTCGACCGTGGCGGCCAGCGCCGCGTCCGGGGCCGTGTGCGTGACGACGGTCAGGGCGGCGCGGCCCTCACCGGTCAGGGTCTGCTGCACCGTCTCGATGGACACCTCGTGCTCCGCGAACACGTGCGCGACCTGGGCCAGCACGCCCGGCCGGTCGTCGACGTCGAGCCGGATGTGGTAGCGCGTCAGCACGTCCCCCATCGGCCGGGTGGGCAGGTCCGCGTACGACGACTCGCGCGGGCCGAGACCGCCGACCACCCGGTGGCGCGCGGCCGACACGAGGTCGCCGAGCACGGCGCTGGCGGTCGGGGCACCGCCCGCCCCCTGGCCGTAGAACATCAGCGGGCCTGCGGCGTCCGCCTCGACGAACACGGCGTTGAAGGCGCCGCGGACGGCGGCCAGCGGGTGGCTCCTGGGGAGCATCGTCGGGTGCACGCGCACGGACACGCCCTCGCCGTCCGCGCCGTCGGTGCGCTCGGCGATGGCCAGCAGCTTGACGACGCTGTCCGACCCCCGGGCCGCGGCGACGTCGGCTGCCGACACGTCGGTGATCCCCTCGCGGTGCACGCTGGAGAGCGGCACCCGGGTGTGGAACGCGAGGCTCGCCAGGATCGCCGCCTTCGCCGCGGCGTCGAACCCCTCGACGTCCGCCGTCGGGTCGGCCTCGGCGTACCCGAGGGCCTGGGCCTGCTCGACGGCCTCGTCGAAGCCCGCTCCGGTGGCGTCCATCTGGTCGAGCACGTAGTTCGTCGTGCCGTTGACGATGCCGAGCACCCGCTGCACCCGGTCGCCCGCGAGCGACTCGCGCACCGGCCGGATGATCGGGATGGCGCCGGCGACGGCGGCCTCGAAGTACACGTCGACGCCGTGCTTGGCCGCTGCCTCGTACAGGGTGGGGCCGTCCTCGGCGAGCAGCGCCTTGTTCGCGGTGACGACCGAGGCGCCGTGCTCCATCGCGTCGAGCAGCCAGGTGCGGGCCGGCTCGATGCCGCCCACCACCTCGACGACGACGTCGGCGCCGCGCACCAGGCTCGCGGCGTCCGTCGTGAACAGGTGCGGCGGGATGTCGGCGTCCCGGCGCCGGTCCGGGCGGCGGACGGCGATGCCGACGAGCTCGAGCGGTGCACCCACCCGCGCGGCGAGGTCGTCGGCGTGCGAGAGCAGCAGCCTGGCGACCTGCGTGCCGACCACGCCGCAGCCGAGCAGACCGACCCTGATGGGCGCCACCGCGATCCCTTCCGCCGTGCCGGGAGCCTGACGTGGGCATCCTCCCCCGTCCCGCCTGTCGGGCGCAGCACGTCCCACCATCCGGACGCCGCCCGCCCCTCCGGCATTCACCATGGTTCTTGCGTCTATGCGAGCCCCTTTGACGCAAGAACCATGGTGAATGCAGGCACCGCGGGACTGTCCCTCCACAGCGGGGGTCCGGGGACGCGCGTCCACAGGGGTCGCGACGGTGCGCCGCGCCGATGCCGGCCACGGAGCCACGCTGCGCGGCATGGGACGACGACACCTGGACCCACCCGCCGACCTGCCCCGCGTCTTCCGGGGCCGCGACCTCGTCGATGCCGGCGTGCTGCGGCCGGCTCACCTGCGCGGCCCGTGGGTCAGGCGCCTCTTCCGGGGCGTGTATGCACCCGCGTGGGTCGAGGTCACCCACCATCTCCGTTGCGAGGGCGCCGGTCTGCTGCTGCCGGACGGCGCCGCGCTCACCGGACGCTCGGGCATGGCCGCTCTTGGCGTGGACCTGACTCGGTCTTACGACGCCGTCGAGGTGGTGGTCCACGAGAACCACCGCTTCGGGCCGATCCGCGGGATGTCCGTCCGCCTGTGCACCTATCCCGTGCGGGGGCAGACGTGGCGGACGACGTGCGTCGCCTTTCCGGAGCGCCTCGCCCTGGACGTCGCTGCCCGCCGGTCACTGCCGGACGCCGTCGCCGGACTGGACGCCGGCTTGGCGGCCGGGCTGTTCGACCGGGCCCGGGTCGGCGACTGGTTGGAGCGCTGCCACGATCACGACGTGGTGGCGGCCCGACGTGCCCTCGAGCTCGCCGACGACCGCGCGGAGTCCCCACCCGAGAGCATCGTGCGGGTGGTCCTCGCTCTCGCGGGCATCCACACCGAGCCCCAGTTCGTCGTCCGTCGGGCCGGCCGACGCATCGCCCGCGTCGATCTGGCGGTCGTCGAGCGACGGCTGGTCATCGAGTACAACGGCCTGTGGCACCGAAAGGGCTCCCAGCCGGCGAAGGACCGTGAGCGCTACCGCGCCCTGCGTGACGCCGGGTGGAGCGTCGTCGTCATCGACGCCGACCTCCTGGGTGACCACGCCGCCGTCGTCGCCGTGGTGCGCGCCGCCCTCGCCGAGCGCCCCGTGTTCGCGGCCTGAGCGCGCAAAGAGCGGGCTTGATGCGCCTATCGCGGCCCGGTGGACGCAAGAAGCCCGCTCTTTGCGGGGACGGGTCAGAGGTTGCCGCGGCGCTCCTGCTCGCGCTCGATCGCCTCGAAGAGCGCCTTGAAGTTGCCCTTGCCGAACCCGAGCGACCCGTGCCGCTCGATGAGCTCGAAGAACACCGTCGGTCGGTCGCCGACGGGCTTGGTGAAGATCTGCAGCAGGTAGCCGTCCTCGTCGCGGTCGACAAGGATCTTGCGCTTCGCGAGCTCCTCGACCGGTACGCGGACCTCGCCGATGCGCGACCGCAGCTCGGGGTCGGTGTAGTACGAGTCAGGGGTGTCGAGGAACTGGACGCCGTTGGCGCGCATCTCGTCCACCGTGGCGAGGATGTCGTTGGTCGCGAGCGCGATGTGCTGCGCGCCCGCGCCGCCGTAGAACTCGAGGAACTCGTCGATCTGCGACCTCCTCCTCGCGATCGCCGGCTCGTTGAGGGGGAACTTCACCCGGTGGTTGCCGTTGGCGACGACCTTCGACATCAGCGCGGAGTAGTCGGTGGCGATGTCGTCACCGATGAACTCCGCCATGTTCACGAAGCCCATCACCTTGTTGTAGAAGGCGACCCACTCGTCCATCCTGCCGAGCTCCACGTTGCCGACGACGTGGTCCACGGCCTGGAACAGGCGTCTCGGTGCGCCCTGGCGCCGCTGCACCGTCGTCGTCCGGGCCACGAACCCGGGCAGGTAGGGGCCGCTGTAGCGCGACCGGTCGACCAGCGAGTGGCGCGTGTCACCGTAGGCCGCGATCGCGGCGACACGCACCGTGCCGTGCTCGTCGGCGACGTCGTGCGGCTCCTCGAGAACCGTCGCCCCCGTCGCCCGGGCGTGGGCGATGCACCTGTCGACGTCCGGCACCTCCAACGCGAGGTCGACGACGCCGTCGCCGTGCCGGCGGTGGTGGTCGAGCAGCGGGCTGTCGGGGCGCACGCCCCCGGAGACGACGAACCGCGCCGAGCCCGAGCGCAGCACGAACGACACGTGGTCGCGGTTGCCGGTCTCGGGACCGGAGTAGGCGACGAGGTCCATGCCGAAGGCGAGCTGGTAGTACTGCGCGGTCAGGGTGGCGTTGCCGACGACGAAGTGGACGGCGTCCAGCGCCGTCACGGGGAACGGGTCGCGGCTCTCGTCGTAGTCGACCAGGCCGACGAGCTGCTTGAGCTGCTCCATGTCCGGGTCGGCCGCTCGTTCCTGCGGGGTCAGCGGGGTGTCCGCGTGCGTCGTCACGACTCCTCCTCGAGGCGGTGGCGTTCGGGTTGCGAGCAGCGTGTCCGACACCGCCGCCCCTGGACAACCCTCGCCCGACACGCTGGTCACCGTGTACGTTCTGGACGACGATAAGCCGGATTCACTGGTCAGGTTGACCAGTCCAGGAGGCGACATGGCGATCGATCGCTTGGACGCCGACCTCGTCGCGCTGCTCCGGGCCGAGCCACGCACCGGCATCCTCGAGGCCTCGCGCCGGCTCGGCGTGGCCCGCGGCACGGTGCAGGCGCGGCTCGACCGGCTGCAGCGCACCGGCGTCGTCACCGGGTTCGGCCCGGACGTCGACCCGGCGGCCCTCGGCTACCCGGTCACCGCGTTCTGCAGCCTGGAGATCCGGCAGGGCCGCGGCCACCAGGTCGTCGCGGAGCACCTCGCCGAGGTGCCGGAGGTGCTCGAGGCCCACACCATCTCCGGAGCCGGTGACCTGCTGATCCGCGTCGTGGCCCGCTCGAACGCGGACCTGCAGCGAGTCATCGACGAGGTGGTCGACGGGCAGCACGTCGTCCGGACGTCGACGGTCATCGCCCTGCAGACCCAGTTCGGCACGCGGACCCTGCCGCTGGTGCGCGCCGCCGCCGAACGCGGCCACTGACGTCAAGGGAGGGCCCGGACCCGCCGATGACCCAGCATGCGTGCGGTGCTGTCGTCGTCGGTGGCTCGGGCCGTCGCGCTGTCGGTCGTGGTCTTCGCCCTGAGCCTGCGGGCGGTGCATCTGAGCCTCGAGGAGCCCACCACCACCGTGGGCTGGTGGTTGACCGCCGCGGTCGCCCTCAGCGGCCTGCTGCTGGCCCGGCCGGGTCGAGAGCGGCTCGTCATGGCCGCTGCGGTGCTCCTCTCCTCCGCCCTCGCCAACGCCGTGGCCGGGCGCCCCGTCACCCTCGCCCTGGCCTTCGGCGTCGCCAACAGCGCCGAGGCCTGGACGGCGGCGTGGTGGTTCACCCGCCGCACCGGCGGCGTCCCCCGTCTCCGGGACCTGGACGACACGCTGCGGCTGTTCGTGGCCGGGCTCGGTGGAGCCCTGGTGGCGGCCGTGACGACGGCCCTCGCCGTCCTCGCACACGGCGGCGACGCCCTCGGGGCGGCCGTGGCGGTCGCCCCGGCGCACGCCGCCGCCGTGCTCCTCGGCATCCCACTGCTGCTGCTGCGACGGGAGCCCTTCGAGCCTCGCGCCACCTCACCCGAGGCCGTGGCGCAGTGGGGTGTCACGGCGCTCGTCACGGCGTTCGTCTTCTCCCCCTGGCAGCACCTTCCCCTCACGTTCCTGCCACTGCCCGCGCTGGTGTGGGGCGCCGTCCGGCTCGGCGCGCGCACCACCGCGGCGCAGCTCTTCGTCATCGGCCTGGCCGCCTCCGTGGCGACCGTGCAGGGCTGGGGGCCCTTCGCCGCGGCCGCGGACGGCCAGGGCATCGCGGTCTCGCTGGTCCAGACCTTCCTGGTCGCCACCGGCCTGGTGCTCCTGCCGCTGTCCATGGCCATCCGGCAGCGCCGCGCCGACGTGGTGGCGCTGCGGCGGCGGGAGGAAGTCTTCCGGCTCACCTTCGAGGAAGCCCTCGTGGGCATGCTCATGCTGCGGTGGAACGCGGACGACCCCCGGCCGCTGCGGGTGGTGCGCGCCAACCGCGTGGCCGCCCAGGCGTTCGGCCGGGCCCGGGACGGCCTCGTGGGGGCCCCCTTCTGCTCGCTGGTCGACGCCACCGAGCGGGACGTCGTGCGACAGGCGGTGACGGACCTCGTGCGGCACGACCTCGGGGGCTGGCGCGGCGAGCTGGCCGTGGCGGTCGACGACCGGCCGCGCTGGCTCGACGTCTCGCTGCACCGGCTGCCGGGCGAGGGCCCCACCGTCGTGCTGTCGGCCCAGGTCGTCGACGTGACCGAGCGCCGGACGACGGACGAGCAGCTGCGCCGTCTCGCGCTCAACGATCCGCTCACCGGGCTGCCCAACCGCCGCCGCCTCGAGGACCGGGCCCGAGCCCTGGCCGCGCGCCACCCCGGCCCGCACGCCGTGCTGTTCTGCGACCTCGACGGCTTCAAGGCCGTCAACGACAGCGCGGGGCACGCGGCCGGGGACGCCGTGCTCGTGGCGGTCGCCGACGCGCTCCGCGCCGTGGTGCGGCCCGGCGACGTGGTGGCGCGGGTCGGCGGCGACGAGTTCGTCGTGCTGTGCCCGGGCCCACTGACCGCTCAGGACGCCGGCGCCGTCGCCGAGCGGCTCGCCACGGCCGTCGAGGGCGGTCTGCCGGTGGACGGCACGACGTACCGCGTCGGCGTCAGCATCGGCATCGCCCTGGTGGACGGCGCGGACGACCTGGCGCGCGCCCTGCGGGAGGCGGACGCCGCGATGTACGCCGAGAAGGCCGCCCGCCGGGAGCGCTCCGTGCCGTTCGCGGTCGACGGGATCGCCGTCGTCGCGAACTGAGCCGGCGGCCGACGTCTCACGTCAGCGCCTCGGCGACCTCCGCGGCGGCGGCCAGCACGGCGGGCTCGGCCCGCGCGACGTCGATGGAGCCGAGCGCCACGACGCCGACGGAGGCGTCGAGGTCGACGACCGGCACGGGCGCGGCCATCCCGGCGGCGCCGGGCTGCAGCTCGGAGTCCGTCGTGACGACCCCGGTGAGGCCGCGCCGTCCCGCGAGGATCGCGCGACCCGCGGCCCCCCGGTCGAGGGGGTGGCGCGACCCGACCCGGTAGGAGACGTGTAAGTCGGTGCGGCTCGGCTCGACCACGGCCACGGCCAGCGCCTCACCGCCGTCCGCGACGGTGAGGTGGGCGGTCGCCGCCACCTCGTCGGCCAGGCGACGCAGCACGGGCAGGGCGGCCTCGCGCAGCAGGGGGTGCACCCGCTGCGCCAGGTGCAGGACGCCGAGGCCCAGGCGCACCCGCCCGTCGGGGCTGCGGCGCACCAGGCGGTGGGAGTCGAGCGTCGCGAGCAGGCGGTAGACCACCGGCCGGGCCACCCCGAGAGCCGACGCGAGCTCGGTCACCGTCATGCCCGACGCGCCCGCGGAGTCCTCGGCCAGCAGCTCGAGCATCCGCAGACCGCGGTCGAGGGTCTGCGACGTCTCCGGGCCCAGCGGCCGCCGGGGGACGCCCCCGCTCGTCGTCATGGACGCCGACGCTACCGGGCGGGCTCACCGGCGGGTGCCTGCTCCAGCGGCCGGGTGGGGCAGGCCCCCTGCGCGGTTCGCCCGGCGGCACCCGTGCCCGGACGACCAGGAGTCGCCAGGCTCGGTGTCCATGACCACGACCTCGTCCTCCCCCGGACCGACCACTCCCCTGCCGACGCCGACGCCGTCTCCGCCGCCGACCTCCCACCGGTCCCTCTCCGGGCTCGCCGGCTGGTGCGCGCGGCACCGCTGGCGCACCCTCGCAGCGGCCCTGCTCGTCGTGACCGGCGCCCTCCTGCTGCTCGGCGGAGGGCTGCGCAGCACCGATGCCGTGGACCAGCTCGTCGGGGACTCCGCCGAGGCCGCTCGTCTCAGCGCGGGCGCCGACTTCGGCGACGGGCCGGTCGAGAGCGTCGTCGTCACCGGCGACCTCGGCGACGTGCCGGCCCTGTCGCAGCGCCTGGTCGCCGCCTACCGCGGCGTCGACGGGGTGACCCAGGTCGGCACACCGGTGACCTCCGCCGACGGCCGCACCCTGGTCCTGGCCCTGACCCTCGACCCGGCGCGGGACGCCGACGGGTCGGTGGCCGACCCGACCGCCGCCGACCCGGAGGACGTCGCGGCGGTGCTGGAGCGCACCGACCGGTTGCGCGACGACCTGCCGGGGCTCGCCGTCGGCCAGTTCGGTGCCGGCTCGGTGGACGCCGAGGTCGGGGAGACGCTCGAGCGGGACTTCGCGCGGGCCGAGCTCATCAGCGTCCCCGTGACGCTCGGCGTGCTGCTCGTCGCGTTCGGCGCGGTCGTCGCCGCCGGCATCCCGGTGCTGCTGGGCGTCGCCTCGGTGGCCACGGCGCTCGGCCTCACCGCGCTCGCCTCGCGCGAGCTGATGCCGGTCGACCAGAACACGCAGAGCCTCGTGCTGCTCATCGGCCTGGCGGTGGGGGTCGACTACTCGCTGTTCGTCATCCGCCGTGCACGCGAGGAGCGTGCCGCCGGGGCGAGCGTGCCGGAGTCCGTCGCCGCGGCCGGCCGTACCGCCGGGCGCGCCGTCCTCGTCAGCGGCCTGACGGTCGTCGTGGCGATGAGCGGCATGCTGGTCGCCGGGGGGATGTTCACGTCCGTCGCCGTCGGCGCGATGCTGGTCGTGGCCGTGGCGGTCCTCGCGGCGACCACCGTGCTGCCCGCGCTGCTCGCCGTCCTCGGCGACCGTGTGGAGTCGCTGCGGCTGCCGTTCTCACGGCGGCGGGCCGCGCGCCGCGGCAGTCCGGACGGCACGTGGGGGCGCCTGGCCGGCCGGGTCGTGCGCCGCCCCGTCCTGTGGACCGCCGTCTCCGCGGCCGTGCTGCTGGCGCTCGCCGCGCCGGCGCTCGGGATGCGCACCGCGCTGCCCGGCACCGAGGGCCTGCCGACGTCCTTCCGCACCGTCGAGGCGTACGAACGGCTCACCGCCGCCTTCCCCCAGGACGGCACCACGGTGGACGTCGTGGTGCGCGCCCCTGCCGAGGAAAGCACCGCCGTGACGGCTTCTCTCGCAGCGGCTTTCGACACCGCGGTCGCCGGGGGCGACGTCGTGGGCGATGCCCCTGTGGTCCGTTCGTCGGTCGACGGGACCGTGCACGAGCTGAAGCTGGCCGTCCCGATGGAGTCGTCCGACGTCCGCCTCGGGGACGTCGTCGAGCGGATCCGGACCGACGTCGCGACCCAGGTGACGGGTGACCTGTCGGACGTGGCGGGCGCTCAGGTCCACGTCGGCGGCGCCGCCGCGGTCACCGACCTGACGCAGTGGCTGGACGAGCGGCTGCCCTGGATCGTGGGCTTCGTGCTGGTGCTGACGCTCGTCGTCATGCTGTTCGCGTTCGGCTCGCCGGCGCTGGCGGCGGCGACGGTGGCGCTCAACGCGCTGTCCGTCGCGGCGGCCTACGGCGTCATCACCCTGGTGTTCCAGAACACGTGGGCCGAGGGCCTGCTCGGCTTCACGTCCATCGGCTCGATCGCGGCCTGGCTGCCGATGCTCATGTTCGTGGTGCTCTTCGGCCTGTCGATGGACTACCACGTCTTCGTCGTCAGCCGCGTCCGTGAGGCGTGGCGGGCGGGGTCCTCCCCCCGCGAGGCGGTGCGCCTCGGCGTCGCCCGCTCCGCAGGCGTCGTGACGAGCGCCGCCGCGGTGATGGTCGCCGTGTTCGCCGTCTTCGGGACCCTCTCGACCCTGGAGATGAAGCAGCTCGGCGTCGGGCTGGCCACCGCGGTGCTCCTCGACGCGACGCTCGTGCGCGGCGTCCTGCTGCCGGCCGTGCTGGCCCTGCTCGGACGTCGGGCGCACACCGGGCCGCGGTGGCTGCCCGCCCTGCACCCCTGAGACGCCGGTCGCCGGCGGCCCCGTCCTACAGCGACAGGGCCGCCAGCGCCGCGTTCGTGATCGACCCGGGGAGCAGGTCGTGCAGCTCGTACAGGTCCGCCACGCTGCCGGACTGGCCGAACTCGTCGACCCCCAGCGGGACGGCGGGCACGCCGAGGGCCGAGCCGAGCCAGGCCATCGCGTGGCTGGCCGCGTCGTGCACGGTGACCACCGGCGCGCGGTCGGGGAACGCCGTCCGCAGCGCTCCGGGGACCGACGGCGCCGTCGCCGTCCGCACCCCCTGCCGCAGCGTGCGCTGCCACGCCGAGTACAGCCGGTCGAGGCTCGTCACGTCCACGACGTGCGCGGCGATGCCCTCCTCGGCCAGCTCGTCGGCGGAGGCCAGCACCTCCGGCAGCACCGCCCCGGAGCCGACGAGGTGCACGACCGGGGCGTTCTGCCCGGCCAGCTCGGGGTGCGCGGCGAAGGCGTCGACGAGCCGGTAGGCCCCGGCCAGCACCTGGCGGCGGAGCACCGCGTCCCCGGTGCGGGCCCGCGCCGCCTCGAACGGCGCCTGGTCGACCGGCCGGGTCGACAGGCGCACGTAGTAGGCGCCGTCGTCGTGCGGTGCCGCGGTGCGCGCACGGCCCGCGGCGTCGGTGCCACCGGCGGCGATGCGGCCCAGCGCGTCGCACATCAGCCAGTCCAGCGCCGTCGCGTAGGCCGGCTCGATGAACGTCACACCGGGCAGCTCGACACCGATCGACGCGGTGATCGTGGACTGGTGCGCGCCCCCCTCGGGCGCCAGCGTGATGCCGGACGGCGTGCCCGCGACGAGGAACCGGGAGCCGGAGTACGTGCCGTAGATGAACGCGTCCAGCCCGCGGCACACGAACGGGTCGTAGACGGTGCCGACCGGCAGCAGCGGCTGGCCGGAGTGGTCCCACGACAGCCCGAGCTGGCCGAGCAGCAGGAACAGGTTCATCTCGGAGATGCCGAGCTCGACGTGCTGCCCGCTCGGCCCCTCCGCCCACCTCAGAACCGGGTCGGCGTTCCACGACCTGCGCTCGTGCGGGGAGAACACCCCGGCACGGTTGATGAAGCCGGCGAGGTTCGTGGACGTCGCGACGTCCGGCGCGGTGGTCACGAGGTAGGGCGCGACGGCGTCGTCGCGCGACAGGTCGACGAGCACGCGTCCGAAGACCTCCTGCGTGCTCACCGGCTTGGCGGGCCGCACACCCGTGCTCTCCGGCACCGCGACGTCCAGCCGGGGGGTGCGCGGCTCCCGGGCGAGGTGCCGCGCCCGCCTCTCCACCCACTGGCCCGCCGCCGTCGCCGGGTCGAGCCGGTCCCACTCGGAGGCAGCGTCCAGCCCGGTCTGGGTCCGCAGGGCGTCGACCTGATCGCCCGACAGGAGGGCCGAGTGGTTGCGCGGGTTGCCCGCGATCGGCAGCCCCCAGCCCTTGACGGTGTAGGCGAAGACCACGCTCGGGCGGTCCACGACGGCGTCGCACTCGGCCAGGGCCTCGAGCACCGCCCCGAGGTCGTGACCGCCGAGGTCGGTGACGAGCACGCCGAGGTCGCCGTCCGGCACGCCGGCGACCAGCGAGCCGACGGCCGACGGCGCGCCGTCCAGGAACCGCTCGCGCAGCTCGGCGCCGGTCAGCCCGAACAGGGACTGGTACTGCTCGTTCGGCATCGCGTCGATCCAGTCGCGCAGCGCCTCGCCGCCCGGCCGGGAGAAGAACGCCTGCAGGCGCCGTCCGTACTTCACCTCGACGACGTGCCAGCCGTTCGCCTGGAAGGAGGCTCGCCACTGGTCGATGCGGACACCGGGCACGACGCGGTCGAGCGACTGACGGTTGAAGTCGACGATCCACGTGACCCGCCCCAGGCCCTGGGTGGCAGGGTCGGCGACCGCCTCCCAGATGTTGCCCTCGTCGAGCTCGGCGTCACCGAGCAGGGCCACGAACCGGGACGCCGGACGCTCGCCGAAGTGGGCGTCGACGTAGCGGCGGACCGCCGCCGCGAACAGCGGCGCCGCCGGACCCAGACCCACGGAGCCGGTGGAGAAGTCGACCTCGTCCGGGTCCTTGGTGCGGGACGGGTAGGACTGCAGACCGCCTCGGGCGCGCAGCATCGTGAGGTAGCGGCGGTCGAGACGGCCGAGCAGGTACTGGATCGCGTGGAACACCGGTGACGCGTGCGGCTTCACCGAGACCCGGTCGGGTGCGTCGAGGTGCGCGAAGTACAGCGCGGTCATCACGGTGACGAGCGACGCCGACGAGGCCTGGTGGCCACCGACCTTCACCCCGTCGCCGGTCTGCCGCTCGCGGTTCGCGGCGTCGACGATGCGGGTGGCGAGCCACAGCACCCGGCGCTGCACCTCGTCGAGGACGTCGAGGTCGACCCCCGGCTCGGCGTCCGGGTCGAGCGACCGGGCGGGCACCCCGGGGGCCTGGGACGGTGCGGCCGGGCGGGGGGCGCGGGCCGCCGGGAGGACGGGGGGCAGGGCGTCGTGAGCGTCAGCGGTCACGGCGGCGACTGTAGGCGGTCGGCGCGAGGTCAGCGGAAGGGGCCTGCGACGGGGCGGCAGGGGGTGCCGTCAGGTGCGGCCGGCGGCCTTGAGCTGCTCCGCGTACCGCGCCCTGACCTGGTCCATGTCCAGGTCGCGCACCTGGCGGAGCAGGTCCTCCAGGGCGGGCTGCGGCAGGGCGCCGGGCTGGCCGAAGACGGGGATGCCGTCGCGGTAGACGACGAGCGTCGGGATCGACGTCACGCCGTAGCGGCCGGCGAGCTCGGGCTGGTCCTCCGTGTCGACCTTGGCGAACGTCGCGTCGGTGTTCGCCTCCGACACGCGCTCGAAGACCGGGCCGAACTGCCGGCACGGCCCGCACCACTCCGCCCAGAAGTCGATGAGGACGATGCCGTCCTTCACGGTCTCGTCGTGGTTCTCGAGGGTCATCGTGGTCGTTGCCATGCCCTGGTCAACCGGTCGTCCCGGCATGATGTTCCGGTGACCCGGCCCACACGAGACGCCGCAGCGTGGGCCGTGCACCGCGTGGCCCGCCGCGTCGTCGCCGCGGCCCCTCGCCGGCGTGCTCACCGGCCTCCCCGTCGTCCTGCTCACCACCACCGGACGGCCGGCGGAGCGGGGTCTGGCAGGAGGGGCTGAGGCTGTACCCGGGCTGGGCGGCCTACCAGCGGCGCGCCGGCGGGCGAGAGATCCCGGTCGTTCTGCTGCACGTCGCCAATTCCGCCTGAGATCTTC
>JBKHXE010000110.1:0-14560 GCA_046566185.1 Actinomycetes bacterium | reverse complement strand
GGGATGATCTCGAGCTCGTTCTCCATCGCCAGGTAGAGGTTGGCGAGGGTCTGCGCCTCGATGCCCTGCGCGGCGTCCACCAGCAGGACGGCGCCCTCGCAGGCCGCGAGCGACCGGCTGACCTCGTAGGTGAAGTCGACGTGGCCCGGCGTGTCGATCATGTTGAGGGCGTGGGCGCGACCCTGGTGCTCCCACGGCATCCGCACGGCCTGGCTCTTGATGGTGATGCCGCGCTCGCGCTCGATGTCCATCCGGTCGAGGTACTGCTCCCGCATCGCCCGGGCGTCGACGACGCCGGTGATCTGCAGCATCCGGTCAGCGAGCGTCGACTTGCCGTGGTCGATGTGGGCGATGATGCAGAAGTTTCGGATCAGCTCCGGCGCCGTGGCGGCGGGCTCGATCGTGCGCCTCGTGGCGGGGGTGGCCATCGGGGACACTCGGGGGCACCTCACTGATCTCTCGGGGGACCCTCCATGGTCCCACGGGCGGCGGCGCGCGAGCGGCAGTCCGCACGCCGTACCGCCTCCCCGTGGGTGGGATCGGACGCATGCACCCGCCTGGACGCCGCGGCGTGGGCCCGGGCATCCACCGACGCGAGGCCCGGTGCTCGCCGCCCCACCGGACGACGTCCCGGCCCCGGCCCTGATCGGCTGGGTCGACCAGGGACCTCTAGGGTCGGGCGTCGTGAGCTCGATGTGGCGACGGATCGGCCGTGGGCTGCTGGACGCCGCCACTCGGGCAGGCGAGCGCGAGCTGCGGCGGCGCACTCGGCCCGGCCGGCGCCGCACCCCGCCGTCGCCGCGTCCGTCGTCCCCGTCGGCGGACCGGCGTCCGTACCCCGGCGACCACACCGGGCCCGTGCGCCTCGAGTACGTGCCCTCCCCCGACGGAGACGCCGACCCCGGTGAGGTCGTCTGGGCGTGGGTGCCGTTCGAGGAGGACCACGCCCGTGGCAAGGACCGTCCGGTCCTCGTCGTCGGCCGGGACGGACCCCACCTGGTCGCGCTGCTGATGACGAGCCAGGACAACACGAAGGACGCCGCGGACGAGGCGCGCTTCGGGCGCCGCTGGCTGGACGTGGGGACCGGGGCCTGGGACGCGCGCGGCCGACCCAGCGAGGTGCGGCTCGACCGCCTGCTGCGGCTGGCGCCGGACGCCGTCCGCCGCGAGGGAGGCCGGCTCGACCGAACGACCTTCAACACCGTGGCCACAGAGCTGCGCCGGCTGCACGGCTGGTGATTTCGGGGAACGCGGCAGCCGCTGGTAGCCTGAGTGATCGCGTGTGCGCCTAGGTCGTGCGCGCACGCCGTACGGACCGCCACCGGTGATCCCCACCACCGACAGTCAGGTCCGCGCGGCTCCGAACGGAGCACCGCCCTCACCGACCTGTCCGAACGCACAGAAGGCTTTCCGTGGCGAACATCAAGTCCCAGATCAAGCGCAACCGCACGAACGAGCGTCGTCGTCTGCGCAACAAGGCCGTCAAGTCGGAGCTGAAGACGCTGGTGCGTCGCTTCCGCGAGGCGGCGCAGACGGGCGACAAGGACACCGCGACCACCGCCCTGCGCGACGCTTCCCGCAAGCTCGACAAGGCGGTCAGCAAGGGCGTGATCCACAAGAACCAGGCCGCCAACCGCAAGTCGGCGATGGCCAAGCAGGCCGCCGGCCTCTGAGCCGGGCAGCCTCACCGAGCACCATGACAGCGGCGCCGCCCCGGACCGGGGCGGCGCCGCTTCGTCGTGCTGCAGACGCGCCTCCGTCCCCTCAGTCGCGGGCGCCGGTGATCGTGATCACCGCCCGCTCGACGGCGTAGACGGGGTCGCGGCTCCCGCCCTTGACCGCCACGTCCGCCTCGGCGAGCGCCACGAGGCCCGCGGCGAGGCCCTGCGGCGTCCACCCGCGTAGGTCCTTGCGAGCCCTGTCCACCTGCCACGGCGCCATCCCGAGGTCCTTGGCGAGGTCTGCGGGCCGGCCGCCCCGCGCGCTGCCCACCTTGACCATCGTGCGCAGCTTCAGCGCCAGGGCCGACACGATCGGCACCGGGTCGACGCCCGCGTCGATCGCCTGACGCAGCAGCGCCAGCGCCCGCTCGCGCTGCCCGGCGACGACCGCGTCGGCGACCTTGAAGCCGGTCACCTCCGCGCGTCCCCCGTGGTAGCGGTCGACGTCCTCGACGTCGATCACTCTGTCCGGCGGAACGTCGGACATCAGCTGGGCGCAGCTCGAGGCCAGCTCCCGCAGGTCGGCCCCGACCGCCTCGACGACGGCCCGCACCGCGTGCGGGGTGGCTCGCCGTCCCGCCTCGCGGAACTCGGCCGCCGCGAACTCGAGCCTGTCGGTGTCCCGCTTCACCGGTGCGCAGTCGACCGCCACCGCGCCGGCGCACGCGCGCGCGGCGTCGAGCAGCTTCCTGCCGCGCTGGCCGCCGCCGTGCCGCAGCACCAGGACGACGTCCGGCTGAACGTCGTCCAGGTAGGCGACGACGTCCTCGACGAAGGGCTCCTCGGCCTGCTCGACCCCCTGGGCCACGACGAGGCGCGGCTCACCGAAGAGGGAGGGGCTCGTCCACGTGTCGAGCTGTCCGCGCTCGTACAGCGCGGCCTCGATCGTGACGACCTCGAGGTCGGGGCTGTCCTGCCGGGCGAGGCGGCGGACCCGCTCGACGGTGCGATCGGCGAGCAGCTCCTCGGTGCCGGTGACGAGCACGACCGGGTGCGGTACGACGTCCCGCCAGGTCGCCGCGGCGGCCTTGCCCTTGCCGCCGGTGCGCTTCGGTGCTGCCCGTCCTCCCGCTGCCACGCGCCCAGCCTGCCAGGCGGCGGTGACGACCGGGTGGGCGCCACCCAGAGCCGCTCCCCCGCGCCACCCACCGCCACGTCGCCGTGCACGTCGGTGCGCAGCACGGTCGCGCCGGTCGACGCGAGCAGGTCGAGCGCCGAGCGCGTCGGGTGACCGTAGTCGTTGCGCTCGCCGGCGCTGACGAGCGCGACCCGTGGGGCCAGGCGGCGGGTGAGGTCGGCGTCCTGGGCCGCGGAGCCGTGGTGGGCGACCTTGAGCACGTCGACCGGCCACAGCGGCCCGCCCGGCGCCGCCTCCTGCTCACGGCGCAGCGCCGACTGCCCCGCCGGTTCCAGGTCACCGGCGGCGAGCACCCGCAGCCCGTCGACCTCCAGGAGCAGCGCGACGCTGGCGTCGTTCGCCGCGTCCCCCTCCTCACCGCCGGCCTCGAGCAGCCGGCTCGGCCAGACGACCCGCCACGCGACGTCGCCCGCGGCACCGGCCGCGCCCGACCAGGCGGGCACCGCCGTGAGCCGCTGCTCCTCGAGCAGGGACGTCGCCCACGCCGTCTGCGTACGCGGCTCGGCGAGGGGGCTGACGAGCACGGTCTCCACCTCGCGGCCGTCGAGCACCCCCGCCAGCCCGCGGACGTGGTCGGCGTGGAAGTGGCTGAGCACGAGCAGGTCCACGCGCCGGACGTCGAGTCGCCGCAGGCAGCGGTCCACCGGGCCGGGGTCCGGGCCGGCGTCGACCACGACGGCGGCGCCCGGCCCCGACCGCACGACGAGGGCGTCGCCCTGCCCCACGTCGCACGCCACGACCCGCCACCCGGTCGGCGGCCAGGCGCCGGCCCGGCTCCGGACGACGGTCGCCGTGCCGACGAGGAGCAGGCAGGCGACGACCACCGCCGCCAGCAGCGCGGGGCCCCGCGGCGACGCCCGGCCCGGCGACGCCCGGTGCCGGGCGGCCCGCGCCGGTCCACGCCCGGGCCCGCGGCGGGCCACCCGGGCCACCGCCGCGAGAGCGACGACCGTCACGGCGGCCAGGAGCGCCGCGCCGCGCACACCGCCGGGCCACGGCACCGTGGCGCCGGGCAGGTCGGCGGCCCGCCGGGCCACCCAGGCGATCCAGCCGGTGGCCAGCCCGCCCAGCCACGCGACGGCCCGGGCACCGGGCATCCACACCGGGGCCACGACGGTCGCGACGACACCGAGGACGGTCGCCGGAGCGACCGCCGGCGCGACGGCGAGGTTGGCAGGCACGGCCAGCAGCGGCACCTGCGGCGTCAGCAGGACGACGACCGGGCCGCACACGGCCTGTGCCGCGGCCGGCACCGCGACGGCCTGCGCCACCAGGCGGGGCACCCACCGCGCCATCACCTCGGCCATCGGGCGGGCGAGCAGCAGCAGCGCCGCCGTCGCCAGCACCGACAGCGCGAAACCGAAGGACCGGGACAGCCACGGGTCGACGACGCAGAGGACGACGACCGCGCATGCCAGCAGCGGCACCCCCCGACCCCGCCGCGCGGACGCCAGCCCGACGAGCCCGATGGCGCCCATCACCGCGGCGCGCAGCACGCTCGGCTCCGGACGGGCCAGGACGACGAACGCGCCCAGGGCCGCGCCCGCGAGCGCCAGGCGCAGGCCGCGCCGCGCGCCGCACCCCGTCGCGACGACCAGCACCGCGCCGCACACGATCGCGACGTTCGCGCCGCTGACCGCGGTGAGGTGCGTCAGGCCGGTGCGGCGCATCGCCTCCTCCAGGTCGGGTGGCAGCCGCGACGTGTCGCCCACGACCAGGCCGGGCAGCAGCCCGCCGGCGTCCGGTGGCAGCGGTGCGGCCGCCTCGCGCAACCCCGCCCGCAGCGACTCCGCGGCACGCAGCCAGCCCGGCACCGGGCCGGTGGTCCGCGGCGGTCGCGAGGCGACGAGCAGCGCGACGACGTCGCCCCCGGGCTCGGCGGCCACCAGCCGGCCGGTCGCCGCCACCCGGTCTCCGGTGGCCAGGCCGTCCCACTGCGGCGAGCCGATGACGAGCACGGTGGCGTCCGCCGCGCCGGTACGGCCGCGCCCCGCCACGTGCCGGACGTCCAGCCGCACCGTGTAGCGCTCGGCCCGCGACGCGTCGTCCGTCCGCACCAGCCTGCTGTCGGTGAGCACGGCACCGGTCACCGTGGCCGTCGCGCCGTCGGCGACCAGCTCCGGCAGCAGACCGGCACCGCGCACGAGCAGGTGCCCGGCCGTCACGAGCAGCACGGCGGCGACGCACCCGAGCACGACCGCCGCCGAGCCCGAGCCGCGGCGCCGACCGCGAGCGAGCACGAGCACCGCCACCAGCGCCGCCACCACGCCCGACGCCGTCACGGCGACCACCGGCACCCCCACCGCCCAGCCCGCCGCGGCCCAGGACGCCACGGCGGCGGGCACGAGCCGCAGGTCGGGCGCGCGCGGGGCGCGGGCGAAGGCCTCGACCGCCGACCGGGTCACACCCGCACCAGGGGCCGCAGCCGCTCCAGCAGGCTCTGCCCGATCCCGGAGACCTCGAGCAGCTCGTCGACGCTGCTGAACCGGCCGTGCTCCTCCCGCCACGCGACGATCCGCTCGCTGAGCACCGGCCCGATGCCGGGCAGCGCGTCGAGGTCGGCGGCCGAGGCGCTGTTGAGGTCCACCACGTCCGGCGCCGGCTCACCGGGCTCGTCGGAGCCCGGCGAGCCGGCGGCAGGCGGTACCGGGACCTCCTCCCCCGGCCGGGGCACCACCACCTGCTCGCCGTCGACCAGCGGCCGCGCCAGGTTGACCCGCGCCAGGTCCGCGTCCCGCGTCACCCCGCCCGCGGCGTCCACCGCGTCGGCGACCCGGGAGCCCACCGGCAGCTCGACGACCCCCGGCGAGGCGACCTGCCCGACGACGTGGACGACGACCACGCCGGCCGACGTGGGAGCAGCGGCCGACGGCGCCGGCTCCTGCGTGACCGGCGGCCCGGCAGGCGTCACCTCGGTCCGCACGGGCACCACCGCTGGAGTGGCCGGGCCCGGCGCGGCCAGCAGCGACCAGACGACCGCGGCCACGGACACGGTCAGCGCCAGCACGAGCACCAGCGCCCCGGCCGAGCGCGGCACCGCCCACCGCGCGGCCCGCCACGACGGCGGCACCCGCCCGGCGACCGCCGCCCTCAGCTCGGCCGCACGGTCGACCGCGGGGGCCGCGTCACCGGCGCGCTCGGGCACCCACCCCGCGCTGCGGCGTCCCTGCGGCACCGGGCCGGGCAGCGGCGCCTCGGCGGCGCCACCGGCCAGGCGGCGCAGCCCCTCGGGCGGCCAGGAAAAGGTGTCGGGCACCACGCCAGCCTCGGCGCACCGGTCCGGACGGAACCACCGCCGACGCCCCGGGTGTGGATGGCGTGACCTCGGGTCAGGCCTGTGCAGGGGAGGTCGCGGGCACCGTCACCGCGGCCAGCATCCCCGGCCCGACGTGCGCCCCGACGACCGGACCGACCTCACTCGTCTGCAGGTCGCGCATTCCCGGCAGCCGGGTCCGCAGCCGCTCGGCCAGCTCGGCCGCCCGGGTCGGCGAGGCCAGGTGGTGCACCGCCACCCGCACCGGGGCGACCCCGGCGGCCTCGACGACGACCTCCTCGAGACGGGCCAGCGCCCGGGCCGCGGTACGCACCTTCTCCAGCGGCACGATGCGCCCCTCCCGCAGTGTCAGCAGCGGCTTGACGGCCAGAGCCGACCCGATGAGCGCCTGCGCGGCGCCGATGCGGCCACCGCGGCGCAGGTGCTCGAGGGTGTCGACGTAGAAGAAGGCGCGCACGCCCTCGGCGGCGCGGCGGGCGACGTCGGCCGCGCCGGCGCCGTCCACGCCCGCCTCGGCCGCCTCGGCCGCCGCCACCGCCAGGTAGCCGAGCCCCATCCCGAGCGACATCGAGTCCACGACGTGCACCGGCACCGGCGCGTCGCGGGCCGCGAGCTGCGCCGCCTCGTACGTCCCCGACATCGCGGCGCTGAGGTGCACCGAGACGATCTCGCTCGCGCCCTCGGCCGCCAGCCGCTCGTAGGCCTCCAGCATCACCGCCGGAGACGGCCGCGAGGTGGTGACGGCGGCCCGGCGACGCAGCGCGGCGGCCACGTCGTCGGGGCCGAGCTGCTCGCCCTCGCTGAACGACCGCCCGTCGACGACGACGGTGAGCGGGACGACCTCGATCCGGTGCCGCCCCACCAGCTCGGGCGGCAGGTAGGCGGTGGAGTCCGTCAGGACCCGCACGTCACCGCTCATCCGCTCACGCCGGGACGACGTTGACGAGCCTCGGGGCGCGGACGACGACGGTCCGGACGGCGCGCCCGTCCAGCGTGCGCTGCACGGCCTCGCTCGCGAGCGCCAGCTCGCGCAGCTCGTCGTCCCCGACGGACGGCGGCACCTCGAGCCGGTCGCGGACCTTGCCGGCGACCTGGACGACGCACGTCACGGTCTCCTCCACCAGCAGCGCCGGGTCGGCGACGGGGAACCGCTCGTACGCCAGCGACGACTCGTGCCCCAGGCGTGACCACAGCTCCTCGGCCAGGTGCGGGGCGAGCGGGGCCAGCATGAGCAGCATCGGCTCGACGACCTCGCGCGGCGCCGTGCCGGTCTTGGTCAGGTGGTTGTTCAGCTCGATGAGCTTGGCGACCGCGGTGTTGAAGCGCAGGCCCTCCATGTCCTCGGTGACCCCGGCGACGGCGCGGTGCAGCGCCCGTCGCGTGGCGTCGTCCGCGGGCTCGTCGGTGACCCGCAGCTCACCGGTCTGCTCGTCGACGACGTTGCGCCAGACGCGCTGCAGGAACCTCAGGGAGCCGACGACGGCTCGGGTCTCCCACGGCCGCGACACGTCCAGCGGGCCCATCGACATCTCGTAGACGCGGAAGGTGTCCGCGCCGTACGCGTCGTACATGTCGTCGGGCGTGACGACGTTCTTCAGGCTCTTGCCCATCTTCCCGTACTCACGGGTCACGGGCCGGCCCTCGTGCGTCCACGTGCCGTCCTCGCCCTCGGCGACCTCGGCGGCCGGCACGACCTGTCCGCGGTCGTCGCGGAACGCGTAGGCCTGGATGTAGCCCTGGTTGAACAGGCGGTAGTACGGCTCGCTGGCCGACACGTGGCCCAGGTCGTACAGCACCTTCTGCCAGAAGCGCGCGTACAGCAGGTGCAGGACGGCGTGCTCGACGCCGCCGACGTACAGGTCGACGCCGCCCGGGTGGTCGGGGCGCAGCTCGGGCCGCGGGCCCATCCAGTAGCTCTCCACCTCGGGGTCGACGAACGCCTCGTCGTTCGCCGGGTCCAGGTACCGCAGCTCGTACCAGCACGAGCCTGCCCACTGCGGCATGACGTTCAGCTCGCGACGGTAGGTCCTGGGCCCGTCGCCGAGGTCGAGCGTGACCTCGGCCCAGTCGGCGGCCCGGCCCAGCGGTGGGGTCGGCTCGCTGGTGGCGTCGTCCGGGTCGAGCGCCTCGGGACGGTAGTCGTCCACCTCGGGCAGCGTCAGGGGCAGCAGCTCGTCCGGCAGCAGGTGCGGCAGGTCGCTGGAGTCCCACACCACCGGGAACGGCTCGCCCCAGTAGCGCTGCCGGCTGAACAGCCAGTCCCGCAGCTTGTACGTCGTCGTGGCCCGGCCCAGGCCGGCGGCCTCCAGCCAGGAGGTGACGCGGGCCTTGGCCTCGTCGACGCCGAGCCCGTCCAGGCTGATGTCGTCGTTGGCGGAGTTGATCGCCGGGCCGTCACCGGTGTACGCCTCCCCCTCCCAGCCCTCCGGCGGCTGCACGGTGCGCACGATCGGCAGCTCGAAGCGCTCCGCGAACTCCCAGTCGCGCTCGTCCTGCCCCGGCACGGCCATGATCGCGCCGGTGCCGTAGCCCATCAGCACGTAGTCGGCCGCGAACACCGGGATGCGGTTGCCGGTGACGGGGTTGACCGCGAACAGGCCCGTGAAGCGGCCCGTCTTGTCCCGGCCCTCGGTCTGCCGCTCCAGCTCGGTCTTGCGCGACGCCTCCTCGCGGTAGGCGTCCACGGCCGCACGCGGGTCGGCGTGCCCGCCGGTCCATACCTGCGGGGCGTCGTCGGGCCAGGCCTCGGGCAGCTCGCCGTCCAGCAGCGGGTGCTCGGGGGCGACCACCATGAACGTGGCGCCGAAGAGCGTGTCGGGTCGCGTCGTGAAGACCTCGAGGGCCTCGTCGTCGCGGTCGGCGATGGCGAAACGCACTGTCGCGCCGGTCGACCGGCCGATCCAGTTGCGCTGCATCAGCTTGATGGCCTCGGGCCAGTCGAGGGTGTCGAGGTCGTCGAGCAGCCGGTCGGCGTACGCGGTGATGCGCATCATCCACTGGCGCATGTTGCGCTTGAAGACCGGGAAGTTGCCGATGTCGCTGCGGCCCTCGGCGGTGACCTCCTCGTTCGCCAGCACGGTGCCCAGGCCCGGGCACCAGTTCACCGGTGCGTCCGAGGCGTAGGCCAGGCGGTGGCCGTCCAGCACCCGCCGGCGCTCGACGTCGTCCAGGTCGGCCCAGTCACGGCCGTCCGGCAGCGCGCGCAGCCCGGACGCGAGCTCCTCGGCCAGCTCGGAGATCGGGCGCGCCTTGCCCCGCCCGAGGTCGGCGGTCTCGTCGTACCAGGCGTCGAAGATCCGGCTGAAGATCCACTGGGTCCAGCGGTAGAAGGAGACGTCGGTGGTGGCGACCGACCGCCGGGGGTCGTGCGCCAGACCCAGCCGGCGGAGCTGGCGCCGCATGTTCGCGATGTTCGCCTCGGTGGTGACCCGAGGGTGCTGGCCGGTCTGCATCGCGTACTGCTCGGCGGGCAGCCCGAACGCGTCGTAGCCCAGGGCGTGCAGCACGTTCTTGCCCCGCATGCGCCAGAAGCGGCCGAAGACGTCGGTGCCGATGTAGCCGAGAGGGTGACCGACGTGCAGGCCGGCGCCGGACGGGTACGGGAACATGTCCAGCACGAACAGCTTCTCGCGCCCACCCACCGCGGCCGGGTCAGCCCACGGGCCCGCCGGGTTCGGGGCCTCGAACGTGCCCTCGGCCTCCCACCGGTCCTGCCAGCGCTGCTCGATCTCGGCCGCCATGGCCGCGTCGTAGCGGAACTGCGGTGTCGCCTCGCTCTGCTGCGTCATCTCGTCCTCGCGTCGTCCGTCGTCGTGCGTCGGGCATGAAAAAACCCCTTGCACGCAAGGGGTCGCCGCGCCGGGCCGCTCTGTCGGGAGCGGTGCTCAGCGCGGCCCGGTAAGGAGCAGGCCGTCCCGCACCGGGCCAGGGTAGCGCAGGCGACCCGGCTGCCCCTGGTCAGCGCAGCAGCGCCGGCCCGGCGAGCACCACACCCACGACGGCGACCCCGGCGGCGGCCAGCACCGCGCGGAAGGCTCTGGTCCCGCCGAGCGCGCCACCGGCGGTGCCGAGCCCGGCCGCGAGCACGAGCAGCACGACCGCCACCCCGGGCAGCTCGCCACGGGCCCCGGCGAGCAGCACCGCGCACGACAGCACGACCCCGACCGCGGCGACCCAGCGCGACCGGCGGGGGCCGAGCCGCTGCGGCAGGCCGCGGACGCCGGTGCGGGCGTCGGCGTCCGCGTCCGGCACGGTGTTGGCGAAGTGCGCGGCCGCGCCGAGCACGCCGGCCGCGACGACGAGCAGCCACGGCACGGGCTGCTCCGCCGCGGTGGCCGCGACGGCGGGCAGCAGCCCGAACGACACCAGGTACGGCAACGGGCTGAACGGCGTCCCCTTGACCCGGAGGTCGTAGGCCCACCCCGACGCGACGGCCACCAGGTGCAGCACGCCGGGCAGGGCGCCGAGCAGCAGCGACAGGGGCACGCACCCGGCGGCGGCGACGACGGCCGCCCGGTGCACCGCGCGCGCCGTCACCAGCCCCGCGACGACCGGCTTGGCGGTCCTCACCGCGGCGGTGTCGCGGGCGGCGTCGACGGCGTCGTTGGCCCAGCCGATGGACAGCTGGCCGGCGAGCAGGGCCGCGGCCAGCAGCGCGACCCGAGGGGCCGGCAGGCCCGCGCCGGCCCCGAGCAGGGCGCCGAAGGTGGTCACCGCGATCGACGGCAGCGGGTGACAGGCACGGGCCAGCCCTGCGACGACGCTCACCGGCGTGAGCCTAGATCGCCGTGACGTTCGACCGCAGTGGACGCTAGACCGGGGCGGACGGCGGTTCCGGCGCCGACGGCGCACGCAGCGCGCGCCGCAGGGACAGGTCCTCGGCCGCTCGCCCCACGAGGTCGGTGAGGGTGCCGGAGTCCCACGGCTCGAGGACGCCGACGCCCACCGTCACGCGGCACGGCCACGACGCCGCGGGCACCGGCGGGGCGTCGACCAGGCGCAGCCTGATGCGCCGCTCCAGCTCCCCAGGAGCGCTGCCGCTGCCCGGACCGACGACGACGAACGTGTCCGGCGACCACCGGGCCAGGACGTCGGTGCCACGCGTGCCGGCGCGCAGGGCGTCCGCGACGGCGGCGAGCACCTCGACGTCCGCATGGGGCCCGACCGTCCGGGTCAGGTCCGCCAGCGCGCCGACCTCGACGAGGAGTGCGTGCGCGGAGTCGCCACGCCGGCGCACCTCCTCCAGCACCTGCTCACCCAGCAGCACCAGGCCCTGCCGGTTGGCGACGCCGGTCACGTCGTCCACGACGGCGAGCGAGACCGCCCGCTGCCGCTCGCGGGCCAGCTCCGCCTCCAGGCGGGTCACCTCCTGGCGCCACCACCAGCCCAGCCCCGCAGCGAGGACCCCGACGCCCAGCGCGGCGACGGCCGGACCGGGCGCGCCCGGTCCGATCACCGCGACGGGAGCCACGACGGCCGCCCCCGTCCCGACGACCGCCGCCCACGTGCCTCGCAGGTGGCGTGCGGCGGCCGCCGCGACGCCCGGCACGGGCACCGCCGGCAGCGGCGTCCCCGTGACCGCAGCGGCGAGCACCGCGCCGGCGGCGAGGACGACGAGCGCCGCTCCGGCGGTCGCGCGTGCGGAGACGGCGGCAGGAAGCCGCATGCGATGCACATCGGCAGCGGACGTCGCGTCCTGGACCTCGGTTCCTCGGCGCTCGTGGACACGAGCGCCGTGACGATCCTCACGGCCGACGCCGGGACGACGACGCCCCGCCCGGTGACCGGGCGGGGCGTCGATGTCGTCGGGTGGAGCTGAGGGGACTCGAACCCCTGACCCCCTCCATGCCATGGAGGTGCGCTACCAGCTGCGCCACAGCCCCGCGGTCGCCGAGCGACCGGGCCCCGCCGCGGCGGGACGGGCAGGAGTCTAGACCGTGAACCACAAGGATCCGAAATCGCCCCCCGGCCGTGGGATCAGCCCTCGGACCCGACGTGCGCGCCGCGGGGGCCGACGTTGTACTCGGCCACCGACCAGCCGCTCGGACGCCGGTCGAGCACCGCCCAGTGGGCGTTGGCGAGGCCGGCGAAGGACGGCCACGCGGAGATCGGCAGGCCCAGCAGCTCCAGCATGGCCCCGCGCAGAGCACCTCCGTGGGCGGTGACGACGAGGACGCCGTCCGGCGTGGCGGCGGTGTGCCGCTCGATGGCGGCGGCGGCCCGCTTGGCGGCGTCGCTGCGCCGCTCGCCTCCCCCGACGGGTACGTCGTCCCCTCCGCGCCAGGCGGCGAAGTCGGCGGGCCACCGGGCCTCGATCTCCTCACGCAGCAGGCCCTGCCACTGACCGGCGAACAGCTCGCGCAGCTCCGGGTCGATCTCGACGTGCAACCCGGTGAGGTCGGCGAGCGCCGCCGCGGTGTCGAGCGCGCGGGAGAGGTCGGAGCTGACGATCCGCGCCGGGGGCAGGCCGACGAGCATCGCCGCGGCCTCGCGCGCCTGCTCCCGGCCGACGTCGTCCAGCGGCACGTCGAGCTGGCCCTGGAAGCGGTCGGCCGCGTTGTGACCCGTCTGCCCGTGCCGCCACAGGACGACGCGGGTCGCGGTCACGTGCCACCCTGCGTCACGTGCTGGGGCAGGTCGATCGGCGGGCAGTCCTTCCAGAGCCGCTCCAGGGCGTAGAACTGCCGGTCCTCGGTCTGCTGCACGTGCACGACGACGTCGACGAAGTCGAGCAGCACCCAGCGCGCCTCCTTCAGCCCCTCCCGGCGCACCGGCTTGGCCCCGAGCTCCCGGAGCCGCTCCTCCACCTCGTCGACGATCGCCCGCACCTGCCGGTCGGTGTCGGCGGACGCGACGACGAAGGCGTCGGTGATGACGAGCTGCTCCGACACGTCCAGCGCGATGATCTCGTCGGCAAGCTTGTCGGCGGCGGCCTCGGCCGCGGTGACGGCGAGCTGGACGGCGCGTTCGGTGGCGGGCACTGGACTCCTACGTGGTCGGTCGGGTCGCCCCGTGCGGGGGGCCGTCCCAGGATGTCACGGCGTCCGGCCGACGGCCGCGGCGAAGTCGGCGCCCAGGACGACGATGACGTCGGCGGTGGTCGGCGCCTCCTGCCCGACGGCGACCACCTCGGGCGGCAAGCCCAGGGCCTCGGCCACGGCGCCGCCCGACTCGCGGGAGGCGGCACTGTCGTCGGGCACGAGGACGACGGACGTCTCCCGCCCGAGCTGCTCGGCGTTGCCGCCGCCGACGAAGCGGAAGCCCGCCTCGACCAACCGGGTGCGGGCGTCGTCCGCCAGCCCCGGCAGACCGGCCCCGTTCTGGACCAGCACCCGCGTCGACTCCTGTGCGCCCTCCCGCTGGGCACCGGCGAACCGGGACGTCAGCACCTCGGCGGCCGCCGCGTCGTCCAGGCCGTACAGCGTCTCGCCGCCGGTGGCGATGTCGACGACCGGCAGCACCGACGCCCCGTACGCGCCCGCGGCGGCGTGCCCGGCGACGGCCGCGAGCCGCTGGGGCAGCTCGCCGTCCGGCAGGGTCGTCCGGCTGCCGTCGGCCAGGCCGGTCAGCAGCCCACCGACCTGGGCGGCGTCGGTGGGCAGCGCCGCCAGCAGGGACGACGTCACCTGCTCCTGACGGGCCAGCCGGACGGCCTCCGCCTCCGACTCCCCGAGAGAGGTCGCGAACGCCAGGGCCTGCGCGCCGGTGAGCCGCTGACCGGCACCCGCGGGGACGACGACGTCGCCGGCCCGCACCTCGGTGTCCGCGTCGACGACGACGCCCCCGACGGCGTCCACCAGCTGGCCGAGCCCCGCGCCGGTCAGCACCCAGGTGCCGTCGACCCGCACGCCCAGGAGGTCACCCACGGCGTTGCCCGGTGCGGCGTCCGACACGCTGACGGCGTCCCGCAGCGGGATCCGCCCACCGCTCGCCACGTCGACGACGAGCCGGCTCGGCACGAGCAGCGCCGCGGTCTCGTCCTCCCCCGACGACAGGAGGCTGGCCCCGGTCAGCCGGCCGTCGACCTCCAGGGCCACCAGCGTGGTCGCGGTCCGGCGGGGCGCCCCGCCGGTGGCGTCCTCGACCGGACCGTCGTCCCGGCCGAGCAGGACCCACACGGCGACCGCGGCCAGGACGACCACGACCAGGGCAGCGAGCCACAGCAGCCAGCGGCGCCGGCCGGGCTGGCCCCCCTCCTCCGGGAGGACGGCGCTCGTCGGCCGTTGCCGGGACGGCCGGGCCCGGGCGGGCGGTGCGGCGTCGTCGTCGTCGGCCTGGGCCGGTCGGGCCGGCGGCGAGGGCGGCACGCGCGGCAGCGAGCCCGTCGTCGAGAGTCCGGGGCGCTGAGCCATGGACGGCGGCCGCACCACCGGACGCCGCACCCGCGGCACCTGCCCGGTGCGTGCCTCGTCCCCCGGTGCGGGCGGG
>JBKHXE010000109.1:0-26905 GCA_046566185.1 Actinomycetes bacterium | reverse complement strand
ATGAACCAAGTCATGGCAACAAGGACGGCGCGGCGTCCGGCCTGTCAACCCGGCTGGCCGAGCCAGGCGTCGACGCCGGCGAGCAGGTCCTTGCGGACGTCGTCCGGCGCCCGGCTGGCCTCGACGGACGCGCGGGCCAGGCGTGCCAGCGCCGCGTCGTCCAGGTCGTGGTCCTCGCGGGCGCTCGTGTACTGGTCGAGCAGACGGTGCCCGAACAGGAGAGGGTCGTCTGCGCCGAGAGCGACGCGGGCGCCGGCGTCGAGCAGCGTGCGCAGCGGCACGGCGGCCGGTTCGGGGTAGACGCCGAGGGAGACGTTGCTCGCCGGGCAGACCTCGAGGGCGACGCCGGCCTCCACGACCCGGGCCAGGACGTCGGGGTCCTCCGCGGACCGGACGCCGTGGCCGAGGCGGTGCGGGGCCAGGGTGTCGAGGGTGACGGCGACGTGGTCCGCGCCAAGCAGCTCGCCGCTGTGCGGCACCGACGCCAGGCCGGCGCGCCGGGCGATGGCGAAGGCGGGCGCGAAGTCCGACGTCCAGCCGCGACGCTCGTCGTTGCTCAGGCCGAAGCCGACGACGGACGCGGCGTCCTCCCCGGCGTGGCGGGCAGCCAGCCGGGCGAGGGTCCGGGCGTCCAGCGGGTGCCGCACGCGGCTGGCCGCGACGACGACCGCCACGGCGGTGCCGGTGACCGCGGTGGCCTCGCGCGCGGCGTCCAGGACCACCTCGAGCGCGGGGGTGACGCCGCCGACGAACGGCGCGTACGAGGTCGGGTCGATCTGGAGCTCCAGCCACCGCGACCCCTCGGCCGCGTCGTCCTGTGCTGCCTCGAGCACGATGCGACGCATGTCGTCGGCGTCCCGCACGCAGGCGCGCGCCGCGTCGTAGAGGCGCTGAAAGCGGAACCACCCCCGCTCGTCGGGGCTCAGGCGGACATCGTGGTGCTCCCGCAGCGTCACCGGCAGGCGGATGGCGTGCTTGTCGGCGAGCTCGAGCAGCGTGGCGGGGCGCATCGAGCCGGTGAAGTGCAGGTGCAGGTGCGCCTTGGGCAGCCGGCGGACGTCGCGGTGCCGTTCCCCCGTGCCGAGCGCCATGGCCGGAGTCTGCCAAACGCCCGCCACTGGGGGGCATCACGACGTTCCCGGAACGTCGCTGGGTGGCCCCGCTACGGACCTACCGTCGCGGGGCCACCCCGCGCCGAAAAGAGGGGCGGGGTCAGCGGGCCTCGCGCAGCAGGTCGACGAAGCGCCCGACTCCCTCGACGAGGTCGTCGTCGCCGAGCGCGTAGGAGAAGCGCAGGTAACCGCTCGGCCCGAACGCCTCGCCGGGCACGACCGCGACCTCCACCTCCTCGAGCACCAGCTCGGCGAGCTGGGCGGACGTCGTCGGCGTCCGACCCCGGATCGTGCGGCCGAGCACGCCCTCGACGCTCGGGTAGGCGTAGAAGGCGCCCTGCGGCATGGGGCACACGACGCCGGGCGCCTCGGACAGCATCGAGACCATCGTGCGGCGCCGGCGGTCGAAGGCCTCGCGCATGGTCGCCACGGCGTCCAGCGACCCGGACACCGCGGCGACCGCGGCCCGCTGGGACACGTTCGCGACGTTCGACGTGAGGTGCGACTGAAGGTTGGTGGCGGCCTTGACGACGTCCGCCGGGCCGATCATCCAGCCCACGCGCCAGCCGGTCATCGCGTAGGTCTTCGCGACCCCGTTGAGGACGACGCACCGGTCGGCGAGCTCGGGGACCGCGACGGGCAGAGACGGCGCCTGGGCGCCGTCGTAGAGCAGGTGCTCGTAGATCTCGTCGGTGACGACCCAGAGCCCGTGGCGGGCGGCCCACTCGCCGATCTCGCGCACCTGGTCGGGCGTGTAGACGGCGCCGGTCGGGTTGGACGGGGAGCAGAACAGCAGCAGCTTCGTCGACGCGGTCCGGGCCGCCTCGAGCTGGTCGACGGTGACGCGGTAGCCGGCGTCCGCCCCGGCGAAGACCTCGACGGGCACGCCGCCGGCCAGCCGGATCGCCTCGGGGTACGTCGTCCAGTACGGCGCCGGCAGCAGCACCTCGTCGCCGGGGTCGAGCAGCGTGGCGAAGGCCTGGTAGACCGCCTGCTTGCCGCCGTTGGTGACGAGCACCTGGTCGGCGCCCACGGCGTACCCGGAGTCCCGCGCGGTCTTGGCGACGACCGCGGCCTTGAGGTCGGGCAGGCCGCCCGCCGGCGTGTAGCGGTGGTTGGCCGGGTCGGCGCACGCCTGGACGGCGGCCGCGACGACGTAGTCGGGTGTCGGGAAGTCCGGCTCGCCGGCGCCGAAGCCGATCACCGGGCGGCCGGCCGCCTTGAGGGCCTTCGCCTTGGCGTCGACGGCGAGGGTCGCGGACTCGGCGATCGAGCCCACGCGGGCGGACACGCGACGGTGGGGGGCCTGGGTCTGCTGGTCGCTCACGGGGCACGATGCTGCCACCCTGCGGCGCGCAGCGGGCCGGGGTGTCCGCGCAGCGGACGCCGGAGCAGGAGCGGCGCGGTTCGACCCGGTCCGTGCGACCGCGTACACTCCCCGGTGGCGGTTGACGACCGCGATGCTGGCGCGCGCCCTCGGGCCGTGGCCGGCACCGGGAGGAGCCGCCGTAGGGCAGTGGCGCAATTGGCAGCGCACCGGTCTCCAAAACCGGCGGTTGTGGGTTCGAGTCCCTCCTGCCCTGCGGTACACGACGGACGACGACAGGCGAGGACCAGTGACCGAGACCCGCGCCGGCGGGGCCGGGGACGCAGCCCGGGCCACCCAGCGAGGTAGGCGCAACGGCGGGCGGGGCAACCCGTTCGCGCGGATGCTGGTCTTCCTGCGGCAGGTCGTCGCCGAGCTGAAGAAGGTCGTCCGCCCGACCCGCAGCGAGCTGCTCACCTACACCTCGGTGGTGCTGGTGTTCGTGCTCGCCGTGATGGTCTTCGTCTCGGGGCTGGACCTGGTCTTCGGCCGGCTCGTGTTCTGGGTCTTCGGCGGCTGACCAGCCGGCAGCCGGCGGCCCGGACGTCGCGTCACCCGTTCCACCCTCACCCGAACACCGGTCAGAAGGAGAGCCCCACCGTGTCCCAGGAGCCGACCACGGACGACGCCGTCGTGAGTGACGACGTGCTGGCCGAGGAGACCCCGGCCCCCCAGGAGGCGACGGCCCCCGACGCACCGGTCGCCGACGAGACGGTCGCCGACGAGACGGTCCCCGACGAGCCGGACGTCGACCCGGCCGAGGAGTTCAAGGCGCAGCTGCGCCGCGCGCCCGGCGAGTGGTACGTCGTCCACTCGTACGCCGGGTACGAGAACCGGGTGAAGGCCAACCTCGAGAACCGGATCTCCAGCCTCAACATGGAGGACTACATCTTCCAGTGCGAGGTGCCCATGGAGGAGGTCACCGAGATCAAGAACGGTCAGCGCAAGCAGGTCCGCCGCGTGCGCATCCCCGGCTACGTCCTGGTCAGGATGGACCTCACCGACGAGTCGTGGGGCGCCGTCCGGCACACCCCCGGCGTCACCGGCTTCGTGGGCCACACGCACCAGCCGGTGCCGCTGAGCCTGGACGAGGTGTTCTCCATGCTCGCCCCGACGCTGCAGCCGAAGGAGACCGCCGGCAAGGGTGCCGCCGCCGCCAAGGCCTCGCCGACCACGGTCGTCGACTTCGAGGTCGGGGAGTCCGTCACCGTCATGGAGGGTCCCTTCGAGACCCTCCCCGCCACGATCTCCGAGATCAACCCCGACGCCCAGAAGCTCAAGGTGCTGGTCTCGATCTTCGGCCGGGAGACCCCGGTCGAGCTGTCCTTCAGCCAGGTCGCCAAGCTCTGAGCCGCAGGACGACCGCTGCGCGGCGGTGAGCCCGACCACCGCGGAGCACCAGTTCCCACGACACGTAAGGACCCGACAGCAATGCCTCCCAAGAAGAAGGTCGCCGGCCTCATCAAGCTCCAGATCAACGCTGGGGCTGCCACGCCGGCCCCGCCGATCGGACCCGCGCTGGGCCAGCACGGCGTCAACATCATGGAGTTCTGCAAGGCCTACAACGCCGCGACCGAGTCGCAGCGCGGCAACGTGATCCCGGTGGAGATCACGGTCTACGAGGACCGTTCCTTCACCTTCATCACGAAGACCCCCCCGGCCGCCGAGCTCATCAAGAAGAAGGCCGGCATCGACAAGGGCTCCGGCACCCCGCACACCACCAAGGTCGCCACGCTGAGCCGCGACCAGGTGCGCGAGATCGCCGAGCAGAAGATGGCCGACCTCAACGCCAACGACGTCGAGCAGGCGATGAAGATCATCGCCGGCACCGCGCGCTCGATGGGCGTCACCGTCGAGGGCTGACCCCCCCCAGACCAGTGGCAGGGCCGGCGCTGGCCCACGGACCACGACCTCCACGACTCTCAGGAGCAGACATGAAGCGCAGCAAGACCTACCGCGCCGCCGCGGAGAAGATCGACCGCGAGCGGCTGTACGCACCGCTGGACGCCGTCCGGCTGGCCAAGGAGACGTCCCCCACGTCGTTCGACGCGACCGTCGAGGTCGCGTTCCGGCTCGGTGTGGACCCGCGCAAGGCCGACCAGATGGTGCGCGGCACCGTGAACCTGCCGCACGGCACCGGCAAGACCGCCCGGGTCCTGGTCTTCGCCACCGGTGAGCGTGCCGAGCAGGCCACCGCCGCCGGCGCCGACATCGTCGGCGCCGACGAGCTGATCGAGAAGGTGGCCGGCGGCTTCCTCGACTTCGACGCCGTCGTCGCGACCCCCGACCTCATGGGCAAGGTCGGTCGCCTCGGTCGCGTGCTCGGTCCCCGCGGTCTGATGCCGAACCCGAAGACGGGCACGGTGACGATGGACGTCGCCAAGGCGGTCACCGACATCAAGGGCGGCAAGATCGAGTTCCGGGTCGACAAGCACGCGAACCTGCACTTCATCATCGGCAAGACGTCCTTCAGCCCCGACCAGCTGGTGGAGAACTACGGCGCCGCGCTCGAGGAGGTGCTGCGGCTCAAGCCGTCCGCCGCGAAGGGCCGGTACGTGCAGAAGGCCACCATCTCCACGACGATGGGCCCCGGCATCCCGGTGGACCCCAACCGCACCCGCAACCTCGCCGAGGAGACCGTCGAGGCCTGACGGTGCTCTCGCGCACCGACCTCCGCCGAGACCGCCCGCCGTCGTGCGGGCGGTCTCGCGCGTCCCGGGGACCGTTCGGCCCTAGGATGCGGCCTTCGTGCACCGGACCTCGGGAGATCGGGTGATCGAGACCACCGCCGCGCGTCCGGCCGCCACCGGCGTCGGACCGCCACAGCTGCTGCTCGTCGAGGACGACGACGGCGACGCCTTCCTCGTCACCGAGCTGCTCCAGGAGAGCGGCTCCACCTGGGACGTGATCCGGGCCCGGTCGGTCTCCGACGCGGTCGCCGCTCTCGGCCCGTCGGTGGGGTGCGTGCTGCTCGACCTGGGGCTGCCGGACGCCGAGGGGCTCGACGCGCTGCACACGGTGCTGTCCCACGCCGGCCAGGCCGCGGTGGTGTGCCTCACCGGCCTGGCCGACGAGCACCGTGGGGTCGCGGCCGTCGCCGCCGGCGCGCAGGACTACCTCGTCAAGGGCCAGGTCGACGGGAACCTGCTGCACCGCGCCCTGCGGTACGCCGTGGAGCGGCGGCGGGCCGACGAGCAGTCGCGGCTGCTGTACGCCACACGCCTGCAGGCGGCGGAGAACGCTCGCCTCGAGCGCGGGCTGCTGCCGCAGCCGTACCTGCGGTCGAGCTCTCTCGTGGTGACGACCCGCTACCGCCCGGGCCGCGACAGCCTGCTCGGTGGGGACTTCTTCGACGTCGTCGAGTCGCCGGACGGCACGGTGCTGGTGCTCGTCGGGGACGTCGCCGGGCACGGGCCGGACGAGGCGGCGCTCGGGGTGTCGCTGCGGATCGCCTGGCGCACCCTGGTGCTGGCCGGCACGCCGGTCGACCGGCTGATGCCGCTGCTGCAGGACGTGCTCGTCGCCGAACGCCGGACGTCGGAGACCTTCACCACCGCGTGCATGGTCGTCCTGCCACCGGAGCGCGGCACCGCCGAGCTGTGGCTCGCCGGGCACCACGCCCCCCTGCTGCTGGACGGCGAGCCGCGCCAGCTGACCGCCGAGCGGCGCGGCCCCGCCCTCGGGCTCCTGCCGCACGGCACGTGGGGGCCGCAGACGGTGCCGCTGCCGCCGGGCTGGCGACTCGTGCTGTTCACCGACGGGTGGATCGAGGGCCGCACCGGCGTCGGGCACGCCCGGCTCGGCGTCCCCGGCCTGCTCGAGCTGGCCGCCGCCGGCGAGGCCACCACGACGCCGGGCCTGCTGGACGAGCTGCTGGCCCGCGTGATCGAGCTGAACGGCGGCCCGCTGTCCGACGACGTCGCGGTGGTGGCCCTCGAGGACGCGGGGGACGGTTCGTGAGGCACTGGTCGCTCTCCCGGCGGATCGGCGCGACCCTCGCCGTCCTCGGTCTGCTCCTGGCCCTCGGCGTGGGGGCGGCCGCGGTCTCGCTGGCCGGCGTGCGCACCCAGCAGCACCAGGTGATCGACAGCTACTACGAGGCCGTCGTCACGTCGAACCGCCAGTTCCTGGCCATCTCCGACATGGAGACCGCGGTCCGGGGGTACGCCTTGAGCGGCGACCCGGCCCACCTCGAGATGTTCCAGCAGGCGCAGGGGCGGGCGGAGGACGGCGGCGGCGAGCGGCTCCGCGAGCTGCTGGCGGGCGACGAGGAGACTCTCGCGGCGCTGGACGTCGCGGGGGAGTCCGCCAGCGCCTGGTACACGCAGTGGGTGCAGCCGACCGTCGAGATGGTCGGGGAGGGCGGCGCGGCGGCGGTCAGCCCTGCCGAGATCGAGGCCGGCCGGCGGCTGTTCGAGCAGATGCGCACGGACTTCGACGCCTACGTCGCGATTCTCATCGAGCGTCGGGGGGAGGCGGTCGCCGACCTGGAGCGGCGCACCGCCGGCCTGTTCGCCGCCGTCGTGGCCGTCGCAGTGGTGGGGCTGGCCGCCGTGGCAGTCCTGTGGTTCCTGCTCCGCCGGTGGGTGACGAGGCCGCTGGAGGAGCTCGCGGCGGAGGCCCGCGTCGTCAGCGCGGGCGCGCTGGACCACCCCGTCGACGTCGACGGCCCGCCCGAGGTGGTGCGGCTGGGCCGGGACGTCGAGCAGATGCGGCGCGGACTGGTCGAGCAGATCGGCGCCGCGAACGCGGCGACGCACGAGCTCGCCGCAGCCAAGGAGGTGCTCGAGGCGCAGACGGCGGACCTGGAGCGCTCGAACCGCGAGCTCGAGCAGTTCGCCTACGTCGCCTCCCACGACCTGCAGGAGCCGCTGCGCAAGGTCGCCAGCTTCACGCAGATGCTGCAACGCCGCTACGGCGGCCAGCTCGACGACCGCGCCGACCAGTACATCGAGTTCGCCGTCGACGGCGCCAAGCGCATGCAGCAGCTCATCAACGACCTGCTGCAGTTCTCGCGCGTC
Organism: Actinomycetes bacterium; assembly: GCA_046566185.1. GTDB lineage: Bacteria > Actinomycetota > Actinomycetes > Actinomycetales > SCSIO-59966 > SCSIO-59966. Next base: position 19,406 of record JBKHXE010000109.1, on the reverse strand, counting down.
GGCCGCATCACCGCCGAGCAGACCGACGTGGACCTGGACGCGTGCCTCGACCGCGCGCTGCGCGACCTCGAGTCACGCATCGAGGAGTCCGGGGCGGTCGTCACCCGCGACCCGCTGCCCGTCGTGCACGGCGAGGCGCCGCTGCTCACCCAGGTGCTGGTCAACCTCGTCGGGAACGCGCTCAAGTTCCGTTCGGAGGAGACGCCCCGGGTGCACGTCGGGGCGCGCCGCGACGGCGACGAGTGGGAGCTCTGGGTCGCCGACAACGGCATCGGGATCGAGCCGCAGTACGCCGAACGGGTGTTCGTCCTCTTCCAGCGCCTGCACCCCAAGGAGGTCTATGCCGGCACCGGCATCGGCCTGGCACTCGCCCGGAAGATCGTCGAGTACCACGGCGGCACGATCGAGATCGACGCCGACCATGACGGGCCCGGCACGACCGTGCGGTTCCGGCTCCCGGCCGTGACCGGCACGGCAGACGCCGGTCCCGGAGCGTCCCCGGACGGAGTGCGGCAGGATGCCGACGTCACCACCACCGGCTCGGGAGGAGCCCCATGACGCCTGACACGCGTGCGATCGACGTCCTGCTCGTCGAGGACGACCCCGGCGACGTCCTCATGACGCGGGAGGCGTTCGAGGACAACAAGGTCGCCAACAACCTGTACGTCGTCAACGACGGGGTGACGGCGATGGAGTTCCTCCGCAAGGAGGGCGAGTACGCCGACGCGCCGACGCCGGACCTCGTGCTGCTCGACCTCAACCTGCCCCGGATGGACGGCCGTGAGGTGCTGGCGGCCCTCAAGGAGGACGGGGACCTGCGGCGCATCCCCGTCGTCGTGCTGACGACCTCCGAGTCCGAGGAGGACGTGCTGCGCAGCTACTCGCTGCACGCGAACGCCTACGTCACCAAGCCGGTGGACTTCGCGCGCTTCATCGAGGTGGTGCGCCAGATCGACGAGTTCTTCGTGACCGTCGTCCGGCTGCCGGGCCACTGACCCGGCGATTTGGCCCTGCGGGGCCGGGCTGCGTATCCTGACGGCGCCGAAGACCGCCGGTCACCACCCGCCAGGGTGGTCGAAGGTCCCCGACGCGGGGGCGCCAGCGCAGGTGCAACGAGACGTCAGCCCGGCTCCGGCCGGTGCGGTGCCCCGTGCCCCTGCGCGGGGCTTTTTCGCGTTCGAGCGCAGCTCAGGGGTCCTTCGAGCCGGCACCCACCCGGAAGGAGGGCCATGGCGAGGCCTGACAAGGCAGCTGCGGTCGCTGAGCTCAGCGAGCGGTTCCGCAGCTCCAACGCGGGTGTGCTCACGGAGTACCGCGGGCTCACCGTGGCTCAGCTCAAGGAGCTGCGTCGCGCGCTCGGCGAGCACGCCACCTACGCCGTGGTGAAGAACACGCTGACCGCCATCGCGGCGAAGGAGGCCGGCGTCGACGCGTTCGACGGCCAGCTCTCCGGTCCCACCGCGATCGCGTTCATCACCGGTGACCCGGTGGAGGCCGCCAAGGGCCTGCGCGACTTCGCCAAGGCGAACCCTCAGCTGGTCATCAAGGCGGGTTACCTCGAGGGCCGCGCCCTCGACGCCGCCGGGATCACCCAGCTGGCCGACCTCGAGCCGCGCGAGGTCCTGCTGGCCAAGCTGGCCGGTGCCATGAAGGCGTCGCTCAACAACGCCGCCTACCTCTTCGCCGCCCCGCTGGCGCAGGCCGTTCGCACGGTCGACGCCCTGCGGGCCAAGCGAGAGACCGAGACTCCGGCCGGTCAGCCGGAGGCCTCAGCGACGGACGCCGCCGAGGCGCCCGCCGCGCAGGAGTCCACCGAGGGCTGACCGCCCCGCAACGAGGAAGGAACGCCACCCATGGCGAAGCTCAGCACCGACGAGCTGCTCGACGCGTTCAAGGAGATGACGCTGATCGAGCTCTCGGAGTTCGTGAAGCAGTTCGAGGAGACCTTCGAGGTCACCGCGGCCGCCCCGGTCGCCGTCGCCGCTGCCGGTGCGCCGGCCGGTGGCGCCGGTGGCGAGGCCCAGGAGGAGGAGAAGGACGAGTTCGACGTCGTCCTCGAGGCCGCCGGAGACAAGAAGATCCAGGTCATCAAGGAGGTGCGCGCCCTCACGAGCCTCGGTCTCAAGGAGGCCAAGGATCTCGTGGACGGCGCTCCCAAGCCGGTCCTGGAGAAGGTCAACAAGGAGGCTGCCGACAAGGCCAAGGCTGCCCTCGAGGGCGCCGGCGCCACCGTCAGCGTCAAGTGACCTCCCGGCGTCGCGCCCCCGCGGCGTGACGTCACCCCCGCAGGGCGGGGCGGGCCCGTGCCCGCCCCGCCCTGCGGCGTCCCCGGCCCCCTCACCCCCACCTCTCCACCGAGTGTGACGCCGCGCGCCGACTCGCCCGGCGAGTCCGCGCTGCGGCTCACACTCGGCGAGGGGTGCCGGCAACCTGCGCGTAACCTCCGCCGCCCCACGCCGTTGAGGGGGTCAGGCCGGGAGGGACCCGGCCGGCGACCTGGGCGGAGGACGCGTGGGAGTCGAGATCGGTGTCGAGGGGCTCACGAAGTCCTTCGGCTCGCAGCTGATCTGGCAGGACGTGTCGCTGACGCTCCCCGCCGGGGAGATCTCGGTGATGCTCGGGCCGTCCGGCACGGGCAAGTCCGTCTTCCTCAAGACGCTGGTGGGTCTGCTCAAGCCGGACGCCGGCTCCATCTGGATCGACGGGCAGGACGTCGCGCGGCTGCGTGAGTCGGCGCTCTACGAGGTGCGCAAGCTGTTCGGCGTCCTGTTCCAGGACGGCGCCCTGTTCGGCTCGATGAACCTCTTCGACAACATCGCCTTCCCGCTGCGGGAGCACACCCGCAAGCGTGAGTCGGAGATCCGGCGGATCGTCGACGAGAAGATGGAGATGGTCGGCCTCACCGGCGCGGAGGACAAGCTCCCCGGCGAGATCTCCGGTGGCATGCGCAAGCGGGCGGGCCTCGCCCGGGCCCTGGTGCTGGACCCCGAGATCATCCTGTTCGACGAGCCCGACTCCGGGCTCGACCCGGTGCGCACCGCGTACCTCAACCAGCTCATCGTCGACCTCAACGCCGCCACCGGGTCCACGTTCCTCATCGTCACGCACGACATCAACACGGCCAGAACGGTTCCCGACAACATCGGGCTGCTCTACCACCGGCACCTGGCGATGTTCGGGCCGCGGGAGATGCTGCTGTCGAGCGAGGAGCCCGTCGTCCGGCAGTTCCTCAACGCTCAGCGGGTCGGGCCGATCGGCATGAGCGAGGAGAAGGACGCCGACGAGCTGGCCGCCGAGTCGGGTCAGGAGCTGCCGCCGCTGCCGCCGATCCCGCTGCAGCTGGAGCCGAGCGACGGGTCGCAGCGCGCCACCCAGCGCCCGCCCGGCGAGTGGTGCCTGGCCCACGGCGTCGAGCCACCGCCCGGGTCGTTCGGCTCCGTCGCCCCGACGCTGGCGATGGAGGCCTCGTGAGCACCGGCGTGGTCAACCGGGCCGTCACCGGCTCCCTGCGGCAGAGCGGCAACCTGTTCGCCTTCATGCTCGACGTGCTGCGGGCGATGCCCCAGCGGCCCTTCCAGGTACGCGAGTTCGTCCAGCAGTCGTGGTTCATCGCGAGCGTCACGATCGTCCCGACCGCGCTGGTGTCGATCCCCTTCGGCGCCGTCATCGCGCTGCAGCTCGGCACCCTGACCAGCCAGCTCGGGGCCCAGTCGTTCACCGGTGCCGCCAGCGTGCTCGCCGTGATCCGGGAGGCCTCGCCGATCGTCACGGCGCTGCTCATCGCCGGGGCGGGCGGCTCCGCGATCTGCGCCGACCTGGGCTCGCGGCGGATCCGGGAGGAGATCGACGCGATGGAGGTGCTCGGCATCTCGCCGCTCCAGCGCCTCGTCGTGCCGCGGGTGCTCGCCGCGATGCTCGTCGCCGTCTGCCTGAACGGGCTCGTCTCGGTCGTCGGCGTCGCCGGGGGCTACGTCTTCAACGTGATGTTGCAGGACGGCACGCCCGGCGCCTACCTCGCGTCCTTCACGGCCCTGGCCCAGCTCGAGGACCTGTGGGCCGGCGAGATCAAGGCGCTGGTGTTCGGCTTCATCGCCGCGATCGTCGCCTCCTACAAGGGCCTCACCGCGGGCGGCGGGCCCAAGGGGGTGGGCGACGCGGTGAACCAGAGCGTCGTCATCACGTTCATGCTGCTGTTCGTCGTCAACTTCGTCCTCACGGCCGTGTACTTCCAGGTCGTCCCGAGCAAGGTATGAGCGCCGTGACGCCGCCCTCGGTCCTCCAGCGCGCGACCCGCCCGGTGCGGGCGGTCGACGACGCCGTCACCGACCTGGGCGGCCAGCTGCGGTTCTACGCCCGCAGCATCGGCTGGGCCCCCCGCACCCTGCGCCGCTACAAGCGCGAGGTGCTCCGGTTGCTCGCCGAGGTCTCGCTCGGCACCGGCGGGCTGGCGGTCATCGGCGGGACGGTCGGGGTCATCTCCTTCCTCGCGTTCTTCACCGGCACCAACGTGGGCCTGCAGGGCTACGAGGCGCTCAACTCCATCGGCACCGGCGCGTTCACCGGGTTCATCTCGGCGTACTTCAACACCCGCGAGATCGCGCCGCTCATCGCCGGCCTGGCGCTCGCGGCCACGGTCGGCTGCGGCTTCACCGCGCAGCTCGGCGCGATGCGCATCTCCGAGGAGGTCGACGCGCTCGAGGTGATGGGCATCCCCAGCCTGCCGTTCCTCGTGACCACCCGGATGATCGCCGGTTTCGTCGCGGTCATCCCGCTGTACGTGGTCGGCCTGCTGTCGTCCTACGCGGCGACCCGCCTGATCGTCACCGGGTACCACGGTCAGTCCGCCGGCACGTACGACCACTACTTCCACCTGTTCCTGCCGCCGGTCGACGTCCTGTGGTCGTTCGGCAAGGTCATGGTCTTCGCGGTCGTGATCATCCTCATCCACTGCTACTACGGCTACACCGCGTCCGGCGGGCCCGCCGGGGTCGGTGTGGCCGTGGGCCGGGCGGTGCGGACCTCGATCGTGGCCATCAACGTCGTGGACTTCTTCCTCAGCCTCGCCATCTGGGGGACGACCACGACCGTGAGGATCGCGGGGTAGCGCGTGCACAGACAAGCCTCCCGCCGCCCGCGCAGCGCCGTCGCAGCGCTGTCCGACCGTGCCTACGGCGTGGCCTTCCTCGTCGTCCTCGCGTTGCTCATCGGGCTCGCGATCGCCTCGTACGCCAAGGTCTTCGTGCCGGTCGTGCGCGTCACCCTGGAGACCGACCGCATCGGGAACCAGCTCGCCGAGCACGCCGACGTCAAGGTCCGTGGGCTGATCGTCGGCGAGGTGCGCGACATCGCCACCGACGGCCGGACGGCGCGCATGCAGCTCGCGCTCGACCCCGACCACGTCGAGCTCATTCCGGCCAACGTGGAGGCACGGCTGCTGCCCAAGACCCTGTTCGGCGCCAGGTACGTCAGCCTCGTGGTGCCGCCGGAGCCGGCGGACCGTCACATCCGGGCCGGTGACGTCATCACCCAGGACCGGTCGGAGACGGCCATCGAGCTGGCCCGCGTGCTCGACGAGGCGCTGCCCCTGCTGACGACCGTGCCGCCGCAGGACCTCGCGGTCACACTCAACGCGCTGGCGGGGGTGCTGGACGGCCGCGGCGAGCGCATCGGACAGAACCTCAGCCTGGTCGACGACTACTTCACGCGCTTCAACCCCGCGCTGCCGACGCTCCAGCAGGACATCTCGGGCCTGGCCGACCTGGCGTCGCTGTACGCGGACACCGCCCCCGACCTGCTGCGGATGCTGCGCAGCCAGGCCGTCACCGCCTCCACGCTGGTGGAGAAGGAGGACGTGCTGGCCTCCTTCCTCGCCGGTACCGCCGGCTTCGCGCGGACGACGAACACGGTGCTGACCGAGAACGAGGCCAGGATCATCCGGCTCGGTCGGGTCGGCCGCCCCACCATGGAGCTGCTGGCCGAGTACTCGCCGATCTACCCGTGCCTGAACCAGGGCATGGCCGCGTGGGTGCCGCGCATCTCGGACGCCTTCAACAGCCAGGGGCTGCACATCACCCTCGAGGTCGTGCCGCAGCGCCCGGGCTATGCGCCCGGTGAGGAGCCGCGCTTCGCGGACGACCGGGGACCCGACTGCTTCGACCTGCCCGCGCCGTCCGGCAGCCAGGACGACCCGTTCGGCGGCTTCCGGGCCGACGACGGGAGCCAGGGCCCCGACCAGTACACGTTCTCGCGCGTGCCCGCCGCGCTCGCCGGCCCGACGAGCGGGCTGGCCGGCACCCCGGCCGAGCAGCGGGTGGTGGGGGCGCTGCTCGCCCCGGCCCTCGGGACGGACGCGGCCGACGTGCCGGACATCGGCACGCTGCTCTTCGGCCCGCTCGCCCGGGGGACGGAGGTGGGGCACCGGTGACCCGCACCGTCAGCCGGGCCCAGCGGGTGGCGCCGTCCCTGGTGCGCCTGGCGCTGTTCATCGTCGTGACGCTGGCCGCGTTCGGGCTGCTCGCCGCCACCATCGCCAACGTGCGCCTCGGCCCCAAGGCGGACTACGCGGCCGTCTTCACCGACGCCACCGGCCTGGTGGCCGGCGACGACGTGCGCATCGCGGGCGTCCGGGTCGGCGAGATCACCGGTGTCGAGGCCGTCGCGGACGCCGAGGAGGGCGCAGTCGCCCGGGTCGCCTTCCGCATCGACCGGGCGGTGGTGCTCACCCAGGGGACGACGGCGACGATCCGCTACCGCAACCTCATCGGCCAGCGCTACCTGGCGCTGGCGCAGGAGCAGGGCGGCACCGGCACGCTGCCCTTCGGGGCGACGATCCCGCGGGGGCGCACCCAGCCGCCGCTGGACCTCACGGTGCTGTTCAACGGCTTCAAGCCGCTGTTCGCCGCGCTGAACCCCGCGGACGTCAACCGCTTCGCGTTCGAGATCATCCAGGTGCTGCAGGGGGAGGGCGGCACGATCGAGCACCTCCTCGCGTCGACCGCCTCCCTGACCTCCGAGCTCGCCGACCGCGACGAGGTCATCGGACGCACGATCGACAACCTCGACGAGGTGCTGGGGACCGTCACCGAGCGCAGCGCGCAGCTCGACGAGCTCGTCGTGCAGCTGCAGCGGTTCGTCTCCGGGCTCGCGGCGGACCGGGAGGCGGTCGGCGCGTCGCTCACCAACGTCGCCGACCTCGCGGACTCGACCGCGGGCCTGCTCGCCGAGGCGCGTCCGCCGGTCCAGCGCGACGTGGCGGCGATCGGCGACCTGGCCACGCTGCTCGACTCGAACTCGGCGGACATCGAGCGCTTCCTCGACACGTGGCCCGGCAAGCTCGAGAGCATCACCCGGACCGCGACGTACGGCTCCTGGTTCAACTTCTACCTCTGCGACTTCGACGGCCGGGTGGTGCTGCCGGCCGGCCGGGTCGAGACGGTCAGGTACTCGACGGGCACGGCGAGGTGCTCGGAGTGACCCCGTTCCGCGAGCGCAACCCGGTGCCCATCGGGGCCGCCGGGCTGACGGTGATGGCGCTGCTGATCCTGCTGGCGTTCAACGTGCAGGCGATCCCCTTCCTGGGCGGCGGCCCCGCGTACAGCGCGGCCTTCAGCGAGGCGGGCGGCCTGCGCCCCGGGGACGACGTCCGGTTGGCGGGCGTCAAGGTCGGCGAGGTCGAGGACGTGGGGCTCGAGGACGGTCACGTGCGTGTCGACTTCCGCGTCACCGAGCCCGCGACGTTCGGCGAGCGCACCGGCGCCAGCATCCGCATCAAGACGCTGCTGGGGGAGAAGTTCCTGTCCCTCGAGCCCGCCGGGGACGGCCGGCTGGCCGAGGGCGCGCAGATCCCGCTGGACCGCACGGTGTCGGCGTACGACGTGGTCACCGCGTTCGGGGACCTCGCCTCGACGACCGAGGAGATCGACACCGACCAGCTCGCCGGCGCGCTCGACACCCTCGCGACGGAGTTCCGCAACACCCCCGAGGAGGTGCAGGCGTCGCTGGAGGGCCTGTCCCGCTTGTCGCGCACCATCGCGTCGCGGGACGACGAGCTGCGGCGGCTGCTGGACCGAAGCCGCGAGGTGACCGGCGTCCTCGCCGAGCGGGACGAGGAGCTGGCCCTGCTCATCCAGGACGCGAACCTGCTGCTCGTCGAGCTCGAGCGGCGGCGCGAGGACATCTCCCGGCTGCTCGACGCCACCGTCACGCTGTCGCAGCAGGTGACCGCACTGGTGCGGGAGAACCGCGCCGAGCTGCGCCCGGCGCTGGAGAGGCTCGGCGCGGTGCTCGCGGTCCTGCGGGAGAACAAGGACTCCCTGGAGCGCGGCATCGCCCTGATGGCGCCGTTCACGCGCGTGTTCGCCAACACCCTGGGCACCGGGCGGTGGTTCGACACGTACGTGCAGAACATCACGCCCGTCGGCGACCCGCTGGCGGTGGCGCCGTGAGCCGCCGAGCCGCCGTGACGTCGTCCCTGGCCGGGGTGCCGCGCGCCATCCGCCTCACGGTCCTGGGGCTGGTGGTCGCGCTCGTCGCGGCGCTGGTCGTGCTGTGGCCGGGCGAGGACCGGACGCAGGTCACCGCGCACTTCACGCGCGCCGTGGGCCTCTACCCGGGCTCCGACGTCCGCATCCTCGGCGTGCGCGTCGGCGAGGTGCTCTCCGTGCAGCCCTCGGGCGAGGACGTCGAGGTGGTCATCGAGTACGACGGGGAGTACGACGTTCCGGCGGACGCGAAGGCGGCGGTCGTCTCGTCGTCCGTGGTGTCGGACCGGTACGTGCAGCTGCTGCCGGTCTACACGGGCGGACCGACGCTGGAGGACGGCGACGTCATCGGCACCGACCGGACGGCCGTGCCCGTCGAGCTCGACCGCGTGTACTCCAGCATCGACGACCTCATGGTCGCGCTCGGGCCCGAGGGGGCGAACGCGGACGGCGCGCTGTCGCGGGTCCTCGAGACCGGGGCCGCCAACCTCGACGGGCAGGGCGAGGCGATCGGCACGACGGTGCGCGACTTCTCCCTCGCGCTGGACGCCCTCGCCGGCAGCGACGACGAGCTGTTCGGCACGGTGCGCAACCTCCAGGTCTTCACGTCGACGCTCGCCGCGGCGGACTCCGACGTCCGCGAGCTCAACGCGAACCTCGCCTCGGTGTCCGACCAGCTGGCCGCCGAGCGCGGCGACCTGGCCGCCGCGCTGGAGAACCTCGCGGTCGCGCTCGCGGAGGTGTCGACGTTCGTGGAGGAGAACCGGGCGGTGCTCGGCGAGGACATCGCGGCCCTGGAGGACGTCACCGCCTCGGTCGTCGCCGAGCAGGAGGCGTTCGCCGAGACGCTGACCAACGCACCGGTCGCGCTCGGTAACCTCAACAACGCCTACAACTCGGCGTCCGGCACCCTCGACACGCGCAACCACTTCGAGCAGGACCAGGACCCGGCGCTGTTCATCTGCTCCCTGCTCTCCGGCGCCCTGTCGAACGCCTCACCCGAGGAGTCGAGCCTGTGCGACGAGCTCGAGCCCGCGATCTCGACGCTGCTCGGGGCGGCGCCGGTGGACCTCTCCGGCCTGCCGCTCGGCGGCCTCAGCCGCGTGCCCTCGCCGGCCGCGACCCCGGACCGCACGCTCGCCGGGCTGCTCGAGGGAGGCCGGGGATGACCCGCCGTCTGCTCCGCTGGCCGCGCGCGGTTGCGACCGTCGCGGCGGCCGCCCTGGTCGCCGGCTGCCAGGGCGCCTACGACCTGCCGCTGCCCGGCGGGGCGGCCACCGGCGACGACGCCTACCGCGTGACCGTCGAGTTCGCCGACGTGCTCGACCTCGTGCCGCAGTCGTCGGTCAAGGTGGACGACGTCACGGTGGGGGCGGTCGAGGAGATCACCCTCGACGGCTGGACGGCGCGGGTCCGGCTGCGGCTCGCGGGCGACGTGGAGCTGCCGGACAACGCCGTCGCCGAGCTGCGGCAGACCAGCCTGCTGGGGGAGAAGTTCGTCTCGCTCGCCGCACCGCCGTTAGGTGCCGTCGGCGACCTGTCCGACGGAGACGTCATCCCGCTCGACCGGACGACGCGCGGCGCCGAGGTCGAGGAGGTGCTCGGCGCCCTGTCGCTGCTGCTCAACGGCGGGGGCGTCGCGCAGCTGCAGATCATCAACCGCGAGCTCGGCGACGCGCTCGAGGGGCGCGAGTCCGACGTCCGGGGGGTGATCGAGCAGCTCGACGTCTTCGTCTCGGGCCTGGACGAGCAGAAGTCCGAGATCGTCCGGGCGATCGAGGCCACCGACCGGCTGGCCGCGACGCTCGCCCGACAGACGGACGACCTCGCCGTCGCCCTCGACGAGATCCCCGCCGGGCTGGCGGTGCTCGCCGACCAGCGCGAGCAGCTCACGGCGATGCTCACCGCGCTGTCCGAGCTCGGGGTCACGGCGTCCCGCGTCATCGAGGCGTCCCAGGAGGACACGGTGGCGAACCTCGAGGCGCTCGGTCCGGTGCTCGAGCAGCTCGAGGCCTCCGGGGACGCGCTCACCGACTCCCTCGAGCTGCTCTTCACCTACCCGTTCGCCGACAGCTCGCTGCTGGGCATCCGCGGCGACTACACCAACCTCGAGGTCACCGCGGACCTCGACTTCCAGGCGGTCTGCCTGGAGCTCGGCCGCCCGGGCTGCGAGCCGCCGGAGGGCGGCGGCCCGCCGGCACCGCCCGCGCTGCCGGACCCGACCGCGCCGCTGTGCGAGATCGTCGACGGGCTTCCCGTGGGGCCGGGCTGCGAGGACCTGGACGCCGACGAGCTGTGCGAGCTGCTCGGGGCGCAGGACTGCGAGGGTGCCGTCACCGACGTCTGCGACGAGCTCGGCACGCCCCTGCCGCTCTGCCCCGAGGACGGCGGCGGTTCCGGCGGCGGTGGCGGCGAGCCGGGGCTGCCGGGCGTCCCCGACCTGCCGGGGATCGGCTCCGGCGACCTGCTCGGCAGCGGCTCGCTGGCCCGCCTGATGCTGGGAGGCCTCGCATGATCCGGCGCGGCACCGTCGTCCAGCTGCTCGTCTTCGCGCTCATCACCGCGGCCGGGGTGAGCTACGTCGCGGCCCGCTACGTGGGCATCGGTGACGCGCTGCTGAGCCGCACCTACGTGGTGTCCGCCGACCTCGCCTCGTCCGGCGGCATCTTCGAGAGCGCCGAGGTCACGTACCGCGGTGTCACGGTCGGCCGCGTCGACGCCCTGCGGCTCACGGACGACGGGGTGCGGGTCGACCTGCGGCTCGAGTCCGGCACCCGCGTGCCGCGCGACACCGACGCGGTGGTGGAGAACCGGTCCGCCGTCGGCGAGCAGTACGTCGACCTGCAGCCCGCCGGTGAGGAGGGGCCGTTCCTGCGGGCCGGCGACACCATCCCGCGCGAGCGGACGCGCACCCCGGTGCCCACCGAGCAGCTGCTGCTCGACACCAGCCGGCTGATCGAGTCGGTGGACCGGCAGGACCTCGTCACCGTCGTCGACGAGCTCGGCAAGGCGTTCGCGGGCGGCGGCCGCGACCTGCAGCGGCTGCTCGACGCCGGTGACCGCCTGACCCTGGCCGCGACCGACGCGCTGGACGAGACGCTCGTGCTCATCGAGGACGGCGCGATCGTCCTGGACACCCAGCGGGACACCGGCCCGGCGATCCGCTCGTTCGCCGCCGACCTGGCCGACCTCTCCGAGACGGTGGCGTCGCCCGAGGTGGACGGCGACCTGCGCACCGTGCTCGACCGCGGGGTCGTCGCGTCCGGCGAGCTCGACGCCCTGCTCACCGAGAACCGTCCGGCCATCGCCGGGCTGCTGGCCAACCTCCTGACGCTGGGCGAGGTCACGGTCGCCCGGCTGGACGGCGTCGAGCAGGTGCTGGTCACCTACCCGGCCGTGGTGAGCGGCGGCTACACCGTCGTGCCCGGCGACGGCACCGCCCACTTCGGGCTGGCGCTCAGCAGCGAGCCCCACGCCTGCGAGCGGGGCTACGAGGCCACCGAGTGGACCGATCCCCACCGCACCCGCGACCTGCCGCCGCTCAACGCCGGCGCCCGCTGCGCGGAGCCGCGCGGCTCCACGGTGACGGTCCGGGGGGCCCAGAACGCGCCGCGCCCCTCGGACGGGGCCGCCTCCCGCACCCCGCGCTCGTTCAGCCTCACCGGGGGCGTGACCTCGGGGGCCCCGGTCCCGTTGAGCAGCCAGGTGCCCGTCGTCCGGGCCGGTGGCGCGCCGGCCGGGACGACGGGCGCCGAGGCCCTGTCCTACCTGCTCCTGGGAGGTCGACCGTGAGACCACCGTCGCTGCCACCGGCGGCCACCGCCCGGCGGTGGCTGCCCCCCGCCGCGCTCGGGCTGGTGCTCGTCGCCGCGCTCGCGGTGGCGGCCCTGCAGGCCCCCGGCGCGCTGCGTGCGTCGGCGACCGAGGAGCGGCGCGAGGCCGTGCTGGCCCAGGCCCGCCAGATCGCCGTCAACTTCACGACGCTCGACCACCGCACCTTCGACGAGGACGTCGCGCTGGTGCTCGACGGTGCGACCGGCGCCTTCCGCGACGAGTTCCGCGCCGGGGTCGAGCAGACCCGCGCCCTCGTCACCGAGAACGAGTCGGTCTCGACGGGCGCGGTGACCGAGGCTGCCGTCGTCACGGTGGACGACGACAGCGCCCGGGTGCTGCTCGTGGTGGACTCCGAGGTGTCCAACACCGCCTCCCCGCAGCCCCAGCCCCGGCACTACCGGATCGAGATGGACCTCGCGCTCACCGGTGACCGCTGGCTGGCCAGCGACCTGAGGTTCGTCGGATGAGCCCCGCCCGCACGCCCACCGTCGCGGGGCGGCCGCAGGCGCCCGGCCGGCCCCCCACGCCCACCCGACCACGCGTCGCCGGAGAGCGGCGCCGGGCAGCGCCCGAGCCGGTCCCCCCGCGGCGCGTCACCACCTCGCAAGCCGCCACCGGGCCCCGCTCGCGCCGCCTGCCGCGCCTGCGGCTGCCCCGACACCCGGCGCTGCTCCTGCTGCTCGCCCTCACCGTCGTCGCGCTCCTCGCCGCGTCGCTGGTCACCGTCGAGGCCCGGCAGGCCCAGGCCCTCGCGGACGCTCGCACCGCGGCCGTCGAGCGCGCCCGGGTGGCCGCCGAGGTCGTGCTCTCCTACGACCACGAGACGCTCGACGAGGACTTCGCCGCGGCCCTCGCGCTGACGACCGGCACCTTCCGCGACGAGTACGCGCGCACGAGCGAGGGCGCCGTCCGGCCGGTCGCCACCGAGACCCGCGCCGTCGTGGAGGCGGAGGTCGTCTCGGCCGGGGTCGTCACCGCCGCGCCGGACGAGGTGGTCGTGCTGCTCTTCGTCAACCAGACGACGACCTCCACCCGCCTGGACGCGCCGCAGACCGACCAGAACCGGGTCCGCATGACGATGACGCGCAGCGGTGACGCCTGGCTCGTCAGCGCTGTCGACGCCCTCTGACGCTCGCTGCACCGGTGCAGCGAGCGCCCGTAGCATCCGGCGGGTGACCAGCGCGCCGTCCCCGCGGCGTCCGTACGCGCCGCGCCTGCCCGCCGACCAGCGGCGGGACCAGCTGCTGGACGCCGCGCTCGGCATCGCCCTCGACCACGGCTTCCACGCCGTCACCGTGGACGGCGTGGCCCGGGCCGCGGGGGTGACCCGCCCGGTCGTGTACGGCCTGTTCGCCGACCGCGCCGAGCTGCTGTCGGCGCTGCTCGACCGGTCCAGCCGGCGCGCGGCCGAGCAGCTGACGGGGGTCCTGCCCGAGGTGCCCTCGCCCGGGGAGGCGACCGACCCCGACCGGCTGCTGGTCGAGGGACTGACGGCGTTCTGGCGCGCGGTGCTGACCGACCGGCCGACCTGGCGGGTGATCCTCACGCCGCCCGAGGGCGCCCCGGCGGAGCTGCGTCAGCGGGTGGACGACCAGCGCCGCGACTCCCTGCGCCGGCTGCGGCGGCTGGTGACCTGGGGCCTGGCCGCGCGGGGCGGGCCGAGCGGGCTGGACGCCGAGCTGTTCGCCCGGTCGGTCCTCACGCTCGCCGAGGACGGCGCCCGGCTGCTCCTCGCCGGCGACGGGCGGTTCGACGTCGACCGCCTCGGCGGCTTCGCCGAGCGCCTCATGCAGGCCCTGGCCCGGCGGTGACCCGGCCCGCGGCTCGCTCCCGACCGGCCGGTGCTTGACGCGGACGGCTGCTGGGGTCATCCTCGTGCCGCGGTTCACCACGCACCCTGTGCGGCTCGGTCGCCTCGTCCGGCGGCTCCCGGGGAGGGTGGTTGGACTCCGGTGCCCCCAAGGGGTACGCTGCCGCTTTGCGCTGCCCTGTGCCCCGACCTCTGGACCGTCCCCTCGCGCCCACCGTGGACCGCGTGCGGCCGAGCCAGGGGACCGCCGGTGTGCTCCGGCAGCGCGCGACCCGCCCGCAGGCCCGTGGAAGGACCCCTCTTGGCTGCCTCGCGCACCGCGTCTGACACTGGTACCACCGCAGCGGCCCCCCGCCGCATCTCCTTCGCCAAGATCCGTGAGCCTCTGGAGGTCCCCGACCTCCTGGCACTGCAGACCGACAGCTTCGACTGGTTGCTCGGCAACGAGCGCTGGCAGGCCCGCGTCGCCGACGCCCTCGAGAACGGCCGCGGTGGCGTCCCCACCACGTCCGGCCTGGAGGAGATCTTCGAGGAGATCTCCCCGATCGAGGACTTCTCCGGATCGATGTCGCTCTCGTTCCGGGACCACCGCTTCGAGCCTCCGAAGTACTCCCTCGAGGAGTGCAAGGAGCGTGACATGACCTACTCGGCCCCGCTGTTCGTCACGGCCGAGTTCATGAACGCCACCACCGGAGAGATCAAGAGCCAGACCGTCTTCATGGGCGACTTCCCGCTCATGACCTCGCGCGGCACCTTCGTCATCAACGGCACGGAGCGCGTCGTCGTCTCGCAGCTCGTGCGCTCGCCCGGCGTGTACTTCGAGCGGACGCCGGACAAGACGAGCGACAAGGACGTCTTCACCGCCAAGGTCATCCCGTCGCGCGGCGCGTGGCTGGAGTTCGAGGTCGACAAGCGTGACACCGTCGGCGTCCGCATCGACCGCAAGCGCAAGCAGTCCGTCACCGTCCTGCTCAAGGCCCTGGGCTGGAGCGAGGCGCAGATCCTCGAGGAGTTCGGCGAGTTCGAGTCGATCCGCACGACGCTCGAGAAGGACCACACGAGCGACACCGACGACGCGCTGCTCGACATCTACCGCAAGCTGCGCCCGGGTGAGCCCCCGACGCGTGAGGCCGCGCAGACGCTGCTCGAGAACCTCTACTTCAACCCCAAGCGCTACGACCTGGCGAAGGTCGGCCGGTACAAGATCAACCGGAAGCTGGGCCTGGAGGCCCCGCTGGCGGACAGCGTGCTGTCGATGGACGACATCGTCGCCGCGATCCGCTTCCTGGTGAACCTGCACGCCGGCAACCCCACGATGCCGGGCACCCGCGAGGGGCAGCCGGTCGACGTCCGGGTCGAGGTCGACGACATCGACCACTTCGGCAACCGTCGGCTGCGCACGGTCGGCGAGCTCATCCAGAACCAGGTGCGCACCGGCCTGTCGCGCATGGAGCGCGTCGTCCGCGAGCGGATGACGACGCAGGACGTCGAGGCGATCACGCCGCAGACGCTCATCAACATCCGGCCGGTCGTCGCCTCCATCAAGGAGTTCTTCGGCACCAGCCAGCTGTCGCAGTTCATGGACCAGACCAACCCGATCGCGGGCCTGACGCACAAACGTCGCCTCAACGCGCTCGGCCCCGGTGGTCTCTCCCGTGACCGCGCGGGCATGGAGGTCCGCGACGTCCACCCGTCGCACTACGGCCGGATGTGCCCGATCGAGACGCCGGAGGGCCCGAACATCGGCCTGATCGGCTCCCTGTCGAGCTACGGGCGGATCAACCCGTTCGGGTTCGTCGAGACGCCGTACCGCAAGGTCGTCGAGGGCCAGGTGACCGACGAGATCGTCTACCTGACCGCCGACGAGGAGGACGAGTACGTCATCGCCCAGGCGAACGCCCCGCTGGACGACGACGGCCACTTCGCCGAGTCGCGCGTGCTCGTGCGGGCCAAGGGCGGCGAGACCGAGTTCGTGCCGGCCGGCGACGTCGACTTCATGGACGTGTCGGCGCGGCAGATGGTCTCCGTCGCCACCGCGATGATCCCGTTCCTCGAGCACGACGACGCCAACCGGGCGCTGATGGGCTCGAACATGCAGCGCCAGGCGGTGCCGCTGCTGCGTGCCGAGGCGCCGCTGGTCGGTACCGGCATGGAGAGGCACGCCGCGGTCGACGCCGGTGACGTCGTCGTCGCGGAGGACGCCGGGGTCGTCACCGAGGTGTCCGCCGACGCGGTCACCGTGGCCGGTGACGACGGTCGCTCGCGCACCTACCGGCTGGCGAAGTTCAAGCGCTCCAACCAGGGCACGTCGTACAACCAGCGCGTCGTCGTCGACGAGGGTGACCGCGTCGAGGCCGGTGGCGTGCTCGCCGACGGCCCGTCGACGGACGGCGGCGAGCTGGCGCTCGGCAAGAACCTGCTGGTCGCCTTCATGTCCTGGGAGGGCTACAACTTCGAGGACGCGATCATCCTGTCCCAGCGCCTGGTGCAGGACGACACGCTCTCGTCGATCCACATCGACGAGCACGAGGTGGACGCCCGCGACACCAAGCTCGGCCCCGAGGAGATCACCCGGGACATCCCGAACGTCTCCGAGGACGTGCTGGCCGACCTCGACGAGCGCGGCATCATCCGTATCGGCGCCGAGGTCGTGCCGGGCGACATCCTCGTCGGCAAGGTCACCCCGAAGGGCGAGACCGAGCTGACGCCGGAGGAGCGGCTGCTCCGTGCGATCTTCGGCGAGAAGGCGCGGGAGGTGCGCGACACCTCCCTCAAGGTGCCGCACGGCGAGAGCGGCACGGTCATCGGCGTCAAGGTCTTCGACCGCGACGAGGGCGACGAGCTGCCGCCGGGCGTCAACCAGCTGGTCCGGGTCTACATCGCCCAGAAGCGCAAGATCACCGACGGCGACAAGCTCGCCGGCCGCCACGGCAACAAGGGCGTCATCTCCAAGATCCTTCCCGTCGAGGACATGCCGTTCCTCGAGGACGGCACGCCGGTCGACATCGTGCTCAACCCGCTCGGCGTCCCGGGCCGGATGAACGTCGGCCAGGTGCTCGAGCTGCACCTCGGCTGGGTCGCCAAGCAGGGCTGGCAGGTCGAGGGCACGCCCGAGTGGGCCGCTCGCCTGTCGGAGGAGGCCCGGGCGGCCGCCCCCGGCACGCCGGTCGCGTCGCCGGTGTTCGACGGCGTCCGCGAGGAGGAGGTCGACGGCCTGCTGAAGTCCACGCTGCGCCCGGCCGACGACGTCGCGCTGGTCGACGGCACCGGCAAGGCCCGGCTGTTCGACGGCCGCAGCGGGGAGCCGTTCCCGGAGCCGATCTCGGTCGGCTACATGTACATCCTCAAGCTGCACCACCTCGTCGACGACAAGATCCACGCTCGCTCGACCGGCCCGTACTCGATGATCACCCAGCAGCCGCTCGGTGGTAAGGCGCAGTTCGGTGGCCAGCGCTTCGGCGAGATGGAGGTGTGGGCCCTGGAGGCGTACGGCGCCGCCTACGCCCTGCAGGAGCTGCTGACCATCAAGTCGGACGACGTCCTCGGCCGCGTCAAGGTGTACGAGGCGATCGTCAAGGGCGAGAACATCCCCGAGCCCGGCATCCCCGAGTCGTTCAAGGTGCTCATCAAGGAGATGCAGTCGCTGTGCCTCAACGTCGAGGTGCTCTCCAGCGACGGCATGTCCATCGAGATGCGCGAGACCGACGACGACGTCTTCCGTGCGGCGGAGGAGCTCGGTATCGACCTGTCCCGGCGCGAGCCGAGCAGCGTCGAAGAGGTCTGACGGTCCGGCAGGCGGGTGCCACCTGCGCACCCGCCCGCCGCCGCCGGCCATCCGTCAGACCCGAGGTAGAACCTCAGAAACGAGAGAAGGACACACGTGCTCGACGTCAACTTCTTCGACGAGCTGCGCATCGGCCTGGCCACCGCCGACGACATCCGTCAGTGGTCGCACGGCGAGGTCAAGAAGCCGGAGACGATCAACTACCGCACCCTCAAGCCGGAGAAGGACGGGCTCTTCTGCGAGAAGATCTTCGGTCCGACCCGCGACTGGGAGTGCTACTGCGGCAAGTACAAGCGGGTCCGGTTCAAGGGCATCATCTGCGAGCGCTGCGGCGTCGAGGTGACCCGCGCCAAGGTGCGCCGTGAGCGGATGGGCCACATCGAGCTCGCCGCCCCCGTCACGCACATCTGGTACTTCAAGGGTGTGCCGAGCCGCCTCGGCTACCTGCTCGACCTGGCGCCGAAGGACCTCGAGAAGGTCATCTACTTCGCCGCCTACATGATCACCTGGGTCGACGAGGAGGGCCGCCACCGCGACCAGTCCTCGCTGCAGGCCCAGATCGACGTCGAGAAGACGGAGCTCGCGGGCCGTCGCGACGCCGACATCGAGGCCCGGGCCCAGCGCCTGGAGCAGGACCTGGCCGAGCTCGAGGCGGAGGGCGCCAAGAGCGACGTCCGCCGCAAGGTCAAGGAGTCGGCCGAGCGCGAGATGGCCGCCATCCGCCGCCGCGCGGACGCCGAGATCGAGCGGCTCGAGCAGGTCTGGGACCGCTTCGTCAACCTCAAGGTCGCCGACCTCGAGGGCGACGAGGTGCTCTACCGCGAGCTGCGCGACCGGTTCGGCCTGTACTTCGAGGGCGGCATGGGCGCCGCCGCGATCCAGAAGCGGCTGGAGTCCTTCGACCTCGAGGCCGAGGCCGAGAAGCTGCGCGAGATCATCCGCACCGGCAAGGGCCAGCGCAAGACCCGCGCCCTCAAGCGGCTCAAGGTGGTCTCGGCGTTCCTCACCACGCGCAACTCCCCGCTGGGCATGGTGCTGGACTGCGTGCCGGTCATCCCGCCGGACCTGCGTCCGATGGTGCAGCTCGACGGTGGCCGCTTCGCGACGTCCGACCTCAACGACCTGTACCGCCGGGTCATCAACCGGAACAACCGGCTCAAGCGGCTGCTCGACCTCGGCGCGCCCGAGATCATCGTCAACAACGAGAAGCGGATGCTCCAGGAGGCCGTCGACTCGCTGTTCGACAACGGCCGCCGCGGGCGCCCGGTCACCGGCCCGGGCAACCGGCCGCTGAAGTCGCTGTCCGACATGCTCAAGGGCAAGCAGGGCCGGTTCCGTCAGAACCTGCTCGGCAAGCGCGTCGACTACTCCGGCCGCTCGGTCATCGTCGTCGGCCCGCAGCTCAAGCTGCACCAGTGCGGCCTGCCCAAGCAGATGGCGCTCGAGCTGTTCAAGCCGTTCGTCATGAAGCGGCTGGTCGACCTCAACCACGCGCAGA
>JBKHXE010000108.1:0-5213 GCA_046566185.1 Actinomycetes bacterium | reverse complement strand
CGACCACTCGCCGTCCACCGACACGAGCCGGACGCCGGGGGAGTCGAGCCAGCGCAGCACCTTCTCGGTCTCCTCGGGGTGGGCGGCGGGCGCGGGCAGCAGCGGGGGCGCGACCTGCTCCGCGGTGGCCTGCAGCGCCTCGATGTACGGCATCGGGCTCTGGCCGGCGGGGGTCACGGCGGTGCCCGCGAGCCGGCCGTGGCGGACGACGACGACTTCCCAGCCTCCGGTCTCGCCGCGGCGGGCCGCCACGAGCTCGGGGGTCGAGGCGAGCGGCCGCAGCCGCTGCACGCGGGCCGCGGCGCGCACGAACGAGAGCAGCCGGTCACGGTGCGCGGCGGCGTCCTCGAAGCGCTGCCCGGTGGACAGCGTCGCGATGCGGCGCAGCACGGCGTCGACGACGTGCCGGGCGTCCCCGGTGACCGCCTGCCGGACGGCCGCCACGACGGCCGCGTACTCGTCGCGGCTCTGGTCGCCGGTGCACGGGGCGCCGCACCGGCCCATCTCCGCCAGGACACAGGCCGAGGCCGACGGGGACGGCCTCGCCGGCAGGCGCTTGGTGCACTGCCGCAGGGCGAAGGCCTCGTGCAGCGCGGCCACGGCGCCCTCGGCGGCGGCGACCGAGCCGAACGGCCCGAGGTACTCCGCCCCGCGCGCCGCGTCGTCCGCGACCTCCCGGACCACCGACAGCCGCGGGAACGGCTCCACCGTGAGCTTCACCCACGGCGCCCGCTCGGGGTGGCGCGAGCGGCGGTTGTAGCGCGGCTTGTGCTCCGCGATGAGGCGCAGCTCGCGGACCTCGGCCTCGAGCGGCGTGGCGCACACGATCGGCGTCACGGAGGCCGCGAGCGAGACCATCTCCGCCATCCGCGTGCGGGTCTCCGAAGCCGTGAAGTACGAGCGGACGCGGGTGCGGATGTCCTTGGACGTGCCGACGTACAGCACCCGGTCGCGCTCGTCCTTGAACACGTAGACGCCGGGCGCGTGCGGCAGCGACTCGGCCAGGTGCCGCTTGCGCCGCTGGGCCGGGGTCACGCGGGAGGTGAAGGTCTGCAGCTCCTCCACCGAGGTGATGCCGAGGTTGCCGAGCCGCTCGATCATCGCGTGCAGGACGTCGACGGTCGCCCGGGCGTCGTCCAGCGCCCGGTGGGTCGGGGTCGTCGACGACCTGAACAGCCGGGCCAGCGTCGACAGCTTGCGATTCGGCGCCTCGTCGTTGGTGACGACGTGCCGGGCGATCCGGACCGTGTCGAGCACCTCGAAGCCCGGCCAGCCGATGCCCTGTCGCGCGGCGTTCGCCTTGAGGAAGCCGACGTCGAACCCGGCGTTGTGCGCGACGAGCACACCGCCGCGGGCGAACTCGAGGAACGCCGGCAGTGCCTGCTCGATGCGCGGCGCGCTCGCGACCATCGCGTCGTTGATGCCGGTGAGCAGCGCGATGAAGGGTGGGATCGTCACACCGGGGTTGACGAGGGTCTGGAACTCGCCGTGCCTCTCCCCGCCGCGCACCTTCACCGCGCCGATCTCGGTGATGCCGTCCGACTCGGCCGACCCGCCGGTGGTCTCGAGGTCGACGACCACGAAGGTGGTGTCGCGCAGGGGCGTGCCGAGCTCGTCCAGCGTCGCCTGCACCGGCAGCGGCGCGGGCAGCGTGGTCGGGCTCATGCCGCGAACGCTAGGCGCGGCCCCCGACAAAGCCTCGGAGGCACGCCCGCGGACTCGTAGGGTGCGAGCCATGTCCCGAAGGGCCCTGTCCGGCGTCCGCGTGCTCGACCTGTCCCGCCTGCTGCCCGGCGCGTACCTGACGATGCTGCTGGCCGACCACGGCGCCGACGTCCTCAAGGTCGAGCAGCCGGGCACCGGCGACGGCCTGCGCACGACGCCGCCCTGGACGGCGGACGGCGAGGGGGCGCTGCACGTGGCCCTCAACCGGGGCAAGCGGTCGGTCGCGCTGGACCTGCGCACCGGCGCCGGGCGCCGGCGCCTGCTGGACCTGGTCGCTGGGGCCGACGTGCTGGTGGAGTCGTTCCGGCCGGGCGTGACGGGGCGGCTGGGCGTCGGGTGGAGCGAGCTCTCGGGGCGCCGGCCGTCGCTGGTGATGGTTTCGGTGACGGCGTGGGGGCCGGACGGCGAGGACGGGTCCGGCGGCGCGGCGTCGCTGGTGCCCGGGCACGACCTGAACGCCCAGGCGGGGGCGGGTGCGCTGCTGCTGGGGGGCGACGGGACGCCGCAGGTGCCGGCGACCCAGACGGCGGACCTCGGAGCCGCGCTGCACGCCTGCGTGGGCCTGCTCGCCGCGCTGCGGCACGCCGAGGCGACGGGGGAGGGGCAGCGTGTCGAGGTGTCGATGGCGGACGCCGGGCTGTCGCTGCTGCCGGTGGCCACGTCCCATGTGTCCGTGGCCGGGCGGGCACCCGAGCCGGGCGGCGACGCACTGACCGGTGGGCTCGCCTGCTACTCGACCTACCGCTGCGCCGACGGCCGCTGGCTCGCCGTCGCTGCCCTCGAGCCCACGTTCTTCGCCCGGTTCGTCGAGCTGCTCGGGGAGCCCGGTCTGGCGGCGTGGCAGTATGAGCCCGGCCGGCAGGAGGAGCTGCGCGCGCGGCTGAGCGCCGTCCTCGCCTCACGGGAGCGCGCCGAGTGGCTGGAGCTGCTGGACGGTGAGGACACCTGCGTCTCGCCGGTGCGTGACGTGGCGGAGGCGATGGCCGTCGCCCGGGGGCGCGGCTCGGTGGTGGACGCCGGACGGCCCGCCTTCGCGCACGTCGCGCCGGTGGCGAGGCTGTCGGTGACGCCGGCGCAGGTGGGCGGGCGGCCGGCGCCCCTGGGCGCGGACGAGGGCTTCTGACCGGCCGTTGTCGGTGGCGCCTCCTAGCGTCCGGTGCGACCGGTCGGAAGGTCCGGCATGGTCGGGACGGAGGTGCGCACCACGTGCTCATCGACTGTGACACCTGTGAGGTGCGGAACGTCGCGTGCTCGGACTGCGTCGTGAGCGTCCTGCTCGGCCAGCCTGCTCCCGACGTCCCGGTGGAGCTCGACGACACCGAGCGGACGGCGATCGGCGTCCTGGCCCGGTCGGGGCTGGTGCCGCCGCTGCGGCTGGTGCCGCGGGACGGCCCGACCGAGCCCGGCGGAACCTACGATGGCCGGCGTGACGGGGGATCAGCGCGAGCCGGGTGAGGGTCGGTGGGGTCCGGGGCGGACCTCCCTGGTCGTCGTCCTCGTCCTCGCGCTGGTCGGTGGTGGGCTGTGGCTCGCGGGTCAGCGCGACGTCCGGCGGGAGGTCACCGCCCCGCCGGTCGCGCCCACCACGGTGGTCGAGCCGTCGCCGACGGTCGACCCCTCGGTGCTGCGGCTGCAGGCGCTCGACGCGTTGATGGCGGCTCGCTCGGCGGCGATCCGGCAGCGTGACCGGCAGTCCTGGCTCGCCACCGTCGACCCGGGGTCGGAGGAGTTCGCGGCCCGGCAGGCCGCGGTCTTCGACAACCTTGCCGAGGTGCCGCTCGCGGAGTGGCGGTACGAGTACGCCGGCGACGGCCCTTCGTTGCCGGCGCAGCGGCTCGCCGAGCTGGGTCCCGACGCCTGGGTCGCCCGCGCGGTGCTCGTCTACCGGCTGGAGGGCCCCGAGACCGGCGAGGTGCGGCGCGAGCAGTACCTCACGCTCGTCCGGCGCGGCGAGCAGTGGCTGGTGGCCGACGACACGGACGGCGGGACGTCGCCGGACCTGTGGGATCTCGGCCCGGTGCAGGTCTCCCGCGGTGAGCGGTCGCTGGCGCTCGGGACGGCGCCGGAGGCCGACCTCCAGCGGTACGCCGAGGAGACCGACCATGCCGCCACGCACGTCGACACGGTGTGGGGGACCGAGTGGCCCCGCACGGTCGTCGTGATGGTCCCCGCGACGCAGGAGGAGATGGCGCGGCTGCTGCTGCGCCCGGACGACGCCGGGCTCGAGCAGATCGCCGCCGTCACCACCGGAGAGGTGGGCCTCGATCAGGCGGGCACGTCGGCCGACCGGGTCATCATCAACCCGGCGGGCTTCGCCCAGCTGGGCCCGCTCGGGCGGCGGGTGGTGCTCGCGCACGAGATCACCCACGTGGCGACGCGGGCGACGACGGCCGAGGCCGTGCCGATCTGGCTCAGCGAGGGCTTCGCGGACTACGTCGCGTACGCCGGCACCGGGGTCTCCACGGCCGTCATCGCGCAGGACGTGCTGGACCGCGTGCGCTCGGGCGACGGGCCGGTGGCCCTCCCGACGAGCGTCGACTTCGACCCCCGACGCGGCGACATCGCCCCTGCCTACTCGGGCTCCTGGCTGGCGGCGCGGCTCGTCGCCGAGCGCTGGGGGGAGGACGCGCTCGTCGCCCTCTACCGGTCCGTGGCGAGCGGGACGCCGACGTCCCAGGCGCTGCCCGAGGTGCTGGGGGTCGACGAGCAGACCCTGACGCAGGAGTGGCTGGCCTACCTGGAGGAGCTGGCCTCGTAGGGTGACGCCTCGTGCGCACCCTGATCGTCACCAACGACTTCCCGCCGCGCACCGGCGGCATCGAGTCGTTCGTGCTGGCGATGGCGCAGCGCATGCCCGCGGACTCGGTCGTCGTCCACACCGCGCGGCAGGCAGGCGACGCTGCGTTCGACGCCACTCTGCCGTTCCCCGTGGTGCGCGACCCGTCACGGCTCATGGTGCCGACGCCAGCGATCGCGCACCGCGCGACCGACATCGCCCGCGCGGAGGGCTGCGACCGCGTCTGGTTCGGGGCCGCGGCCCCGCTGGGGCTGATGGCCCCCTCGCTGCGGGCCGCGGGCGTCGAGCGCACGGTCGCCACGACGCACGGGCACGAGATCTGGTGGGCCACCGTGCCGGCGACCCGCCCGGCGATGCGGGCCATCGGTGAGCGCAACGACGTGGTCACCTACCTCGGCGAGTACACCCGCTCGCGGATCGCGCGGGCGCTCTCGCCGGCCGCGCGCTCGCGGACGCGGCAGCTGACCCCAGGCGTCGACGACGCCGTCTTCCGGCCGGGCTGCGGCGGTGACGAGGTGCGGGCGCGGCACGGGCTCGGCGACCGCCCGGTGGTCGTGTGCGTCTCGCGGATGGTGGCACGCAAGGGGCAGGACGTGCTCGTGCGCGCCCTGCCCCTGGTGAGGGCGCAGGTCCCCGGTGCGGCGCTGCTGCTGGTCGGCGACGGGCCGCACCGCCCGGCGGTCGAGCGGCT
>JBKHXE010000107.1:0-7405 GCA_046566185.1 Actinomycetes bacterium | reverse complement strand
GGCGCCCGCCAGTCGCTCGTCATCGGCGTGGTGTCGACGCTGCTGGGCCTCGCGGTCGGCACGGCGCTCGGCCTGCTCGCCGGCGGCATCGGCGGCAAGGTCGACGTCGCGGTGATGCGCGTCGTCGACATCCTGCTGTCGATCCCCAGCCTGCTGCTCGCCGTCAGCGTCGCCGCCGTCCTCGGCCGCACGTCGCTGTCGGTGATGATCGCCATCGCGGCGGCGCAGGTGCCGATCTTCGCCCGGCTGCTGCGCGGCTCGCTGCTGCAGCAGCGTGCCTCCGACTACGTGCTGGCGTCGTTCTCCCTCGGCCTTCGCCGCCGCAGCGTCGTGATGAGCCACATGCTGCCGAACTCGCTCGGGCCGATCATCGTGCAGGCCACGCTCACGCTGGCGACCGCGATCATCGAGGTGGCCGCGCTGTCGTACCTCGGTCTCGGCGACCCGAACCCGAGCGTCGCCGAGTGGGGGCGCATGCTCGTCAAGGCCCAGTCCCGGCTGGAGAGCGACCCGCATCTCGCCCTGCTGCCCGGTACGGCGATCGCGATCACCGCGTTCGGCTTCACCCTCTTCGGTGAGGCGCTGCGCGAGTCCCTCGACCCCAAGTTCCGCAGGTGAGCGACCCGATGACCCCGCCCCGAGACGCGCTGCTCGACGTCGAGGACCTCACCGTCACCTTCGCCGGTCGGGGCCGCCGTTCCTTCCGGGCGGTCGACGGCGTGTCCTTCTCGGTCCGTCCCGGCGAGGTCGTCGGCCTGGTCGGGGAGTCCGGCAGCGGCAAGTCGGTGACGTCCCTGGCCGTGATGGGTCTGCTCCCGCGACGCGGGGTCACGGTCGGCGGCTCCGTCCGCTTCGAGGGCCGCGACCTGCTGACCGTGCCCCGCGGCGAGCTGGCCGACATGCGAGGCCGCGACATGGCGATGGTGTTCCAGGACCCGATGTCCTCGCTCAACCCCGTCGTCCCCGTCGGGACGCAGGTGACCGAGGTGCTGCTGCGGCACACCGGGATGGGCCGGGGCGAGGCCCGCGACGAGGCGGAGGGCCTGCTGAGGCGTGTCGGCATCCCCGACCCGGCGCGACGCCTGGGGGAGTACCCGCACCAGCTCTCGGGCGGCATGCGGCAGCGCGCGCTCATCGCGATCGCCCTGGCGTGCAGGCCCCGCCTGCTCATCGCCGACGAGCCGACCACGGCGCTCGACGTGACGATCCAGGCCCAGGTGCTCGAGCTGCTCCGCCGGCTCGTCACCGAGACCGGCACCGCCATGATCATGATCACCCACGACCTCGGGGTGGTCGCCGGCCTGTGCGACGAGGTCAACGTCATGTACGCCGGCCGCGTGGTGGAGACCGCCGGGCGCCAGGAGCTCTTCGCCGCCCCCCGGCACCGCTACACCGAGGGGCTGCTCGCCTCGATCCCGCGTCTCGACGCGCCGCGCGGCGAGCCGCTGCGGCCGATCCCCGGGTCGCCGACGGACACGGTGCCGTGGGAGCAGGCGTGCGCCTTCGCGCCGCGGTGCACCGCGGCCGACGACGCCTGCGTCCGCCCCGACATCCCGCTGGACGTCGACGAGGTGCGGCCCGGTCACCTGGCCCGCTGCGTGCACCCGGTCCCCGTGACCGCCCTCACCGCGTCGGAGGAGCAGCTGTGACGAGGACCCGGCCCTCCGCCGTCCGGGGGCCCGACACCACCGCGGGCGACGTGCTGCTGCGCGTGCGCGGCCTCGAGGTGCACTTCCCGATCCGCCGGGGCCTCGTGCTGGAGCGCACCGTCGGCCATGTGCGCGCCGTCGACGGCGTCGACCTGGACATCCGCCGCGGCCGGACGTTCGGCCTGGTCGGGGAGTCAGGCTGTGGCAAGTCGACACTCGGCAGGGCCGTCCTACGGCTCGAGGAGCCGACCGCGGGAACCGTCGAGTTCGACGGCACCGAGCTGCGCGGCCTCGGGGCCGAGCCGATGCGACGCATGCGCCGGCGGATGCAGATGGTGTTCCAGGACCCGATGGCAAGCCTGGACCCGCGGCAGAGCGTGCAGAGCATCCTCACCGAGCCGATGCGTCTGCACCGTGTCGAGGGCGGCCGCGCGGCCTGGGAGCGACGCGTCGCCGAGCTGCTGGACGTCGTGGGCCTGCCGCGCAACGCGGGCGCCAAGTTCCCGCACGAGTTCTCCGGCGGCCAGCGCCAGCGCATCGGCATCGCGCGGGCGATCGCCCTGGACCCCGACCTGGTCATCGCCGACGAGCCGGTCAGCGCGCTCGACGTCTCCGTGCAGGCTCAGGTCATCAACCTGCTCGAGGAGCTGCAGGACCGGCTCGGCCTGACGTACGTCGTCATCGCGCACGACCTCGCCGTCGTCCGCCACATCTCCGACCGCATCGGCGTGATGTACCTCGGCACGATCGTCGAGGAGGCGTCGAGCGACGACCTCTACGCGCAGCCGCTGCACCCGTACACGATCTCCCTGATGTCGGCGATCCCGGTGCCGGACCCGGAGGTCGAGGACCGGCGCGAGCGCATCCTGCTGGCGGGGGACCTGCCCAGCCCGGCCGCCCCGCCGTCCGGCTGCCGCTTCCACACCCGGTGCCCGTTCCGGCAGGCCACCCGCTGCCACGACGAGGTGCCGGTGCTGCGCGAGGTGCAGCCGGGGCACCGCGTCGCCTGCCACTGGGCGGAGGACGTCCGCGACGGCCGCATCACGGCCTCGGACGAGTCGCACGACCCGACCGCCGTCGGTGAGCTCGTCGACCAGCGCGCGCCGGGCGCCGTCGACCACACCTGACGCGCTACTCGGCGGCGATCGCCCGCAGCACGTCCAGCCGCACCGCGCGCACCGCCGGCAGCACCGCCGCCAGCACGCCGACGACGGCTGCCAGGGCGAACACCCCGGCCACGGCCACGACCGGGACGTCGAGCACCTCGAGCCCGTCGTCGGCGAGGGACCGCTGCAGCGCCGCCGCGAGCACCAGGCCGAGTGCCGTGCCCAGCACCGCACCGAACAGCGCGGTGAGCACCGACTCGACGGTGACCATGCCGGCCAGCTGGCGCCGCCGCATGCCCACGGCCCGCAGCAGGCCGATCTCCCTGGTCCGCTCGATGACCGACAGGGCGAGGGTGTTGACGATGCCGAGCACCGCGATGACCACCGAGAGGGCGAGCAGCACGTAGAGCAGCACCAGCAGCTGCTCGGTCTGCTCGGCCTGCGCCGAGACGAACTCCTCGCGGTCCTGCAGCGAGACCACGACGTACGGCTGGACGACGTCGGTGAGCGCGGCCTTCGTCGCGGCGGGGTCCGCGTCCGCGTCGAGGTTGACGTAGCCGAAGACGTCGACTTGCTGACGCGCGGGCACCGCGCCCTCGGCCGTCGCGTCCGAGACGAGCACGGGGACGCCGATCGCCTGGTTGTCCTCGTACACGCCGCCGACCGTCAGCTCGACCCGGTCCACGGTGCCGAGCGTGCCGGTGAGCCGGTCGCCGACCGCCACGCCGTGGTCCTCGGCGTAGGAGGAGGAGACCAGGACCTCGCCGTCGCTCAGCGCGTCGTAGGACCCCGCGGCGATGTCGACCCGCACGCTGTCGCGAAGGGCGGCCGGGTCGGTCGCGGCGGCCAGGGTCTGCCCGTCACCGAGGTCGACCGGGACGGCCGCCAGCGCGGCGACGGACGCCACGCCGTCCACGGCCGCGACGTCGTCGGTGACCGTGGGCGGGAAGCCGGTGAAGCCGCCGTTCAGCACCAGGTCGGCCGTGACCGACTCCTCGACGATGGCTCGGGTCGACGCGGTCGCCGACGACGACAGCACCGTGATGGCGGTGACGAGCGTCAGGCCGATCATCAGTGCTGACGCGGTCGCCGCCGTGCGGCGCGGGTTGCGGAGCGCGTTCTCCCTGGCCAGGCGCCCGATCGGCCGCAGCAGCGCGGCGAGCGGGCTGCCGAGCACCCGGACGACGGGGCGCGCCACCAGCGGCGACCCCACGGCCACCGCCAGGAACAGCGTGAGGGTGGAGAGCCCGACGCCGATGCCGCTGGCGGTGCCGTCGGCGACCAGGGACTGCCACAGACCGATACCGCCGGCGACGAGGAGGACGGCCCCGACCCGTCCGCGCAGGCGGAGGCTGCGCTCCGGCAGGGCGACGTCGTCGCGCATCGCGGCCACCGGGGGGATGCGGGCCGCGCGGACGGCGGGAACGACCGCCGACAGCACGGTGACGACGGTGCCCACGACGAGGCTCACCACGACGGTGCGTGGCTCGACGACCAGGGCGCCGGCGAGGTCGAGCCCGAAGGCCGCGAGCAGCTGTCGCAGGCCCGCGGCCAGACCGAGGCCCGCGCCGAGCCCCAGGGCACCGCCTGCCACCCCGACCACGAGCGCCTCGACGCAGACCATCGTCACGACCTGCCGGGCGCTGGCCCCGACCGCCCGCAGCAGGGCCAGCTCGCGGGTGCGCTGGGCCACCAGCATCGAGAATGTGTTGACGATGATGAAGGCGCCGACGACGAGGCTGATGCCGGCGAAGACGAGCAGGAACGTCGTGACGAAGCCGAGCGCCTCGCGGATGGCCGCGGTGTCCTCCTCGGTCTGCTGCTCCCCGGTGATCGCCTCGGCGCCGTCCGGCAGTACCGCCGCGACGCGGGCCCGCAGCTCCTCGGCGTCCGTGCCCGGGGCCGCCCGCACCGCGAAGGCCGAGGTCGTGCCCTCCGGGGCGAAGAGCTGCTGGGCGCTGGCGTGGTCGAGGAAGACGAGCGTCGCCCCGGCGAGGGCGCCGAACCGCACGCTGGCGACGACCGTGACCGGCCTCACGGTGCCGCCGGCGACCACGGTGGTGCTGTCCCCGACGCTCAGCCCGGAGGCGGCCAGGGTCGCCTCCTCGACGGCGATCTCGCCCGGGGTGTCGGGGGCGGTGCCGGCGAGGACCTCCAGGGCAGGGTCGTCCTGCGTCCAGCCGAAACCCAGCGTCGGCGCGCCCCCACGGCGCACGGCGGTGCCGTCGGCGCCGACGAGGACGGTGGGGCCGGAGAGGTCGGCCTCGGCGGCGCCGACGCCGTCCACCTGCTCGAGCTCCTCGGCGAGGGCGAGCGGCAGCTGCTCCCGCAGCGCCTCGCCACCGTCCATCGCCTCGGTGCGCTCCTCGCCGCGCACGACGACGTCGGTGCCCCGCGAGGCCTGCGCGAGGATCCCGGTGAACGTCCGGTCCATGGTGTCCGTCAGCACGAACGTGCCCGCGACGAACGACACGCCGAGCAGCACCGCGAGGGCGGTGAGGAGGAAGCGGACGACGTGGCCCCGGACGGTGCGCAGCGCGACGCGGATCACGCGTGACCGCCGACCGGCTCGTCGCGCTTCATCCGCTCGAGGACGGTCTCGGCGGTCGGCTCGCGCAGCTCGCCGACGATGCGGCCGTCCGCCAGGAAGAGGACGCGGTCGGCGTAGGCGGCGGCCGTCGGCTCGTGGGTGACCATGACGACGGTCTGCCCGAACTCGTCGACGGAGCGCCGCAGGAAGCCCAGGACGTCGGCGCTGGAGCGGGAGTCGAGGTTGCCGGTCGGCTCGTCCGCGAACACGATCGCCGGCCTGCTCACCAGGGCGCGGGCGCAGGCCACGCGCTGCTGCTGACCGCCCGACAGCTCGTTGGGGCGGTGCCGCAGGCGGTCCCGCAGCCCGACGGTGTCGACGACGGTGTCGAACCACTGGCGGTCGACGGGTCGACCGGCGATGTCCAGCGGCAGCGTGATGTTCTCCGCGGCGGTGAGCGTCGGCACGAGGTTGAACGACTGGAAGACGAAGCCGATGCGCTCGCGGCGCAGCCGGGTCAGGCCGGCGTCCCTCATCCGGGCGATCTCGACGCCGTCGACGATGACGCTGCCGGACGTCGGCCGGTCGAGGGCGGCCATGCAGTGCATCAGCGTGGACTTGCCGGAGCCCGACGGCCCCATGATCGCGGTGAGCTCGCCGCGCCCGAAGGACACGCTCACCCCGTCCAGGGCGCGGACCTGTGCCTCACCCGATCCGTAGATCTTGACGAGGTCGCTGGCCCGGGCGACGGTCGTCGGGTCGGCTGGTGTCGTTGCCACGGCGGGGTCCTCGTTCTCGGCGGTGAGGCGTACGGCGGTCATGGGGTCAGCCTGGTGGGCCACGGGCCCGGGCCGCGAGCAGGGTGACGCCATTGTCCGGGGTGGGGTTGACCCCCGGGCGGCCGGTCGCTCAGTCCTCGTCGCGGCCGGGTGCGGCGACCCGCCCCGCCTCGGCGCCGGAAGCCCGCCGGACGGCGTCGACCGGCACCGGCGGTGGCGTGCCGCCGAAGGAGGGGCACAGCGGCCGGTGGTGGCACCAGTCGCACAGCCGGCTGGGCGAGGCCCTCCAGTCGCCCGTCTCCGCCGCGCGCCGGACGGCCGCCCACAGCGCCACGACCTTGCGCTCGGTGGCCTCGAGCTCCTGCTCGGTGGGCGCGTACCGCAGCACCTCGCCGCTGCCCAGGTAGACGAGCTGCAGCATCCGCGGGACGACGCCCCGCGTGCGCCACAGCACCAGCGCGTAGAACTTCATCTGGAACAGCGCCTTCGCCTCGAAGGCGGGGTGCGGCGCGCGGCCGGTCTTGTAGTCCACGACCCGGATCTCCCCGGTGGGGGCCACGTCGATCCGGTCGATGAAGCCGCGCAGCAGCAGCTTGGACTCCAGGACCGTCTCGACGTATAGCTCGCGCTCGGCCGGCTCGAGGCGGGTCGGGTCCTCGAGGGAGAAGTAGCGCTCGAGGGACTCCCGGCAGGAGGCCAGCCACGACCCGATCTCCGGCCCCCCGTCACCGAACATCTCGGCGATCTCGGGCTCGGCGGCGAGGACCGCCTCCCAGGCCGGCTCGAGCAGCTCCGCGGCCCGGGCGGGGGTGCGGCCCGCCGCGGGGAGGTCGAAGAGGTCCTCGAGCACCTTGTGCACCACCGTGCCCCGCACCGCGTCCGGGGAGGACGGCTCGGGCAGCCGGTCGACGGTCCGGAAGCGGTACAGCAGGGGACAGGTCATGAAGTCTCCGGCGCGGCTCGGCGACAGCGAGCCGACGACGTCGACGCCGTCCACCACCGCGCGCCGGGGCATGTCGTCCGTCACCTGCTGGGCCACTTCCTGGGTCATGTCCGTCACCCTAGGCGACCCCGCCGACAGTCCTGCCGCAGCCGGGCGCGACGCGCGAGATAGCGTGGTCGCGTGGACCAGCGGACCGAACCAGCAGCGAGTGGGGCCGGCCCCGGCGGCCGGCGCGCACCGGGCACGTGGCGGATCGGCCAGGTCGCGGGCGTCGACGTGCTGGTCAACTCGTCCTGGCTGCTGGTCGCAGCGCTGATCTCGGTCCTGATCGCGCCGCGCGTCGAGGCGGTCCAGCCCGGCCTGGGCGGCTGGAAGTACGTCGCCGGCCTGGCCTTCGC
>JBKHXE010000106.1:0-23319 GCA_046566185.1 Actinomycetes bacterium | reverse complement strand
ACCTCGTTGTTCGCCCACATGACGGTGACGAGCGCGACGGACTGCGGGTCCGCGGCAAGAGCGGCCCGCAGCGCGTCGAGGTCGACTCGCCCCACGTCGTCCACCGGCACCGTGACCACGTCGGCGCCCTCGTGCTCGGCGAGCCACTCGAGGGCGTCGGTGACGGCGTGGTGCTCGACGGCGCTGGCCAGGATGCGGCGACGACGCGGGTCCTGCTCGCGGCGGGCCCAGAACAGGCCCTTGACGGCGAGGTTGTCCGACTCGGTGCCGCCCGCGGTGAGCACGACCTCGCTGGGCCGGGCGCCGAGCGCGCTGGCGAGCAGCTCGCGCGACTCCTCCACGACGCGACGGCGGCGACGACCGGAGGTGTGCAGCGACGAGGCGTTGCCCACGGCGGCCAGCTCGACCGTCATCGCGGCCACGGCCTCGGGCAGCATCGGCGTGGTCGCCGCGTGGTCGAGGTAGGCCGTCACGGCGGTCGAGTGTATGTCGGGGCCTCGGGAGCAGCAGAACGCGCCGGGCCCGACCGTCACCATGATCGAGTGTGGGTCCCCGGGCGCGACACGCCGGTGTGTCTGCCTGGGGACTCACACTCGAGCAGGGGGCTCAGCCCTTGCGCTTGACGATCTCGTCGGTCGCCTGCGGCAGGACGGAGAACATGTCGCCGACGACACCGAAGTCGACGAGGTCGAAGATCGGCGCCTCCTCGTCCTTGTTCACCGCGACGATCGCCTTGGAGGTCTGCATGCCGGCGCGGTGCTGGATCGCCCCGGAGATGCCGGCGGCGACGTAGAGCTGCGGGGAGACCGTCTTGCCGGTCTGCCCGACCTGGTTGGCATGCGGGTACCACCCGGCGTCCACCGCGGCGCGCGAGGCGCCGACGGCCGCGCCGAGCGCGTCGGCGAACGCCTCCACCGGCCCGAAGTCGCCGTTGGTGCCCCGCCCGCCCGAGACGACGATCGCCGCCTCGGTGAGCTCGGGGCGCCCGGTCTTCTCGCGCGGCTTGCGCTCGGTGACGCGGGCGGTCTTCGCGACGTCGGAGACGGCGGCGGTGACGTCGACGCGCTCCGCGGCGGCCGGCGCCGGCTCCGGTGTCGCCGAGTTGGGCTTCACGGTGATGATCGGCGTGCCGTGGGTGACGCGTGCCTGCACGGTGTAGGACCCGGCGAACACCGACTGGGTCGTCGTCACCTGGCCGTCGGCCACCTGGACGTCGACGGCGTCCGTGATCAGGCCGCTGCCGGTCTTGATGCTCAGGCGGGCCGCGATCTCCTTGCCCTCGGCGCTGCTCGGCAGCAGCACCGCCGCCGGCGACGACCGCTCGACGAGCTGCGCCAGCACCTCGGCCTTGGGGGCGACGAGGTAGTCGGTCACGTCGCCGTCAGCGACGACGTAGACCTTGGCCGCCCCGTACTCCTTGAGGGCGCTCTCGGCCGCCGAGAGGTCGGCCCCGATGAGCACTGCGGACGGCTCACCCATGCGGCGGGCGATGGTCAGCAGCTCGTGGGTGGTCTTGCGGACGGCCCCGTCGACGTGGTCGACGAGCACGAGGACCTCGCTCATGAGGTTCTCCTCCTTGGTTTCTCGTGAGTCGACGGGTCAGGCGAACTTACGCGCGGCCAGGAACTCGGCGAGCTTCACGCCGCCGTCCCCGGAGTCCACGACGACCTCGCCCTTGGATCGCGGCGGACGCGCGGTGAACCCCAGCACGGAGGTCCACGCCGCCGCCAGGCCGACGTCACCGGCGTCGACGCCGAGGTCGGCGAGCGACCACGTCTCCACCGGCTTCTTCTTCGCCGCCATGATGCCCTTGAACGACGGGTACCGCGGCTCGTTGATCTGGTCGGTGACGCTGACCAGTGCGGGCAGCTGCGCCTGCACCGTCTCGGTCGAGGCGTCCCCGTCGCGGCGGATCGTCACGGCGGCCCCGTCGACGGTCAGCTCGGACGCGAACGTCACCTGCGGCAACGCGAGCCGCTCGGCGATCATCGCCGGCACGACGCTCATCGTGCCGTCGGTGGAGGCCATGCCGGTCAGCACGAGGTCCACTCCGCCGATCTTCTCGATCGCCTTGGCCAGCACGAGGGACGTCGCGGGCGCGTCGGAGCCGTGCAGCGCGTCGTCGGTGACGTGGACACCGGAGTCGGCGCCCATCTGCAGGGCCTTGCGGACGGCGTCCGCCGCGTCGGCCGGGCCCATCGTCAGGACGACGACCTCCGCCTCACCGGCCTCCTTGATCTTGAGCGCCTCCTCGACGGCGTACTCGTCCAGCTCCGACAGCAGCCCGTCCACGCCCGTGCGGTCGGTGGTGTTGTCAGTGGCGTTGAACGTGCGCTCGGCCTGGGCGTCGGGGACGTGCTTGACGCAGACGACGATCTTCATGGTCGTACGCCGACCTCCTGTGCTCGCGTCACCGGCGCTCGCCGGCGAGGGACCGCTCGGCCCCGGGGACCGGGTTCAGCCTGCCAGCAGGCCGGTGCCGGTGCAGTGACGGGTGTCTCTCGGCACCGATTGTTACCCGTGGGTAGCCGGGCATCAAACGCTCGGCGCGTGACGTCGCCCACCCCGGCCCCGCCCCACCGTTCCGGCCAAGGGCTCCGCCCCGGGCCCCGTCGGTGTCACACTGACGGGATGGCCTCCCGCTCAGCGCCCCGACGTCACCTGCCGAACAGTCCCTTCACCCGGCCGGCTCCGGTCGAGGCGGAGGTGTACGAGGTGGACGACCGGGTGACCCACGACCGCTACGGGCTGGGCACCGTGGAGCGGGTCGAGGACGACCGCTCCCTCGTCGTCCGTTTCACCGAGGCACGGGTACGGGTCACGCCCCCTTACACGCGTCTGCACCGCCTCTGAGGCGGGGGCACGGCGCTCGGGATGACGCACCTGCCCGCCCACCGTGCTACCGTCGTCGGCGGTTGCCGTTGGTGATTTCCCCGAACGTTGCTTGGCTCTTGTCTCGACGCCCGCGGATCGCATCTACACCGCGGGCGTGCCGTACCTCGGCAGGCCCGCCGCAGCTCGGGACCTCACGACCGTGAGGCCCCGCCCGACGGGTCCGAGGAGACCAGACATGACACAGGGCACCGTGAAGTGGTTCAACGCCGACAAGGGCTTCGGCTTCATCAGCCAGGACGGCGGCGGCGACGACGTGTTCGTCCACTTCTCCGCCATCCAGGCTGACGGCTACCGCTCGCTGGAGGACAACCAGCGCGTGGAGTTCGAGATCACGCAGGGCCAGCGCGGCCCGCAGGCCTCGGCCGTCCGCCCCATCTGACCGGCACGCGTGGGGCCCCGTTCCGTTCCGGGACGGGGCCCTTCGTCGTCACGTCAGCGGCCCTCGAACTGCGCCTTGCCGGGGCCGTGCTCCACGAAGGACGCCATCCCGATCTCGCGGTCCCGCGTCGCGAACAGCGCGGCGAACTGCATCCGCTCGATCTCCAGGCCGGTGTCGAGGTCGGTCTCCAGCCCCCGGTCGATCGCCTCCTTGGCGGCGCGCAGGGCGTACGACGCGGCCCCCACGTAGCGCTCCACCAGCCGTCGTGCGGCGCCGTACACGTCGTCCGGCGCGACGACCTGGTCGACGAGGCCGATGGCCAGCGCCTCGTCGGCGGGTACGAAACGGCCCGAGAACACGAGGTCCTTGGCACGCGCCGGGCCGACGAGTCGCGCGAGGCGCTGGGTTCCGCCGGCGCCCGGGATGATGCCGAGCAGGATCTCCGGCTGCCCCAGCCTGGCGTTGTCGCCGGCGACCCGGAAGTCGCAGCACAGAGCCAGCTCGCAGCCGCCGCCCAGGGCGTAGCCGGTGACAGCTGCCACCGTGGGCTTCGGGATGCGGGCGACCGCGGTGAACGCCGACTGCAGCGCCCCCGAGCGGTCGACCATGTCGGTGTACGACATGGTCTGCATCTCCTTGATGTCGGCGCCCGCGGCGAACACCTTCTCGCCGCCGTACACGACCACGGCGGCCACGTCGCGCCGTCCGGTCGCCTCGGCGGCCACGGCCCGCAGCTCCTCCTGCACCTGCACGTTCAGAGCGTTCATCGGCGGCCGGTCGAGCCGGATCGTCCCGATGCCACCGTCCACCTCGAGCCTGACGAACTCGCCCAACGCTCCTCCTCGTGGTGCCGTGTTCCTGTGTCGTGGCCGGCGAGCCTAGCCGCCGGCCCGCCCGGTCTCCCCCTCGCCCGGCTGGGCGCCACCCGCGGCGACGTGCCAGCTCTTGACCGCGGCGAGGATGCCGGTGAAGGAGCCCCGCAGCACCGGCTCGAGCGGCATCGACGGCGGCACGACGAGGTCGACGGCGACCAGCAGCACTCCGTCGTGCACGGTCGTCTTGACGAGGTTCGTCCTCGCCGTGAGGTCGTTGGCGGCCCGCAGCCTGCGCAGCTCGTCGTCAGGCACCGAGTCGCCGACCCGCCACTGCCCGAAGACCCGCATCAGCGGCAGCGGACCGTCGACGCAGCGCACGAACAGCTTCTGCTGCTGGACGGTCAGGGAGACGTCACCCTCGCCGTCCACGTTCGGGGCGAGCTGCATGTCGATGAGCGCGTCGAGCACGCGCCCCCGCAGGGGGTGCTCGTCCTCGGGAGGTGGGAAGGAGGGCAGCGAGGTCGGGTCGGTCACGTCACCACCGTAGCCGCGGTCCCGCGCGACCTCCCCCGCCGTCTGCGGCACACTGACCGGTCATGATCGCGTCCGCGCCGTGGCCCCTTGGCCTGCACCTGCGGGACGGCGCCGTGCACGCGGCCGTGCTCGCCGCCCACGCCGACGCGGTCGAGGTGTGCCTGCTGGACGACGACGGCGCCGGCGGGCTGACCGAGCGACGGCTGCCGCTGCGGCACCGCACGCACGGCGTCTGGCACGACGTCCTGCCCGGTGTCGCGGAGGGGCAGCGCTACGGGCTGCGCGTGCACGGCGCCTGGGACCCGGCCGCCGGCCACCGGCACAACCCGGCCAAGCTGGTGCTCGACCCGTACGCGCGCGCCGTCACCGGCACCGTGCGGTGGGGCCCCGAGGTGTTCGCGCAGGTCGTCGACCCGGAGACGTGGGAGCCGCACCCGCACCGCCGGCCCGACGGGCACGACTCCGCCGCCTGCGTGCCGCACGGGGTGCTCGTGGCCCCGGTAGGGGCCGACCCCGCCGACCGCCCGCGGGTCCCCTGGGCGGACACCGTGGTCTACGAGGCCCACGTTCGAGGCCTGACCATGCGGCACCCCGACGTGCCCGTCGAGCTCCGCGGCACGTACGCCGGCCTGGCCCACCCGGCCGTGCTCGAGCACCTGACGGGCCTGGGCGTCACCACCCTCGAGCTGCTGCCGGTGCACGCGATCGCCGACGAGCCTGCACTCGTGCGCCGGGGTCTGCGCAACTACTGGGGCTACAACAGCCTGTCGTTCTTCGCGCCGGAGCCGCGGTACGCGACGGCGGACGCGCGGGCGGCCGGACCGGCCGCCGTGCTGGCCGAGCTGCGGGACGCGGTGCGCGCGCTCCACTCGGCGGGCCTCGAGGTGCTGCTCGACGTCGTCTACAACCACACCGCGGAGGGTGGCCCGGACGGCCCGATCCTCAGCTGGAAGGGCATCGACCACGCCTCGTACTACCTGCTCGACTCGGGCGGGCGTGCGGTGGACGTCACCGGGTGCGGCAACAGCCTGAACTTCCGCAACGCCCGCGTCGTCCAGATGGTGCTCGACTCGTTGCGCCACTGGGTGCAGGACTTCGGCGTCGACGGGTTCCGCTTCGACCTGGCTCCCACCCTCGCCCGCGGCCGCCACGGTTTCGACCCCGACCATCCCTTCCTCGTCGCCGCCCGGGCCGACCCGGTGCTCGCCGACGTCAAGCTCGTCGCCGAGCCGTGGGACGTCGGACCGCACGGGTGGCGCACCGGCCAGTTCCCACCGCCTTTCGCCGAGTGGAACGACCGGTTCCGCGACGCGGTGCGCACCTTCTGGCTCGCCGACGTGGGCCGACTCCACCGCGGCCAGGGCACCGGGCACGGCGTCCGGGAGATCGCCACCCGGCTGGCCGGCTCGGCCGACCTGTTCACGGCGAACGACCGCGGGCCGCTGGCGTCGGTGAACTTCGTCACGGCGCACGACGGCTACACGCTCGCCGACCTCACCGCCTTCGAGCACAAGCACAACGAGGCCAACGGTGAGCACAACGCCGACGGTCACTCCGACAACCGCAGCTGGAACCACGGCGTCGAGGGCTGGACGGCCCGCGATCCCGACGGGGACGTGATCGAGGCGGTCCGCCGCCGTTCCATGCGCAACCTGCTCGGGACGCTGCTCCTGTCCGCCGGGATCCCCATGCTCACCGCCGGGGACGAGCTGGGCCGGACCCAGCAGGGCAACAACAACGCCTACTGCCTGGACGACGAGACGTCATGGCTGGACTGGAGCGACGTCGAAAAGGGCTGGCGGGCAGACCTTCTCGCCACCACGCGGGCTCTGCTCCGCCTCCGTGCGAGCCACCAGGTGCTGCGCCAGGGCAGCTTCTTCGCGGGCCGGCCGGTGCACAGCGACGGCACGACCGACCTCGCGTGGTTCGACGCTGACGCGGTGCCGGTCGACCACGCGCGGTGGCACGACCCCGGGCTGCGGACCCTGCAGGCCTTCTTCCACGGCGAGCCGGTCGAGGGGGACTCGCTGCTCGTCGTCCTGCACGGCGGGCTGGACGACGACCTCGTGCGGCTGCCGGGCGCACCGTGGGCACGGACCTGGAACCTGGTGTGGGACAGCTCCGTGGAGAACCCGGCCCAGCTGGACGCCGACGCGGACGGCGACGGGCGCCTGGCCCCGGGCGGGGACCAGACGCCCGTCACGGCGCTGTCGCTGCGGGTCTACCGCGCCACGCGCTGACCTCGGCCGTCAGGCGTTGGCGACCAGGCCGGTCTCGGCCACGCTCGCCAGGTGCTCGTGCCGGGGCAGCACCCGCACGGTGTAGCCGAAGGGGCCGGTGCGGCGCAGCACGACGTCGCCGGCGAAGTGGTGGCGTCCGCCCTCGTAGCTCTCGACGAGACGCAGCGACTCCGTGCGCAGGTTGGTCAGCTCGTCGTTCTCACTGACGCGGCCGTGCACGACCTGGACGTCGACGTCGTCCGGGAGCAGCTCTCCCAGCGAGACGTAGGCGTTCACGTGCAGCACCTCCCCGACCTGCGGCGAGTCGCCGAGCCCACTGGACTCGACGTGGTCGACGCGCACGGCGTCCCACTGCGCGCGCAGGCGCGCCTTCCAGTCGGCCAGCGCGGCGGCACCGGCGTAGTCCGGCCCGTTGAGGCTTCGGCCGGCGAGCGCGGCCGGGACGTACAGCTGCTGCACGTAGTCGGAGACCATCCGGCTCGCGAGCACCTTCGGCCCCAGGGTCGACAGGGTGTGACGGACCATCTCGAGCCAGCGCGTCGGCAGTCCGGCCGCGTCACGGTCGTAGAAGCGCGGCGCGACCTGCTGCTCGATGAGCTCGTAGAGCGCCACGGCCTCGAGGTCGTCGCGGTGCTCCGGGTCGTCGACGCCGTCCGCGGTGGGGATCGCCCATCCGTTCTCGCCGTCGAACCACTCGTTCCACCACCCGTCGAGGATCGACAGGTTGAGGCAGCCGTTCAGCGCGGCCTTCATGCCCGACGTGCCGCAGGCCTCCAGCGGGCGCAGCGGGTTGTTGAGCCAGACGTCGCAGCCGGGGTACAGCGTCTGCGCCATGGCGATGTCGTAGTTGGGCAGGAAGACGATGCGGTGCCGCACCTCGGGGTCGTCGGCGAACCGCACCATCTGCTGGATGAGTCGCTTGCCCTGCTCGTCGGCGGGGTGCGACTTGCCGGCGATGACGAGCTGTACCGGGCGCTCGGGGTGCAGCAGCAGTGCCTTGAGCCGCTCGGGGTCGCGCAGCATGAGCGTCAGCCGCTTGTACGTCGGCACGCGGCGGGCGAACCCGATCGTCAGCACGTCGGGGTCCAGGACGTCGTCGACCCAGCCGAGCTCGGCCGCCGTGGCACCGCGCTTGCGCCACGAGTCACGCACCCGCTGGCGCGCGTCGAGCACCAGCTGCTCGCGCATCTCGCGTCGCACGGCCCAGATCGCGTCGGCCGGGACGTCGTCGACGTGCTCGAACGCCTTCGGGGTCGCCTGCCCGCCGAGGTGCTTCTCGGCCAGCTCGGTGACCCGGCGGTCGACCCAGGTCGGCGCGTGCACGCCGTTGGTGATCGACGTGATCGGCACCTCGGAGTGGTCGAAGCCCGGCCAGAGCCCGTCGAACATGCCGCGGCTGACCTCGCCGTGCAGCCGGGAGACACCGTTGGCGCGCTGCGCCAGGCGAAGCCCCATCACGGCCATGTTGAAGACGGTCGGGTCGCCCCCGGCGTAGTCCTCGGCGCCGAGCGCCAGGATGCGGTCGATCGGGACGCCGGCGAGCACGTCGGAGTCGCCGAGGTACAGCGCCACCTGGTCGCGGCCGAACCGGTCGATGCCGGCGGGCACCGGCGTGTGCGTGGTGAACACCGTCGCCGCGCGCCCGGCCTCGAGTGCCGCGTCGAACGACAGGCCGGCGTCCATCAGCTCGCGGATGCGCTCCAGGCCGAGGAAGCCCGCGTGGCCCTCGTTCGTGTGGAACACCTCGGGCGGCGGCGCCCCGGTGAGGCGGGACCACAGGCGCAGGGCGCGCACGCCGCCGATGCCCAGCAGCATCTCCTGCTGCAGCCGGTGCTCGCCGCCACCGCCGTAGAGACGGTCGGTCACGCTGCGGGCGGCCTCGTCGTTGCCGGGGACGTCGGAGTCGAGCAGCAGCAGCGGCACCCGGCCGACGTCGGCCTTCCAGAGGTGGGCGACGAGCCGCCTGCCGCCGGGCAGCTCGACGGTGATCTCGCACGGCGTGCCGTCCGGCTCGCGCAGGAGGGTGAGCGGCAGCCCGTCGGGGTCGAGCACCGGGTAGGTCTCGGTCTGCCAGCCGTCACGCGTCAGCGCCTGCTTGAAGTAGCCGCTCTTGTAGAGCAACCCGACACCGACGACCGGGACGCCGAGGTCGGAGGCGCTCTTGAGGTGGTCGCCGGCCAGGATGCCCAGACCGCCTGAGTACTGGGGCAGCACGGAGGTGATGCCGTACTCGGGCGAGAAGTACGCGATGGACCGCGGACGGTCGTCGTCGAGCTGCTGGTACCACAGCGACTCGGTGAGGTACCCGTGCAGGTCGGCCGCCGCCGCCTCCACCCGCGCGACGAAGGCGGGGTCGTTCGCGAGCTCCTCGAGCCGCTCGGGCGGCAGGTCGCCGAGCAGGGCCACGGGGTCGTGGCGGGCGGCGTCCCAGCTCTGGGGGTCGATCTGCGCGAACAGGTCCTGGGTGGGGTGGTGCCACGACCACCGCAGGTTCAGGGCCAGCTCGCCGAGCGCCTCGATGCGCTGGGGTAGCACGGTGCGGACGGTGAACCGTCGGATCGCTCTCACAGCGGCGCAGGGTACGCCCGATCGGAGGGACGACACGCCGGGGACTGCCGGCCGGTTTCCCTCGGTGCAAGATTTTTCACCGAGCGTCGCGGCGGCGGGCCGAGACCGGCCGGGTGCGCGAGGAGTGGGGATGCCGTCCGTGCCCTGACCTCGGTAGGTTCGGGCGGGTGAGCGACGCCCGCACAGCCCCCGGCTCCCGCCCGGCCCCGGCCCCTGCTCCTCCCCCCACCACGACGCCCGGCCACCCCGCCGCCGGAACGCGCGTGGGCCGCATTCCCGTGCTGGCCGTCGACCCCGTGGTGGACGGCGGTCGCTGGCCGGCCCGCTGCGTCGTCGGGGAGGCCGTGCCCGTGACGGCCACGGTCTTCCGCGAGGGACACGACGCCGTCGCGGCGACCACCGTCCTCGTCCGGCCGGACGGCACCGAGCACACCCGGGTGCGGATGACGATGACCCAGCCCGGCACCGACCGGTGGCGGGCGTACGTCGTGCCGGACGTCGAAGGCGACTGGACGTTCCGCGTCGAGGGGTGGAGCGACCCCTTCGGCACGTGGGAGCACGACGCCCTCATCAAGGTGGCCGCGGACGTCGACACCGAGCTCATGCTCGTCGAGGGCGCGCTCCTGCTGGAGCGGGCGGCGAACGAGCCCGGGCACGACGAGCGGGGCCGCGAGGTCCTGCGCGCCGCTGTCGTCGGGCTGCGCGACACGGGCCGCCCCGCACAGGCACGCCTGGCCGCCGGCACCTCGCCGGAGGTGCACGCCACGCTGGCCCGGACGCCGCTGCGCGAGCTGGTCACGTCGAGCGACACCCACGTGCTGCGGGTTCAGCGCGAACGCGCCCTGGTCGGCTCCTGGTACGAGATGTTCCCCCGCTCCGAGGGCGCGACCCGCGACCCGCAGACCGGCCAGTGGCGGTCCGGCACGCTGCGGACGGCCGCCGAGCGGCTGCCGGCCATCGCCGACATGGGCTTCGACGTCGTCTACCTCACGCCCGTCCACCCCATCGGCCGGACGAACCGCAAGGGCCGCAACAACACTCTCGACCCCCAGCCGGGTGACCCCGGCTCGCCGTACGCGATCGGCGGCGCCGAGGGCGGGCACGACGCCATCGAGCCGACGCTGGGCACCTTCGACGACTTCGACGCCTTCGTCGCGAGGGCGCGCGAGCTCGGGCTGGAGGTCGCGCTGGACCTCGCACTGCAGTGCTCGCCGGACCACCCCTGGGTCACCCAGCACCCCGAGTGGTTCACCACCCGCGCCGACGGCTCGATCGCCTACGCGGAGAACCCGCCGAAGAAGTACCAGGACATCTACCCGCTGAACTTCGACAACGACCCGGCGGGTATCTACGCCGAGGTGCTGCGCGTCGTCCTGCTGTGGGTCGAGCACGGGGTGACGCTCTTCCGCGTCGACAACCCCCACACCAAGCCGGTCGAGTTCTGGGAGTGGCTGATCCGCGAGGTCAACGACCGGCACCCCGAGATCGTCTTCCTCTCCGAGGCGTTCACGCGGCCGGCGATGATGCGCACCCTGGCGAAGGTCGGGTTCCACCAGTCCTACACGTACTTCACCTGGCGGCACTCGAAGTCGGAGCTGGCCGACTACCTCACCGAGCTGTCGCACGAGACCGCCGACTACATGCGGCCGAGCTTCTGGCCGACGACGCACGACATCCTCACGCCCTACATGCAGTACGGCGGGCCGGGGGCCTTCCGGCTGCGCGCCGTCCTGGCGGCGACGATGGTGCCCACCTGGGGCATCTACTCGGGGTACGAGCTCGTCGAGAACGTCGCCCGGCCCGGGGCGGAGGAGCAGATCGACAACGAGAAGTACGAGTTCAAGCCGCGCGACTGGGCCGGCGCGCTCGAGCAGGGCCGCAGCCTGGCGCCGCTGCTCACCCGACTCAACGCGATCCGCCGTGCGCACCCAGCCCTGCAGCGCCTCCGTGGGGCGGTGGTGCACCGCACCGACGACGACCAGATCCTGGCGTACTCACGCCGCGTGCCGGCCGAGCACTCCCCCACCGGGGTGGAGGACACGGTGCTCACCGTCGTCCTGCTCGACCCGCACTCGACGCGCGAGACGATGATGCACCTCGACATGCCGGCCCTCGGCCTGGACTGGCAGGACACCTTCGTCGCGCACGACCTGCTCGGCGAGCAGACCTGGAGCTGGGGCGAGCACGTGTACGTCCGCCTCGACCCCGAGCACCCGGCGCACGTCGTCCACGTCAGGAGACTGTGAGTGGAAGGGCTCAACGTCAACGCCCCCGGCCTCAAGCACGACCCCACCTGGTACAAGAAGGCAGTCTTCTACGAGGTGCTCGTGCGCGGCTTCGCCGACTCCAACGGGTCGGGCTCCGGGGACTTCACCGGCCTGCTCGGCAAGCTGGACTACCTGCAGTGGCTCGGGGTCGACTGCCTGTGGCTGCCCCCGTTCTACGCGTCCCCGCTGCGCGACGGCGGTTACGACATCAGCGACTACTGCGCCGTGCTCCCGGAGTTCGGAACGCTGCCGGACTTCACCGAGCTGGTCAGCCAGGCCCACGCCCGCGGGCTGCGCGTCATCACCGACCTGGTGATGAACCACACCTCCGACCAGCACCCCTGGTTCCAGGCGAGCCGCACGGACCCCGAGGGCCCCTACGGGGACTTCTACGTCTGGAGCGACACCGACGAGAAGTACTCCGACGCGCGCATCATCTTCGTCGACACCGAGACGTCGAACTGGACGTTCGACCCAGTGCGCCGGCAGTACTACTGGCACCGGTTCTTCTCCCACCAGCCCGACCTCAACTTCGAGAACCCGGACGTCCGCGAGGCGATGTTCGACGTCGTGCGATTCTGGCTCGACCTCGGGATCGACGGCTTCCGCCTGGACGCCGTGCCCTACCTGTTCGAGGAGGAGGGCACGAACTGCGAGAACCTGCCGCGCACCCACGAGTTCCTGCGCGACCTGCGCCTGATGGTCGACAAGGAGTACCCGGGGCGCGTGCTGCTCGCCGAGGCCAACCAGTGGCCGCAGGACGTCGTGGAGTACTTCGGCTCGGAGTCCGACCCCGAGTGCCACATGTGCTTCCACTTCCCGGTGATGCCGCGCATCTTCTACGCGATGCGCGACCAGAAGGCCGCCTCGATCCTCGACATCCTCGCGGACACGCCGCAGATCCCGCGCTCCGGCCAGTGGGGCACGTTCCTGCGCAACCACGACGAGCTGACGCTCGAGATGGTGACGACCGAGGAGCGCGCGGCGATGTACGGCTGGTACGCGCCGGACCCCCGGATGCGCGCCAACGTCGGCATCCGGCGACGCCTCGCACCGCTGCTCGACGGGTCGCGCGCCGAGATC
Organism: Actinomycetes bacterium; assembly: GCA_046566185.1. Taxonomy (GTDB): domain Bacteria; phylum Actinomycetota; class Actinomycetes; order Actinomycetales; family SCSIO-59966; genus SCSIO-59966. The sequence continues at coordinate 10,538 of JBKHXE010000106.1, read as the reverse complement.
GAGCTCATCAACGCCCTGCTGCTCTCGCTCCCCGGCAGCCCGTGCCTGTACTACGGCGACGAGATCGGCATGGGCGACAACATCTGGCTGCCCGACCGCGACGCCTCCCGCACCCCGATGCAGTGGACGCCGGACCGCAACGCCGGCTTCTCCAGCGCCGACCCCGGCAAGCTGTACCTGCCGGTGGTCCAGTCCCTCGTCTACCACTACAGCAGCGTCAACGTGGAGGCCCAGCTCGCGACGTCCTCGTCGCTGCTGCACTGGGTGCGCGGGATGCTCGCGATCCGGCGCCGGCACCCGGTCTTCGGCCTCGGCGACTTCGTGCCGGTGAGCGCCGACAACGACGCGGTGCTCGCCTACCTGCGGGTCTTCGACCCGGTCGAGGGCGAGGACGGCGAGCCGGAGACCGTGCTCTGCGTCAACAACCTCTCCAGCACCCCGCAGGCCACGACGCTGGAGCTGCCCGGGCTCGCCGGGGGCCACCTCGCGGACCTGTTCGGCGGCGGCGGGTTCCCGGACGTGCCCGCCGACGGCCGGCTCCCGATGACGCTGGGGTCGCGGGACTTCTTCTGGCTGCGGGTGACGGCTCCGTGAGCACCGTGTCACCGACGATCCCGGACATGCTGCACCGGTGGATGCCGGCGCAGCGCTGGTACCCGGCCAAGGGCCGCGGCGTGGCCCTCAACCGCGTCGGCGGGATGCGCCTCGCCGACCCGGCGGGTGAGGTCGGCGTCGAGGTGCACCTCGTGGCGCTCGACTCCGGCGACCGCACCGACGTCGTCCAGGTGCCGCTGACCTTCCGGCCGGCCCCGCTGGAGGGCGCCGAGCACGCCCTCGTCGGCGAGACCGAGCACTCCGAGCTGGGTCGGCGCTGGGTCTACGACGCGCCGCACGACCCGGTCTTCGTCGAGGCCCTGCTCAGGTCGCTGGTGACGGCACCCGGGCGGCGCGTGCCGGACGGCCCCCTGGTCTCCAGAGTCCTGTCCGGCGAGCAGTCGAACACCAGCATCGTCGTCGACCCGGGGTCGGCGAGCCCGCTCATCGTCAAGCTCTTCCGCACCCTGCACCCCGGCGCGAACCCGGACGTCGAGGTGCTGAGCGCTCTGTCCGAGGCCGGCTGCCGGCAGGTGCCGGCGGTCGTCGGCTGGCTCGAGGGCAGCTGGACCCCGGACGCCGGCGACGAGGTGATCGGTCACCTCGCGGTGGCCACCGAGTTCATGGCGGGCAGCCAGGACGCCTGGCGCGAGGCCGTCGTCGCCGTCGAGGCGGGACAGGACTTCTCCGCGCAGGCCCACGGGCTGGGCGAGGCCACCGCGGCGGTTCACCTGGCCCTGGCGGACGCCTTCGGCACCACCCCGGTCGACGAGAGCCGCCGCCGAGCCCTGGTGGAGGGCCTGCAGCAGAGGGTGGCGTGGGCCCGCCGGTCCACGGACGCCCTCGACCGCTTCGGTCCGGCCCTGACGGCGCACGCCGACGCCCTGGCGCGCCTCGACGACCTGCCGCCCCTGCAGCGGGTGCACGGCGACTACCACCTCGGTCAGGTGCTGCACTCCCCCGACCGCGGCTGGGTGCTGCTCGACTTCGAGGGCGAGCCGCTCCGCCCGCTGTCGGAGCGCACCCTGCCCGACCTGGCCCTGCGCGACGTCGCCGGGATGCTGCGCTCGTTCGACTACGCGGCCCGGCACGTCACCGTCGGCGCCGACGACCCCGCGACCGAGCGGGCCGCCGACGCCTGGGCGCAGGCGGCCCGCGACGCGTTCTGCGCCGGCTACGCGTCCTCCTCGGGCCACGACCCGCGCGAGCAGGGCAGCCTGCTGGCGGCCCTCGAGCTGGACAAGGCGCTCTACGAGGTGGTGTACGAGAGCCGCAACCGGCCCGCGTGGATCGACGTCCCGCTGCACGCCGTCGCCCGCATCGTGGGCTGATCCGGCGTCTCGTTGCCCCACCGACCCGGGACCGACAGACTGGCGCGCATGGCTGACGTCACACGACCCGCCACGACCACCCCGCCGGTGCGTCCGGTGTCCGCGGACGAGTTGCACCGCGTGGCCACCGGCTCCTCCGCGCTCCCGCACGACGTGCTGGGGGCGCACGTGCACGACCGCGGCGTGACCGTGCGCACCCTGCGGCCGCTGGCCGAGTCCGTCGTCGTCGTCACCGCCGACGGGCGCACGCCGCTCCAGCACGAGCTCGAAGGGGTCTGGGTCGGCGTGCTCGACGTCGACGAGGTGCCGGACTACCGGCTCGAGGTCACCTACGCCGACCACCCGCCGGCGCTGCTCGACGACCCCTACCGCTTCCTGCCCACGCTCGGCGAGATCGACCTGCACCTCATCGGCGAGGGCCGGCACGAGGAGCTGTGGACGGTGCTCGGCGCGCACGTGCGTCGCTACTCCGGCCCGATGGGCGACGTCACCGGCACCTCGTTCGCCGTCTGGGCCCCCAACGCCCGCGCCGTGCGCGTCGTCGCGGACTTCAACCACTGGGACGGCCGCCACCACGCGATGCGGTCGCTCGGCTCGGCCGGCGTCTGGGAGCTGTTCGTGCCGGGCGTCGGCGCCGGCACGCGCTACAAGTTCGAGATCCTCGGCCGTGACGGGCACTGGCGCCAGAAGGCCGACCCGATGGCCCAGGGCACCGAGGTGCCGCCGTCGACGGCGTCCATGGTCGTCGAGTCGCAGTACGAGTGGGGGGACGACGCGTGGCTGGCCCGCCGTGCGGCCACCGACCCGCACAACGGCCCGATGAGCGTGTACGAGGTGCACCTCGGCTCGTGGCGGGTCGGGCTCACCTACCGCCAGCTCGCCGAGGAGCTCGTCGACTACGTCGGCGACAACGGCTTCACCCACGTGGAGCTCATGCCGGTGGCCGAGCACCCGTTCGGCGGGTCGTGGGGCTACCAGGTGACCGGCTACTACGCGCCGACGGCGCGGTTCGGCCACCCGGACGACTTCCGCTACCTCGTCGACCGGCTGCACCAGGCCGGCATCGGCGTCATCGTCGACTGGGTGCCTGCGCACTTCCCCAAGGACGCCTGGGCGCTGGCCCGCTTCGACGGCGAGCCGCTCTACGAGTACCCGGACCCGCGCAAGGGCGAGCACCCCGACTGGGGCACGCTGGTCTTCGACTTCGGCCGCCGCGAGGTCCGCAACTTCCTCGTCGCGAACGCGCTGTACTGGCTGGAGGAGTTCCACATCGACGGCCTGCGCGTGGACGCCGTCGCCTCGATGCTCTACCTCGACTACTCGCGCGAAGGCGACCAGTGGGTGCCCAACCGCTACGGCGGGCGCGAGCACCTCGAGGCGATCGACTTCCTGCAGGAGGTCAACGCGACCGCCTACAAGCGGGTGCCCGGCATCGTCACCATCGCCGAGGAGTCGACGGCCTGGCCGGGCGTCACGCGCCCGACGCACCTGGGCGGCCTCGGCTTCGGCATGAAGTGGAACATGGGCTGGATGAACGACTCGCTCAGCTACGTGCGCGAGGACCCGGTTCACCGCCAGTACCACCACCACCGGATGACGTTCTCGCTGATGTACGCGTTCAGCGAGAACTTCGTGCTGCCGATCAGCCACGACGAGGTCGTGCACGGCAAGGGGTCGCTGCTGCGCAAGATGCCCGGCGACCGCTGGCAGCAGCTGGCGAACCTGCGGGCCTTCCTCGCCTACATGTGGGCGCACCCCGGCAAGCAGCTGCTCTTCATGGGCGCCGAGATCGGCCAGGAGGCCGAGTGGTCGGAGTCCCGCAGCCTGGACTGGTGGCTGCTCGACCAGCCGCTGCACGCCGGCGTCCAGCGGCTCGTGCGGGACCTGAACCGGCTCTACCGGGAGTCGCCGGCGCTGTGGGAGCTCGACTCGGACCCGGCCGGCTTCGAGTGGATCGACGCCAACGACACGCAGCACAACACCTTCTCGTTCGTGCGTCGCGACCGCGAGGGACGCCCGCTGGTGTGCGTCGTCAACTTCGCCGGAAACCCGCACGAGGGCTACCGCGTCGGCGTGCCGCACGCCGGCGAGTGGGACGAGCTGCTCAACACCGACGCGGAGGGCTACGGCGGCTCGGGCGTCGGCAACCTCGGGCGCGTCGAGGCCGAGGAGCGCCCGTGGCACGGCATGCCGGCGTCGGTCACGCTCCGGGTGCCGCCGCTCGGCGCCCTCTGGCTGCGCCCCGCGGCGTGACCTGCGAGCTCAGAACAGGGCGCTGGCGAGCCCACGGCGGGCGCTGAGCACCCGCGGGTCGTCCTGCCCGACGACGTCGAAGAGCTCGAGCAGCCGCTGGCGCACCCGCTCCCGCTCGTCGCCGGTGGTGACGCGCACGAGGTCGACGAGGCGGGCGAACGCGTCCTCGACGTGGCCGCCGAGCACGTCGAGGTCGGCGCAGAGCATCCCGGCCTCGACGTCCGAGGGGTCGGCCGCGGCGGCGGCGCGGGCCGCCGCGAGGTCGGCGCCCTGCGTACGCCGCAGCAGCTCGACCTGGGCCAGCCCGGCCTTGGCCATGTCGTCGGCGGGGCTCTCGGCGAGCGCCCGCTGGTAGGCGTCGGCCGCGGCGTCGAGGTCGCCGCGCTCGATGGCGTCGTACGCCTCGGCGTGCAGCGGAGGCAGCTCGGGCTCGGCCGGCTCCGGCTCGCCGTCCTCGGGGCTGCCGCCGTCGAGCCGCCCCGTCACCCCGTTCTCGGCGGCGACCCGCAGCAGCTCGTCGAACACCTTGCGCACCTGGGGCTCGGGCACCGCGCCCTGGAACAGCGGCACCGGCTGGCCCTTGATGACCGCGACGACGGTCGGGATCGACTGGACGCCGAACGCCTGGGCGATCTGCGGGTTGGCGTCGACGTCGACCTTCGCGAGCAGCAGGCGGCCGTCGTAGTCGCCCGCCAGCTTCTCGAGCACCGGCGACAGCTGCTTGCAGGGGCCGCACCACGTGGCCCACAGGTCGACCACGACGGGCACGGTCATCGACTGCTGGACGACGGCCTCACCGAACGTCGCGTCGGTGACGTCGACCACGAACCGGCCGCCCGCGCCGGAGGGCGCGGCCCCGCCGGAGGGCTGCTGCTGGCCGAGGCCGGACAGGTCGACGGCGCCCCGCAGGTCCAGGCGCGGACCGGGCGGCTGGGTGGGCTGCTGAGTCATGCGGTCATCCTCTCAGGAGGCGGTCGCGGCCAGGGTGCCGCGCTCCCCGCCGAGCACGGTCACCGGGTCGTCGCTGCCCTCGGGCGGCACGACGAAGGCGACCATCTCCAGCGAGGTCACGCTCGCCGTCTTCGTCGCCTCGGGGGTGCCGGCGAGGGCCGCGAGGTCGGCCGGCAGCGGCAGCTTGGCGCCCTCCGCGGTGACCGTGAAGGTCCGGACGGCGTCCATCACCCCGAGGACGACGGCGCCGCCGTCCGCGGTGCGCACCGCCCACACGGCGTCCTCCCGCGGGGTGTGCGCGACGGTGTAGGAGAAGAACTCGCTCACCGCCTCGCGCTCCGCTGCCTGCTCACCGAGCACCTGGGTGCGGAACGGGTCCTCGGCGAAGGCGCCGGCGTGCTCGCTGGCATCGGCCTTCGTGAGCACGTCGGCGTACCGCGCGACGACGTCCGCAGGCGCCGCGACGAGGCCGGACGGCTCGGTGGGCGGCAACGCCTCGGGCGGCTCCTCCACGCTCGTCTCGGGCAGCGTCGTCCCGGGCAGCATCGTCACCCAGGCGGTGAGCTTGTACAGCTCGCGCGGGCCCGTCTGGGTGAGCAGCTGGATCTGCGGGACGGCGTCCGGCGCCGGACGGGTCGCGGTGAGGAACCACCGCGGCCAGCCGTCGGCGGCCGGCGAGACGTCCAGCAGCAGCTCACCCGACAGGGGGGTAGGGGCGGGCTGGTCGGCGACGGCACGCGCCACGGTGTAGCGCGCCGTCCGCAGCTGCAGGGCGGGGCCGTCGACGCGAGCCGTGAGCGGGGCGGCGTCCTTGGCCTCGTCGCCGGTGGCCAGCACGTTCTCGACGTTCGCCCGGATCGACTCGACCTGCTCGTCGAGGACGACGGGCACCGGCCCGTCCACCTCCACGGGCCGTGGCTCGGGCAGCGGCTCCTCACCGCAGCCGGCGAGCAGCAGGGACGACGCAGCGACCAGCGCGGCCCACGTGGCGCGTCGGCGGGTCATCGGCGTCCCTCCGGCGACTCGGCATCGGATGCGCTCTCGTCCGCGGGCCGGACGAGGACCCGGCCGAGGTCACGCCGGTACCAGACGAGACCGGCGACGGCCGCGCCCGACGCGATGAGCACCGCACCCAGCACGATGAGGGGCAGCGACCAGGGGGTCGACACCTCACGCGGCCAGGTGAACGTCACCTCGACCGGCCCGGGGACGGTGCCGTTGGTGGCGGCGAGCAGCACCCAGCTGCCGGGCGGGGGGTCGTACACGTAGGTGGCGCCGCCGATACCGGTCTCCTGCTCCAGCCAGAGGTCGGACGTCGTGCCCGGGTCGGGCACCTCGGTCTCGCCGTCGACGGTCTCGACCCGCAGCTGCGCGGGCGCGGTGTGACCGCCGATCACGGAGTGCGCCGCGCCCTCGACCCACGCCTCGACGTCCCCCTCGCGACCGAGCGCGAGGACCACCGGCGCGTCCGGGGCCTCGGCGGTGACCGTGACGGTGACCGGCCCCTCCCGCATCTCCAGCACGCCGGGGGCGGTGACGGCGAGCGGGACGTCCGGGCTCAGGCGCGCGCTCGCGGTCACCTCGTCGTCCGGCAGCCAGATCGTGCGCTGCGCGATGCCCACCGCGACCGCGGTGAGCCCGGCGAGCACGAGCAGCGCGGCCAGCGCGGGCAGCAGCAGTCGTCGCACGGGACTCCTCGGATCGGGACCTGGTCCGCACCGGGCACGGCGGCGGACCGGCTGACCAGGATAGGCAAGCGGTGCAGCGGCCGACCAATCGGCCGTGGGACCTCAGAAGCGCGCCGGCTCCGTGTAGCCGCCCCACTCGTCGACCAGCGCGCCGCAGATCTCGCCGAGCGTCGCCTCGGCGCGCACCGCCTCGAGCATCGGCTCGATGAGGTTCGCGTCCGTGCGGGCGGCCTCGACCATGCGGCGGACGGCGGCCCGGGCCGCCTCGTCGTCCCGCCGCGCCCGGCGCTCGGCGAGCGCCCGGACCTGCTCGCGCTCGACCTCGTGGCTGACGCGCAGGATCTCCAGCTCCTTGGCGCTGGTGGCCGTGTGGCAGTTCACGCCGACGATCTTCTTGTCGCCCTTCTCGAGGGCGGTCTGGTAGGCGAACGCGGCGTCGGCGATCTCACCGGTGAACCAGCCGTCCTCGATGCCGCGCAGGATGCCGGACGTCATCGGCCCGATCTCGTGCCGGACCACGCCGTCCGCGTTCGGCGTGCGGCCCGTCTCGCCCATCCGCCGGATGCGGTCGAAGATCGCCTCTGCCTCGGCCTCGATGCGGTCGGTGAGCTCCTCGACGTACCAGGACCCGCCGAGCGGGTCGGCGACGTTGGTGAGGCCCATCTCCTCCATCAGCACCTGCTGGGTTCGCAGGGCGATCTCGGCGGACTCCTCGGTCGGCAGGGCGAGGGTCTCGTCGAGGGCGTTGGTGTGCAACGAGTTCGTGCCACCGAGCACCGCGGCGAGGGCCTCGACCGCCGTCCGGACGACGTTGTTCACCGGCTGTTGCGCCGTGAGCGAGACGCCGGCGGTCTGCGTGTGGAACCGCAGCCACTGCGCCTTCTCGGTCCTCGCGCCGTAGACGTCCCGCAGCCAGCGCGCCCAGATGCGGCGGGCGGCCCGGAACTTCGCGATCTCCTCGAAGAAGTCGACGTGGGCGTCGAAGAAGAACGACAGGCCGGGGGCGAACACGTCGACGTCCAGGCCGCGCGAGAGGCCCAGCTCGACGTAGGCGAAGCCGTCGGCGAGCGTGTACGCGAGCTCCTGCGCGGCCGTGGAGCCGGCCTCGCGGATGTGGTAGCCGGAGACCGACAGCGGCTTGTACGCCGGGATCTTCTCGGCGCAGTACTCCATCAGGTCGCCGATGAGGCGCAGGTGCGGCTCCGGCGGGAAGAGCCACTCCTTCTGCGCGATGTACTCCTTGAAGATGTCGGTCTGCAGCGTGCCGTTGAGTACGGAGGGGTCGACGCCCTGCCGCTCGGCGGCGACGAGGTACATGCAGAAGACCGGGACGGCGGGGCCGGAGATCGTCATGGACGTCGTGACGTCGCCCAGCGGGATGGAGTCGAACAGGACGTCCATGTCGGCGGCGGTGTCGACGGCGACGCCGCAGTGGCCGACCTCGCCGAGGCTCTTCGGGTCGTCGGAGTCGCGGCCCATCAGGGTCGGCATGTCGAAGGCGACGGACAGCCCGCCGCCGCCGCGCTCGAGGATCATCCGGTACCGCTCGTTGGTCTGCCGGGCGTTCCCGAAGCCGGCGAACTGGCGGATGGTCCAGGTGCGGCCGCGGTACCCGGTCGCGTACAAGCCGCGGGTGAAGGGGAACTCCCCCGGCCAGCCGATGCGCTCCATGCGCGGGTCGACCGAGCCGTCCGGCGGGCCGTAGACGGGGTCGACCTCCATGCCCGACAGGGTGGTGAAGTCCGCGTCGCGGACCTTCCCGCTCGCCAGCGCGGCGTCGTACCGCTCCTGCCAGCGACGTCGTCCGGCCTGGATCTGCTCCGCGTCCATGCGGCCAGGTTACTCGGACGTCCTACTATCTGGGAAGTCGCCGGCGTCGATCCGCACCAGGCGCAGCAGGCCCGTGAGGTCGGCGCGCTGCCGCGCGTCCAGGGCGCCCAGGCCGAAGTCGATGGCGTGCAGGCGCTCGGTGGCTTGCTGGACGACGTCCCGCCCGGCCGGGGTGACGCGTGCCAGGGTGCCGCGGCCGTCGCGGGGGTTGGGCACCCGCTCGACGAACCCGGAGGCCTCCAGGCGGTCCACGATGTTCGTCACGCTCGTCGGGTGCACCATCAGCCGCTCCCCGACCTTCGAGAGCGGCAGCTCGCCGGCGGAGCTGAACACCAGCAGGACGAGCGCCTCGTACCGCGCGAAGGTCAGCCCGAGCGGCTTGAGGACGGCGTCGAAGCGCGCCAGCAGCAGCTGCTGCACCCGCATGACGGACGTCGCGGCCGCCATCGCGTCGTGCGGGCTCCCCTCGCCCCAGTGCTCGCGCCACAGCTCCTCCGCACGGGCGACGGGGTCGAACGCGAGCTTGGTCCTGGGCACGGCGGCACCGTACCCGGGCCTGCGACGCGCAAGTCGGTCACAGTCGCGTCACGCGGGGAACCGAGGTCGCGTGGCCGGCGTCACAGCGACGTCCCGCCCGTGAGGAGGAGCCATGAGCACCGCGACCAGCAGCCCCGACGACCGACGCCGGCGTCGACTCCTCGCGCGCGTCGGCGCAGCGGTGGCCGCCGCGACCGCCGGCGCCCTCGTCGTCCCGGCCCTCACCGGAACCGAGCCGGAGGCCGCGGCCGCCCAGCTCGTGCCGTTCACCGGCTGCGGCGAGGTCGAGCAGTGGTACCGCGACCAGGCGCTGGAGCAGGTCGGGCCGTGGGGCCTGCAGGGGCCGGAGGGTGGCGGCAGCTGGCTCTCGCGGGTCTTCGGCGGGCAGGGTGGCGTGGACGAGCAGTCCGTCGCGGGGATGGCCGAGGGTGCAGCCGAGAGGAGCGACGCGGCGACCGGCGGCGCCGTCGGCCCGGGCGAGACCGGCACCAACGTGCAGGAGGAGGGCGTCGACGAGCCGGACCTCGTGAAGACGGACGGGCGCCGGGTCGTGACGCTGTCCGGCAACACGCTGCACGTCGTCGACACCGACGGCGGACGGCTGCGCGACGCCGGGTCGGTCACCCTCGCGGGGCAGTGGCTCAGCGAGCTGCTGCTTCTCGGCGACCGCGCGCTCGTCGTCGGGCAGCGCGAGCCCGAGCCCGTCGAGCCGGAGCCGCTGCCCGAACCGGGTCTGCCGGAGCCGAGCGAGGACGGTGGACCGGACACCTCCCGGCCCTCGCCGCTGCCGCCCGAGTCGTGGGCGCCGACGACCGTCCTGTCCGTGGTCGACCTCGCCGGCGGCGGCGGGCCGCGCGTGGTCCGCGCCGAGGAGGTCGAGGCCTCCTACCTTTCCGCGCGTGTCGTCGGCGACGCGGTCCGCGTCGTCCTGGGCTCCACGCCGGTCATCCCGTTCCCGCAGCCGCTCTACGACTCCGACGGCAGCGTCGACGAGGACGCCGCCGAGGACGCCAACCGAGCCGTCGTCGAGAGCATGACGGCCGCGGACTGGCTCCCCCAGCGCGTCGTCCGCGACGCCGACGGCTCGGTGACCTCGCGTGAGCCGGCGGTGGACTGCGCGTCGCTCGCCCACCCCGTCGAGCCGGCCGGTCTCGGCACCGTCATCGTGCTCACCCTGGACGCCGGCGCGGCCGACGTCCCCACGGTCGACACCGACGCCGTCTCGGCGGACGGCGGCATGGTCTACGCGTCGGCCGACCGGCTGTACGTCGCCACCACGCGCGGCGGCTGGGGCTTCCCGATGCCGGTCGACGTCCGCATCGGCGACACCGTGGTGTCCACCTCGACGCAGCTG
>JBKHXE010000105.1:0-8016 GCA_046566185.1 Actinomycetes bacterium | reverse complement strand
GCTGCCTCGAGCAGGTCGTCGATGGGCGGGTTGGTGATGCCCTCGGGCACTGCCACGGTTCCGGACACGGACTCTCCTCTTCGGGGGTTGCTTGCTCCTGGTCGGACGGCGCCCGCTGCCCTCTAGGTGGCAGGCGCCGGACGCAGGCCCATCCATGATACGAGCTCGTCGGTCGCACGGCGAACGTCGTCGTTGACGACGGTGACGTCGAACTCGCTCTCGGCGGCCATCTCCACCCGCGCGGTGGCGAGCCGGCGCTCACGCTCGGCCTCGTCCTCGGTGCCCCGGCCGACGAGACGGCGCACCAGTTCCTCCCAGCTCGGGGGCGCCAGGAACACGAACAGCGCGTCCGGCATGGACTCCCGCACCTGGCGCGCGCCCTGCAGGTCGATCTCGAGCAGGGCCGGCCGCCCCTCGGCGAGGGCCTGCTCGACCGGGCGACGCGGCGTCCCGTAGCGGTGGCGGCCGTGGACGACGGCCCACTCGAGCATCTCTCCTCGCTCGACCATCGCGTCGAACGCCGCCCCGTCGACGAAGTGGTAGTGGACGCCGTCGACCTCACCGGGCCGCGGCGGCCGCGTGGTCGCCGAGACCGACAGCCAGACCTGGGGGTAGCGGGCGCGCACGTCGGCGGAGACCGTGCCCTTGCCGACCGCCGTCGGCCCGGCGAGCACGGTGAGGCGGCTGCGCTGCACCGGGTTCAGCGGTCGAAGCGCTCGACGAGGGCCTTGATCTGGTGGGAGCCGAGGCCCCGCACCCGCCGGGTCTCCGAGATCCCGATCTCGTCCATGATCTGGCGGGCCCGCACCTTGCCGACGCCCGGCATGGACTCCAGCAGGGCGCTGACCTTCATCTTGCCGACGACGTCGTTCTTCTGGCCCTCGGAGATCACCTCGCCGAGTGAGCCCTGCCCGTACTTCAGCCGGTTCTTCACCTCGGCGCGCTCCCGGCGGGCCTGCGCCGCCTTCTCCAGCGCCGCGGCTCGCTGTTCGGGTGTCAGGGGCGGGAGCGGCACGGGGTCACCTCGGGTGTCGTCGGTCGAGCGGTCCGCCGCAGCGTGCGGTGTGCTGCAGCCCTGGCGAACCTAGCGACTCGGCGTCCGCCGCGGCAACGCGGGTGAGGTCACCTCGTCAGCAGCGCTCCTCGTCAACGGCCCAGGGCTGCGGCGAGATCGTCGGCGGTACGGCGTGCGGCATCCCGCAGGGCGCCGACCGACGGCCCCGCGGCCAGCACCTCACGGCTGGACGCCGCGAGCGTCGTGGGCGCCGCGGCGCCCACGACCGCGCGAAGGTCGGCGGGGCTCGCGCCCTGCGCGCCGACACCCGGCGCCAGCAGCGGTCCGCGCACCGCGGCGAGGTCGACGCCGAGCCGCTGCGGGGCGTCCCCCACCGTGGCACCGACGACGAGGCCGACCGGGCCCATTGGCTCCCCCGCGGCGACGGCCGGCGCGTTCGCCCGGGCGGCTCCCGCCGCGACCGCCGCCGCGACGCTCACGCCGCCGCACACGGCGTGCTGCACCTCGGCGCCCTCGGGGTTGGACGTCAGGCAGAGCACGAACAGGCCGCGCCCCGTCGCGAACGCCGCGTCGAGCAACGGCTGAAGGGACCCGAACCCCAGGTACGGGGAGACCGTGACCGCGTCGCCGGCCAGCGGGGACGAGTCGCCGGCGTAGGCGTCGGCGTACGCCTGCATCGTCGAGCCGATGTCACCGCGCTTGGCGTCGACGACGCACAGCGTTCCGCTGCCGCGCAGGCCGCCGACCACGCGCTCGAGGACGGCGACGCCGCGAGAGCCGTGCCGCTCGAAGAACGCGGACTGCGGCTTGACCGCCGCCACCGCGCCCGCGAACGCCTCGACGGCGGTGAAGGCGAACCGCTCGAGCCCGGCGACGTCGTCGTCCAGGCCCCACTGCCGCAGCAGGTGCGGGTGCGGGTCGATCCCGGCGCACAGCGGCCCGTGGGCGTCCATCGCGGCACGGAGCCTGGTGCCGAAGCCGTTCATCTCCTCACCTCGCTGCCGACCGCCTCACCGATGCTCGAGAACCCTTCGCGCCGTAGGCGCTCGGCGAGCCCACGCTGCACTCGCCGGGGCCAGAGCGGTCCGCCGTAGACGAGGCCCGTGTACCCCTGCAGCAGGGTCGCGCCGGCGCAGATCCGCTGCCACGCGTCGTCCGCGTCGACGACGCCACCGACGGAGACGAGCACGAGGCGGTCGCCGACCCGCCCGCGCAGCAGCCGCAGCACCCGCAGCGAGCGCTCCCGCAGCACCGGGCCCGACAGGCCGCCGGCACCGACCGCCTCCACCTCGCCCGACGGCGTCCGCAGTCCCTCCCGGGAGGTCGTCGTGTTGGTGGCGACGACGCCGTCGAGCCCCAGCTCGAGGGCGAGGTCCGCGACGGCCAGCACGTCGTCGTCCGCGAGGTCGGGGGCGATCTTCACCAGCAGCGGCACGTGCCGCCCGGCCGCGGCGTCCGCGGCCTCTCGCACCGCGACGAGCAGCGGGCGCAGCGCCGAGACCGCTTGCAGGTCGCGCAGCCCGGGGGTGTTGGGAGAGCTGACGTTCACGACGAGGTAGTCGGCGAGGTCCGCGAGCCGGCTCGCGCTGGCCACGTAGTCGGCGACGGCCGCGTCGTCCGGCACCGCCTTCGTCCTGCCGATGTTGACGCCCACGACGACCGGCGACGTCCACCGGCGCCGGCGGCGCCGCAGCAGGCGCTCGCGGGCTGCGGCGGACCCGGCGTTGTTGAACCCCATCCGGTTGACCACCGCCCGGTCGGCGACGAGCCGGAACAGCCGGGGCAGCGGGTTGCCGGGCTGGGCCTGTCCCGTCACGGTGCCGACCTCGACGAACGAGAAGCCCAGGGCGGCCAGGCCGTCGACGCCGCGGGCGTCCTTGTCGAAGCCGGCGGCGAGCCCGAGCGGCCCCGGCAGCTCGAGCCCCAGAGCGCGCACCCGCAGGGCGGGGTCGCGCGGCCCCAGCAGCCGAGCGCCGAGGGCGGCGAGCCCGGGGACGGCGGCCAGCAGCCTCAGCAGCCCGAACGAGAGGCGGTGCGCGGTCTCGGCGTCGAGGCGACGCAGGACGAGCCGGAACAGCGCGTCGTACGGTCTCACGCGCGGCCCCACACCTCGTGCAGCGCGCGGGCGTGCTCCTGCAACGACCGGACCCGCACCTCGCCCGCCTGCGCGTGCTCGATGCCCTGCACGGCGGCCGCGAGCTGCTGCACCGTCGTGATGATGGGCCGGTCGACCGCCGTGGTGGCGGCGCGGATCTCGTAGCCGTCGGCCCGCGCGTCCTGACCGGTCGGTGTGTTGACCACCATGTCGATCTCGCCGTCGCTGATGAGCCGGACGACGGTCGGCTCGCCGTCCGGACCCGGGCCCTCGCTGTGCTTGCGCACGACCGTGCTCGCGATCCCGTTGCGCCGCAGCACCTCGGCCGTGCCCGACGTGGCGAGCACCTCGAAGCCCAGGTCGACGAGCCGCTTCACCGGGAAGAGCATGGCGCGCTTGTCCCGGTCGGCCACCGACACGAACACCTTGCCGCTGGTCGGCAGGCCCCCGTAGCTGGCGGCCTGGCTCTTGGCGAAGGCGGAGGGGAAGTCGACGTCGATGCCCATCACCTCACCGGTGGAGCGCATCTCCGGGCCGAGCACGGTGTCGACGACCTGGCCCTCCGGCGTCCGGAACCGCTTGAACGGCAGCACCGCCTCCTTGACCGAGATCGGGGCCTCGGGCGGCAGGTGGCTGCCGTCCGACGCCGCCGGCAGCAGCCCCTCGGCCCGCAGGTCGGCGATCGACGCGCCCAGCATGATGCGGGCGGCCGCCTTGGCGAGCGGCACGCCGGTCGCCTTGGAGACGAACGGCGCGGTGCGGCTCGCCCGCGGGTTGGCCTCGAGCACGTAGAGGACGTCGGCGGCCAGGGCGAACTGCACGTTGAGCAGCCCCCGGACGCCGACGCCGCGCGCGATCGCCTCGGTCGAGGCGCGCACGCGCGCGAGCTCGCGCGGCCCCAGCGTCACCGGCGGCAGCACGCACGCCGAGTCGCCGGAGTGGATGCCGGCCTCCTCGATGTGCTCCATCACGCCGCCGAGGTACATCTCCGTGCCGTCGAAGAGGGCGTCCACGTCGATCTCGACGGCGTCGTCGAGGAACCGGTCGACGAGCACCGGGTGGTCGGGGCTGATCGTCGTCGCGCGGGAGATGTACCCCTCGAGCGTCTCCTCGTCGTAGACGATCTCCATGCCGCGCCCGCCGAGCACGTAGGAGGGCCGCACCAGCACGGGGTAGCCGATCTCGTCGGCCACCGCCTTCGCCTCGACGAAGCTGGACGCCGTGCCGTGCTTGGGTGCCGGCAGCCCGGCCTCCGCCAGGACCCGGCCGAAGGAGCCGCGGTCCTCGGCGAGGTGGATGGCCTCCGGGCTGGTCCCGACGACGGGCACGCCGGCGTCCTTGAGCTTGCTCGCCAGGCCGAGCGGCGTCTGGCCGCCGAGCTGGACGACGACGCCGACGAGCTCGCCGGAGCGCTGCTCCGCTGCGACGACCTCGAGCACGTCCTCGAGCGTCAACGGCTCGAAGTACAGCCGGTCGGACGTGTCGTAGTCGGTCGAGACGGTCTCCGGGTTGCAGTTGACCATGATCGTCTCGAAGCCCGCGTCGCGCAGGGCGAACGACGCGTGCACACACGAGTAGTCGAACTCGACGCCCTGCCCGATGCGGTTGGGGCCGGACCCGAGGATGACGACCTTGCGCCGGTCGGACGGCGCGACCTCGTCCTCCGCGTCGTACGAGGAGTAGTGGTACGGCGTCCGGGCCTCGAACTCGGCGGCGCACGTGTCGACCGTCTTGTAGACCGGCCGGATGCCGAGGGCGTGCCGCACGCCGCGGACCACGTCCTCGGGCATCGAGCGCAGCTCGCCGATCTGGGCGTCCGAGAAGCCGTGCCGCTTCGCGCGGTGCAGCAGGTCGGGCGTCAGCGCCGGCGCGTCGCGCACCTGCGCCGCGACCTCCTCGATGAGCACGAGCTGGTCGAGGAACCACGGGTCGATGCCGGTGGCCTCGTGCAGCTGCTCGACCGTCGCGCCGGCCCGCAGGGCCTGCTGCACGGTGACGAGCCGGCCGTCCGTCGGCGTGCGGGACTGCTCCAGCAGGGCCTCCACGTCGCCCGGAGAGCCGCGCCAGTGGAACGTCGCACCGCGGTGCTCCAGCGACCGCAGCGCCTTCTGCAGCGCCTCGGTGAAGTTCCGGCCGAGCGCCATCGCCTCGCCCACCGACTTCATCGTCGTCGTCAGCGAGGCGTCGGCGGCGGGGAACTTCTCGAACGCGAAGCGCGGCACCTTGACCACGACGTAGTCGAGGGTCGGCTCGAAGCTGGCCGGCGTCTCCCGCGTGATGTCGTTGGGGATCTCGTCGAGCGTGTAGCCGACCGCCAGCCGCGCCGCGATCTTCGCGATCGGGAAGCCGGTCGCCTTGGACGCCAGCGCCGACGACCGCGACACGCGGGGGTTCATCTCGATGACGACGACCCGGCCGTCGACCGGGTCGACGGCGAACTGGATGTTGCAGCCACCGGTGTCGACGCCCACCTCGCGGATGACCGCGATGGCGATGTCGCGCAGCCGCTGGTACTCGCGGTCGGTGAGCGTGAGCGCGGGCGCGACCGTGATGGAGTCACCCGTGTGCACGCCCATCGGGTCGAGGTTCTCGATGGAGCACACGACCACGACGTTGTCGTTGCGGTCACGCATCAGCTCCAGCTCGTACTCCTTCCACCCGAGGATCGACTCCTCGAGGAGCACCTCGGTGGTCGGGCTGGCGTGCAGCCCTGCGGCCGCCATCCGGCGCAGCTCCGCCTCGTCGTGCGCGAAGCCCGAGCCGAGCCCGCCCATGGTGAACGAGGGGCGCAGCACGACCGGGTAGCCGAGGTCGGCCGCAGCCGCGACGCACTCCTCGACGGTGTGCGCAGTGACGCTGCGGGCCGACTCCGCGCCGCAGCGCTCGACGACGCCCTTGAACTCCTCGCGGTTCTCGCCGAGCTGGATCGCCGCGACGTTGGCGCCGATGAGCTCGACGCCGTACTTCTCGAGCACACCGGCCTCGTGCAGCGCGATCGCGGTGTTGAGCGCCGTCTGCCCGCCGAGGGTCGGCAGCAGGGCGTCGGGCCGCTCGGTCGCGATGATCGCCTCGACGACGTCCGGGGTGATCGGCTCGACGTAGGTGGCGTCGGCGAACTCGGGGTCGGTCATGATCGTCGCCGGGTTGGAGTTCACCAGCACGACGCGCAGCCCCTCGGCCTTGAGCACGCGGCACGCCTGGGTGCCGGAGTAGTCGAACTCCGCGGCCTGCCCGATGACGATCGGCCCGGAGCCGATGACGAGGACGCTGCCGATGTCGGTACGGCGCGGCATCAGCGCCCACCCTCCTGCTGCATGAGATCGGTGAACCGGTCGAAGAGGTAGCCCGCGTCGTGCGGGCCGGCGGCGGCCTCGGGGTGGTACTGCACCGAGAACGCCGGCGCGTCGAGCAGCCGCAGGCCCTCGACCACGTCGTCGTTGAGGCAGACGTGGCTGACCTCGGCGCGGCCGAAGGGCGTGTCGAAGGGCCCGTCGAGCGGCGCGTCGACGGCGAAGCCGTGGTTGTGGGCGGTGATCTCGACGGTGCCGGTCGCGCGGTCCATCACCGGCTGGTTGATGCCGCGGTGGCCGTAGCGCAGCTTGTACGTGCCGAGCCCGAGGGCGCGCCCGAGCAGCTGGTTGCCGTAGCAGATGCCGAAGAACGGGATCCGCCGCTCGAGCACCTCGCGCAGCAGCTCGATCTCGCCGGTCGCGGCCGCCGGGTCGCCCGGGCCGTTGGAGAAGAACACCCCGTCGGGCGAGACGGCCTGCACCTCGTCGATCGTCGAGGTGACCGGCAGCACGTGCACCTCGATGCCGCGCTGCGCCATCAGCGCGGGGGTCATGGCCTTGATGCCGAGGTCCAGCGCCGCGACCGTGAACCGCTTCTCCCCCACGGCAGGCACGACGTACGGCTGCTCGGTCGTCACCTCGTCGGCGAGGTCGGCGCCGCTCATCGGCGGGGCCGACCGGACGACGTCCACCAGCTCGTCGTGCGACCGCTGCGCGGCCTCGCCGGAGAACACGCCGACCCGCATCACGCCGCGCTCCCGCAGGTAGCGCGTCAGGGCACGGGTGTCGATGCCGCTGATGCCGACGACGCCCTGGGCCGCGAGCTCGTCGGCGAGCTCGCGGCGCGACCGCCACGAGGAGGCGCGGCGGGCGGGGTCGCGGACGACGAAGCCCGCCACCCAGATGCGCGACGACTCGTCGTCCTCGTCGTTCCACCCGGTGTTGCCGATGTGCGGGGCCGTCATCACGACGACCTGCCGGTGGTAGGAGGGATCGGTGATCGTCTCCTGGTAGCCGGTCATCGCGGTGCAGAAGACGGCCTCCCCGACCGTCTCGCCGACCGCGCCGTACGGCTCGCCGGTGAAGACACGGCCGTCCTCGAGGACCAGTACGGCGGTCATCCGGCCACCGCCACGAGAGTCCGGACGGCGTCCACCAGTCGCCGGCGGTCGGCGTCGCGCCGCACCCTCAGCCCGGTGTCGACCTGCTCGTCGCCGAGCTGCCACGTCAGCACCACGAGTCCCTCCTTCTCCACCGTCTTGCCGACCATTCCCCGCTGCCGCCGGGCGCCGCGGACGGCGTCCGTCGGCACCCACACGTCCGGCGCCCCCTCGCGCGCGACCAGGACGCCGGCGCGCGACACCGTCACGACGGCGTTGCTGCGCACGCCCAGACCGTGCACCACGACCCGGTCCAGCGGGCGGCCCGCCGAGGTCGTGGTGACGTAGACCGCGTCCACGCCACCCAGCACCTCGCCGTCCACCGCCTGCGGCGCCGGCGGCGGGGCCGGCACGTGCGCCTGCCGGCGCGCCCGGGCCTGCCAGCCGCGCCGCATCGCCCACAGCAGCAACGGCACGAGGACCAGCAGGGGCACGACCGCGACGACCGCCTCGGTC
>JBKHXE010000104.1:0-17397 GCA_046566185.1 Actinomycetes bacterium | reverse complement strand
GCGTGGTCGCGGCGGTGCGCCGCCTGCCGCGTACAGTCCGCGACCGGTCGCACCGATGCCCTGTCGTCCATGTCGGCCTCCTCCTGTGGAGGTTCTTTCCATCGGTCGTCGGGCGGCGCTGCCTGAGGGCCTTGTCACCACTGTTGTCCAGTGCAACGCCTGGAGCGCCTCGAACGTGGCCGCCACGCCGAAACCGTGGCCGGTCGGTGATGCCGCGCTCGGGCGTTCGGACGAGGCTCAGCCCCGGCGACGAGACGACGGGAACGTCCGGGGCTCGCCAGCGGTTGGCAGGGGTGGACCCGAGAGCCCTGGAGGAGAGGTCATGAGCCTGTTCGGCAGCCGCACGAAGTCGACCATGGTCACCCGCGAGGACGCGCTGCCGGGCCGCGACACCCGACCGTTCGACGTCCCCGAGCGGCACGCCGTCCTCGGCACGCCGCTGGAGGGCCCGTGGCCCGAGGGCACGCAGGTGCTGTACGTCGCGATGGGCTGCTTCTGGGGCGCCGAGCGCGCCTTCTGGGAGCTGCCGGGCGTGGTGACGACCGCGGTCGGCTACCAGGGCGGCCACACCGCGAACCCCACGTACGAGGAGGTCTGCACCGGACGCACCGGCCACACCGAGGCCGTGCTCGTCGCGTACGACCCCGCGCGGGTGTCGACCGAGGAGGTCCTGCGGACGTTCTGGGAGTCCCACGACCCCACCCAGGGCTACCGGCAGGGCAACGACATCGGCACCCAGTACCGGTCGGCGGTCTACTGGACGACGCCGGAGCAGGAGGCCGCCGTCCGCGCCACGCGTGACGCCTTCGCCGAGAGGCTGCGCGCCGCGGGGTACGGCGAGATCACCACCGAGCTGCTGCCGGCGTCGCACGCCGGACCGTTCTTCTACGCGGAGGACTACCACCAGCAGTACCTGCACAAGGTGCCGAACGGCTACTGCGGCCTCGGCGGCACGGGGGTCTCCTGCCCCGTCGGCGTCCTCCCCCAGTGACCCCGGGGCGCGGGGTGGCGGGGGTCGCTGCCGCGCCCTAGCGTCGGACGCACGGGCGCGCACCCGGGTGCGCCCACGACGCGAAGGAGACCGCCCGTGTCCGAGACGCCCGACCGCCCCCTGACCGACGAGGACATGACGACGGTGGGCGGTGACGCCCCCCGCGCGGAGCGGGACGCCGACGCGGTGGACGCCGACGCCGACGCGGTGGACGCCGACAGCGTCGACTCGACCGACGCGGACGCCGACTCCACGGACGCCGACGCGGACTCGACCGACAACCCCGCCTGACGGGGTCCTAGGGTCGGGCGGGTGAGCGCCACAGCCTCGGACGCGACCGCGACCCTGACCCGCTGCGTCGGCGACCCGCAGCACTTCGTCGACCACGTCTGGGGCCGGCGCTCCCAGGTGCACGCCTCGGGAGTGCCGGCCTCCGACCTGCTCGGGCTGGACGACCTCGACACCCTGTTGACGTCGTCGGCGCTGCGGATCCCCACCTTCCGCCTCGTCAAGGACGGCGCGCCGCTGCCGCCGTCGGCCTACACGACGAGCGGCACCATCGGCGGTCGCCGCTACGACGGCGTCGCCGCGCCGGCGAAGGTGCTCGCCGCGATGGACGACGGCGCCACGCTCGTCCTCCAGGGCGCTCACCGCTACCACGCCCCGCTGGCCCTGCTGGCGCGCCACCTCGAGCTCGCCCTCGGCCACCGCTGCCAGGTCAACGCGTACGTCACTCCGCCGGGCGCTCGTGGCCTCGAGGTGCACTCCGACCCGCACGACGTCCTGGTGCTGCAGGCGTTCGGCAGCAAGACGTGGGAGGTGCACCCCACGCCGTGGGAGGCCGAGCACCGGTCGGGCGCCGCACCGGTCGAGCAGGTGCTGCGCCCCGGGGACGTGCAGTACCTGCCGAAGGGCACGCCGCACGCGGCCCGGTCGCAGGACCTGCTCTCCGCCCACGTGACCGTCGGCATCGTGGGGACGACGTGGTCGGACGTCGTCTCGGAGGTCGTCGAGAGCCTGCTGAGTGACGAGACCACCCCCGCGGGCTGGCTGGACGACCCTCAACCCCTTGCGGCGCAGCTGGCTCAGCGCCTGGAGCAGCTGCGCAGCGACCTGGCGTCGGTCGACGTGGAGGACGTCATCACCCGCCGCGCCGAGCGCTTCCTCTCCACTCGCCCGTCGCTGCTGGTCGGCGCCCTGCTCGACCGGCAGGTCTCCGTCTGCGACGACACGCCGCTGGCGCGCCGACCTGGGTCGGTACTGCGCGTCGCCAGCAGCGCTGCGCCGGGACGACTTCGGTTGCTGCTCGGCGACCGGGTGGTCGACGTGCCCGGATGGCTGCGACCCGCCGTCGACGCGGTCGCCGCCGCCGACCGGCTGACGCCCGCCGACCTCGCACCGCACCTCGACGCCCAGAGCCGGGTGGTGCTGTGCCGCCGCCTGGTGCGCGAGGGCGTCCTGCGCGTCGCGGCCTCCCGATGAGCGACCGAACCTTCTGCGCCGCGACCAGCGAGCGCCTCGACGAGAGCCTCGTCGGCACGGCGTCGACGGTCGGCGGCTTCCTGGTGCTCGAGCACGGCGGCCCCTGGGGCCAGGCGGTGCTGCGCCACGCGTCCTTCCCGGACGGCGTCCGGCAGGCCTGGGGACGACGGGCGTCCGAGGCCGGCCTGCGACCCATGCTCATGCGCCGACCCGGGGCGGGGCCCGGTGTGCCGAGCCGGCCCCGCGTCGTCCTCGCCGCCTGCGAGCCGCTGGGAGGTGCCGCCGCACAGACCTGGCTGGACGACGTCCGCGACGTCGCGAGCCTGCCGCTAGACCGGCTGGTGGGCGACCTGCGCGCGGGCCGGACGCCCGACGGCTGGCAGCCCGTCGACCGCTTCCTCGGCACGTGCACGCACGGGCGGCACGACGCGTGCTGCGCCGAGCGTGGCCGCCCGGTGGCGCGGGCCCTCCACGACCTCGTCGGCGACGACGCCTGGGAGGTCTCGCACATGGGCGGCGACCGCTTCGCCGGCAACGTGCTCGTGCTGCCCGACGGCCTGTACTACGGGCGCGTCACGGCGGGCGACGCACCCGGCCTCGTCGCAGCCCTGGGCGAGGGACGGCTGCTGCTCGAGCACCTGCGCGGCAGGACGTCCCTGCCGTTCCCCGCGCAGGCGGCCGAGGTCGCGCTGCGGCGGCACCTCGGCCTGGAGGCCGCCGCTGACGTGCGGCCCGCAGGCGTCGACGTGGCGCCGGTTCGCGCCGTGACCCACTGGGACGTCGCGGACGGAACCCGCTGGCGGGTCGTCGTCGACACCACCCACCCCGGGCCGCCGCGCGCCCTGACGTGCTCGGCCGAGTCGTCGAACCCACCGGTGCACACCGTCGTCGAGCTGGCCCCGGCGGACGCCCCCGGCCGAGGCGTCCAGGGCTGGGACGAGGCCTACGCCACGGGCGAGGTCGACGCGTCCCCCAGCCCGACGGTCGTCGAGGCACTGGCGGGCCTGGCGCCGGGCCGGGCGCTGGACCTCGCCGCCGGGGCCGGCCGCCACACGGTCTGGCTCGCGGAGCGCGGGTGGCAGGTGACCGCGCTCGACTTCTCCCCGGTCGGCGTGACGCGCGGTCACGCCGCCACCGAGGCGGCCGACCTCGCCGTCGACTGGCACGTCGGGGACGCCCGCCACTGGGAGCCGCCGGCGGGCCACGCCTACGACCTCGTGCTCGTCGCCTACGCGGCCCTGCCCGACGTCGTCCGGCGCGCGTCGGCCTGGCTCGCACCCGGTGGGCGGGTCGTCGTCGTCGGGCACTCGGTGCGCAACCTCACCGAGGGCGTGGCGCGGGGGCCGAAGGACCCGCGGCTCATGCACTCGCTGGAGGCACTGCGCGACAGTGCCTCCGGGCTGGACGTCGAACGTCTCGACGAGGTCACGCGGTCGACGGACAAGGGACCGATCGTCGAGGCCGTGCTGGTGGCACGGCGAGCGCCGGCATGAACACCTGGGTGAGCGGGCCGATGCCGACGGCGTAGACGACGGTCGCGACGCCGAGGACGCCTCCGAGCAGCCAGCCCACCGCGACGACGACCACCTCGATGCCCGTCCGCACCAGGCGGACCGAGCCACCGGTGCGGCGCACGAGACCGGTCATCAGCCCGTCGCGGGGGCCGGACCCGAGGTGGACGCCGATGTAGGCGGCCGTCGCGGCGGCGTTCAGCGTGACGCCGGCGACGACGAGCAGGACCCGCGCCCACCACGACGTCACCTCGGGCAGCACGGCCAGCCAGGCGTCGACGGCGAGGCCGATGACGACGACGTTGCTGACCGTGCCGAGACCGGGCTTCTCGCGCAACGGGATCCAGAGCAGGAGCACCAGGACGCCGACCCCGATGGTCACCTGGCCGAGCGTCAGCGGCAGGTGCCGCGACAGCCCCTGGTGGAGCACGTCCCACGGCATCACACCCAGCTCGCCGCGCACCAGCAGCGCCATCGAGAGCCCGTACGCGACGAGCCCGAGGTAGAGCTGGACGAGGCGGCGGACGAGCCGGTTCTGGCGGCGGGCCTGGTGCATGCCACCCATCGTGGGACACGATTGGCTCGCCATCATCGGGCCAATACGAGGGAAGTGGCATGAACGTCCTCGGCGCCGCGCGGCTGGCCGGCCTGCTCGGTGACCTCTCGGCGGAGCGCCCGCCGCGCTACGAGGCGCTGGCCGGGCGACTGCGGCTCCTCATCGGCGACGGCCGCCTGCCGATCGGCGCCCGGCTGCCCGCGGAGCGGGAGCTGGCCCGTGCGGTCGGCCTCAGCCGGGCCACCGTCACCTCCGCCTACCGCCGGCTGCGGGAGGACGGCTGGGCGGACGCCCGCCAGGGCGCGGGCACCTGGACGAGGCTGCCCGCCGGGCCGGCGTCCGGCGCCTGGGTCCCGGGCCCGGACGACGGCCGGACCCTCGCGCTCGTCCACGCCGCCCCACCGGCACCGCCCGAGGTGCCGGCCGCCTTCACCGCCGCCCTGCAGGACCTTCCCCGCCACCTGCCGACGGTCGGCTACTACCCGCTGGGCCTGCCGGAGCTGCGCGCCCGGATAGCCGAGCGGTACACCGCTCGGGGACTGCCGACGACCCCGGAGCAGGTGCTCGTCACCAGCGGCGCCCTCCACGGCATCGCCGTGACGCTCCAGGCCCTCCTGTCCCCCGGGGACCGCGTCCTCGTCGAGCACCCGAGCTATCCCAACGCCCTCGACGCCATCGCGGCAGCGGGAGCACGCGTCGTGCCGGTCGCGGTCGACGCCGACCGGCCCGAGGCGGTCCCCGCCGACATGCTGCAGGCGGCGCGCCAGACCGACCCGCGGCTCGCCTACGTCATGCCGGACTTCCAGAACCCCACCGGCACCCTGCTCGACGACGAGCAGCGCAGCAGGCTGGCCGCGGGGCTGGCGCAGACGTCCAGCGTGGCCCTCGTCGACGAGACCCTGGCCGAGCTGGCCCTGGACGCGACACCCGGCACGCCGTTCGCGGCGTTCGCCGGGCGGTCGGCGACGGTGAGCGTGGGGACGCTCAGCAAGTCCGTCTGGGGCGGGATGCGGGTGGGCTGGCTGCGCTCGGACGCCGAGACCGTGCGCGCCCTGGCGGCCGCCGCCGCGCGCAGCCACCTGGCCGGCCCGGTGCTCGAGCAGCTGACCGCCTGCCACCTGCTCGACTCGCTGGACGACGTCCTGACCGGACAGCGCGAGCGCCTGCGCCGCCAGCGGGACGCGCTGGTTTCGCTTCTGCGGCAACACCTTCCGGACTGGTCGGTCACCGTCCCGCCCGGCGGGATGGTGCTGTGGTGCCGGCTGCCCGGGCTGTCGTCGTCCGCGCTCGCCGCCACGGCCCAGGCCCGCGGGCTCCTGCTGGCACCCGGGCCCCGCTTCTCCACCGGACACGCCTTCGACGACCGGCTGCGGCTGCCCTACGCGCAGCCCGCGGACGTGCTCGAGCGCGCGGTGAGGCT
Source organism: Actinomycetes bacterium (assembly GCA_046566185.1). Taxonomy (GTDB): domain Bacteria; phylum Actinomycetota; class Actinomycetes; order Actinomycetales; family SCSIO-59966; genus SCSIO-59966. The sequence continues at coordinate 11,437 of JBKHXE010000104.1, read as the reverse complement.
GCTCGTCGAGGTCGTCACCGCCTCTGACGGCCGCGCGGCCGGGCCACAGCGGGACGCCGTGGTCGTGTGACCGGCGAGGGCCTCAGCGCGCGAGGAAGCCCAGCAGGTCGTGGCGCGTCAGCACCCCGGCGGGCTTGCCGTCGACGAGGACCATGACGGCGTCGTTGGACTCCAGCAGCCGTCGCGCGGCGTCCAGCGGCTCTCCCCCACCGACCTGCGGCAGCGGCGGCTGCATGTGGTCGCGCACCGGGTCGGACATCTTCGCCTTGCCGGAGAACACGGCGTCCAGCAGGTCGCGCTCGCTGACCGAGCCCATCACCTCACCTGCCATCACCGGCGGCTCCGCGCCGACGACCGGCATCTGCGAGACGCCGTACTCGCGGAGGATCTCGATCGCGTCGCGCACCGTCTCGGTCGGGTGGGTGTGCACGAGGTCGGGCAGGTCGCCGCCCTTGCGGCGCAGCACGTCCGCGACGGTGGCGTCCTGCCCGCCGGCCATGAAGCCGTACGAGGCCATCCACCGGTCGTTGAAGATCTTGGTGAGGTAGCCGCGACCGCTGTCGGGCAGCAGGACGACGACGACCTTGTCGGAGGCGTCCGGGCCGAGGTCTTTCGCCACGCGCAGTGCGGCGACGACCGCCATGCCGCACGACCCGCCGACGAGCAGGCCCTCCTCGCGGGCGAGCCGGCGGGTCATGGCGAACGAGTCGGCGTCGCTGACCGCCACGATCTCGTCCGGCACGGCCGGGTCGTACGCGGCCGGCCAGAAGTCCTCGCCGACGCCCTCGACGAGGTAGGGCCGGCCCGTGCCGCCGGAGTACACGGAGCCCTCCGGGTCGGCGCCGACGACCGTGACGCGACCCTCGCTGACGTCCTTGAGGTAGCGGCCGGCGCCGGTGATCGTGCCGCCGGTGCCGATGCCGGCGACGAAGTGGGTGACCCGGCCCTCGGTGTCGCGCCAGATCTCCGGCCCGGTGGTGGCGTAGTGGGACGCCGGGCCCTCCGGGTTGACGTACTGGTTCGGCTTCCACGCGCCGTCGATCTCGCGGGTCAGCCGGTCGGAGACCGAGTAGTACGAGTCCGGGTGGTCCGGCGGCACCGCCGTCGGGCAGACCACGACCTCGGCGCCGTAGGCGCGCAGCACGTTCCGCTTGTCCTCGCTGACCTTGTCGGGGCAGACGAAGACGCAGTGGTAACCGCGCTGCTGGGCGACCAGGGCCAGCCCCACCCCGGTGTTGCCGGACGTCGGCTCGACGATCGTGCCGCCCGGCTTCAGCTCCCCGGAGCGCTCGGCGGCCTCGACCATCCGCAGCGCGATGCGGTCCTTCACCGACCCGCCCGGGTTCATGTACTCCACCTTGGCGAGAACGGTGGCGGCGATGCCCTCGGTGACCCTCGTGAGGCGGACCAGGGGCGTGTTGCCGACGAGGTCGATGACGTGCTCGGCGTACTTCACGTGGCCCATGCTCCCAGATCGCCGCCGGCAGACATCCGCTCACACCCGCCGGCGGGACGGGATGACCAGGGCGGCAGGATGCGACGCGCGGAACATCCGGACCCGCCACCGCGTCGTACCGGGTGGGTCGTACGGTGAGAAGACGTCGTGACCGGTCTGCGAGGGGAGGTCGGCCATGTCCCGCGTCAGCAGGGCCCGCCAGGTGGCGACCGCTGCCGCCCTGGGCGGCGGCGGCCTGACCTTCGTCGGCGCGCTGGGCGTCGCGGTCGTGGCGGTCGAGGCACGGCTGGCGCGCCGGTGGATCGGGCAGCCCTTCGGGCTCGCCGGCCCGGAGGCCGACGGGGTGTACGGCCACGGCCCGGGCGAGCCGATCCAGCTCGCGGTGCTCGGCGACTCCACCGCCGACGGCCTGGGCGCGACCGAGGCGGCCGAGACCCCGGGCGCGATCGTGGCGAGCGGGCTGGCCGCCGTCTCCGGCCGCCCCGTGCACCTGACGAACGTCGCCGTCGTCGGCGCCGAGTCCACCGACCTCGCCGACCAGGTGGCCGAGCTGCTCGGGCGCGTCTCGCACCCCGACGTCGCGGTCATCCTCATCGGCGGCAACGACGTGACGCACCGCATCAAGGTGCCCGTGGCCGTCGGCGCGCTCGCCGCCGCGGTGACCAGCCTGCGGGAGGTGGGCTGCGAGGTGGTCGTCGGCACGTGCCCAGACCTGGGCTCCATCGAGCCGATCGCCCAGCCGCTGCGCTCGATCGCCCGCAGGTGGAGCCGTGAGCTGGCCGCCGCCCAGACCGTCGCGGTGGTCGAGGCCGGCGGCCGCACCGTGTCGCTCGGCGACATCCTGGGCCCGGAGTTCGCCGCCTCGCCCCGTGAGCTGTTCAGCGCCGACCGCTTCCACCCCTCCCCCGCCGGGTACGCCCGGTGCGCCGCCGCGCTGCTGCCGAGCGTCTGCGCGGCCGCGGGCTACTGGCCGGACGGCGGCCGGGAGCGCCACCCGGACATCCGCCGCGGCGAGGGGGTCGCGCCCGTGGCCGAGGCCGCCGTCGCCGCCGCGGAGGACCCGGGCACCGAGGTGTCGGGCGCGAACGTGGCCGGAGCCGACCGCGGTCCGCTGGGTCGCTGGGCCACGCTGCTGCGCCGCCGCCGCCAGCCGCTGCCGGCGCAGCGGTCGTTCGATCCCGACGCCCGGGACGACGAGCGACCCGAGAACGCCATGGTTACCGGCGAGTAACCAGCGGGGGTAGCATCGGCGCATCGACCGCGCCCCGCCAGGAGGAGCACATGCCCGAGGCCGTCATCGTCAGCACCGCGCGCAGCCCGATCGGCCGCGCCTTCAAGGGGTCGCTCAGGGACGTCCGCCCGGACGACCTGGCTGCCACGATCGTCAAGGCGGCCCTCGACAAGGTGCCGGCGCTCGACCCCGCCGAGATCGACGACCTGTACCTCGGCTGCGCCGAGCCGTGGGGCGAGCACGGCATGAACATGGCCCGCGTCGTCGCGGTGCTCGCCGGCTACGACCACCTGCCCGGCGCGACCGTCAACCGGTTCTGCGCGTCCAGCGTGCAGACCACGCGGATGGCATTCCACGCCATCGTGGCCGGCGAGGGCGACGTGTTCGTCTCCGGCGGCGTCGAGATGGTCTCGCGCTACAAGGGTTTCGCGGGCGCCGGGCAGAGCACCGACGAGTGGCTGAACCCGGTCTTCGCCGATGCCCAGGCCCGGAGCAAGCACCTCGCCGAGACGAACGAGGCGTGGACCGACCCACGCGAGCACGGCGGGCTGCCCGACGTGTACCTCGCGATGGGCCAGACCGCCGAGAACGTCGCCACGTTCCGCGGGGTGTCGCGCCAGCGGCAGGACGAGTGGGGCGTCGAAAGCCAGAACCGGGCCGAGAAGGCCGTCGCCGACGGCTTCTTCGCCCGCGAGATCACCCCGGTCACCATCCCCGACGGCTCCGTGGTGGACGCCGACGACTCACCGCGTGCCGGCGTCACCCTCGAGGCCGTGCAGGGCCTCACCCCCGTGTTCCGCGAGAACGGCACCGTGACGGCCGGCAACTGCTGCCCGCTCAACGACGGCGCCGCGGCCCTGGTCGTCATGAGCGACACGAAGGCCCGCGACCTCGGGCTGACCCCGCTCGCCCGGGTGATCTCCACCGGCGTCTCGGCCCTGTCGCCCGAGATCATGGGGCTCGGCCCGGTCGAGGCGTCCCGGCAGGCCCTCGCGCGCGCCGGCATGACGATCGACGACATCGACCTCGTCGAGATCAACGAGGCGTTCGCTGCCCAGGTGCTGCCGAGCGCCGACGACCTCGGCATCGACCTCGACAAGCTCAACGTGCACGGCGGCGCGATCGCCCTCGGCCACCCGTTCGGCATGACCGGCGCCCGCATCACCACGACCCTGCTCAACGGCCTGCAGTCGCGTGACAAGCAGCTCGGGCTGGAGACGATGTGCGTCGGCGGCGGTCAGGGCATGGCGATCATCTACGAGCGGCTGAGCTAGAGCGCTCGCCGCAGCGCGACGAGGCGGTCGCGAACCCGGTCCGTGACCGCCTCGTCCTCCGTGGCGTCGAGGACGTCGCGCACGAGGACGACCAGCTGGTCCCCGAGGGCGTGCGGCGCCAGGGCCGGGACGGCGCGCCGTTCGCGCTGCTCGAGGTCCGCCGCGGTGTCGGCCAGCTCCTGCAGGAGGGGACGGACCCGGTCGGCCGGCGTCGCGCCGTCCGCGCCGGGTCGGGCCAGGCGCGCCGGGCCGAGAGCCGACAGGCGGGTGGTCACGCGCCACAGCTCGCGCTCGACCCCCTCACGCGACGAGCTCCCGGTGGTCACCAGGTGACCGCCGGGAGCTCGTGGACGCGCGCCAACGGCTCTGTTACTCCTCGCCGCGCAGGATGGACAGGATGCGCAGGAACTCGATGTACAGCCAGATCAGCGTGACGGTGAGGCCGAAGGCCGCGGTCCACGCGTAGCGGGCCGGGATGCCGTTGCGGACGCCCTTGTCGATGAAGTCGAAGTCGAGCGTCAGCGACAGGGCCGCGAGGACGGCGCCGACGGCGCCGATGAGCAGGCCGAACGCGCCACCGCGCAGGCTGCTGCCCGTGAACAGCATGATGCCGAGGTTCACCAGCACGAAGACGGCGTACCCGCCGACGGCGAACAGCATGATCCGCTGGAACTTCGGCGTGACCCGGATCCTGCCGCTCTTGTAGAGCGCGAGCATGACGGCGAAGGTGCCGAGGGTGGCCAGGACGGCCTGGGCGACGATGCCGTCGTAGAAGCTCTCGAACGTGCGGCTGATGCCACCGAGGAACAGTCCCTGGAACGCCGCGTAGGCGAGGATCAGGGCGGGCGAGGGCTCGCGCTTGAACGCGTTGACCAGGCCGAGCACGAGGCCGCCGATCAGGCCGACGAGCATGAGGCCGGGCGCCACGAACCAGGCGACGGCTGCCGTCACCAGCAGCACGCCGAAGATCGACGCCGTCCTCATCACGACGTCGTCGTAGGTCATCCGGCCGGTCTCGAGCGGCCCGGCGGCGGGCTGGGCGTACAGCTCCTCCAGGCGCTCGGCCGACGCGGTGTCGGCACCGGCGGCACCGGCGGCACCTGCACCGGCCGCGGGCTGACCCGGCCGGGCGTCGAAGGTCGCGTACCCGTTGCGGGTGAACTCCGGCATCCGGTTGAAGACCGGGTTGTTGCTCTGCATCGATGTCCTCCGTCGAGGGCTGCGGGGGGTCCCGCGGGGATTCCCTGCACCTACCGTAATGCTCGTGTAAAGGCGAAAGTTCCCGACGCCCCGAGGAGGCTCCGTGCCGGTCCCCGCCCGCATCTCGCTCGTCACCCTCGGCGTGGCCGACGTCGAGGCGTCCACCCGCTTCTACTCGGGCCTCGGCTGGGCGCCGTCGGCCGCCTCCGTACCTGGGGTCGTCACCTTCTACGCCACGGACGGCGGCCAGCTCGCCCTCTTCGGCCGAGACGCGCTGGCCGCCGACGCCGGCACCGTCCCGGCGCGGCCCCACTCGTCGGTCGCGCTGGCCCTCAACTGCGACAGCCGTGAGCAGGTCGACGAGGTGGCCGCACGATGGGTCGCGGCCGGAGGTGCCGTCGTCAAGGAGCCGGCCGCCGCCGCGGAGTTCGAGGGGTACGCGGGCTACCTGGCCGACCCGGACGGGCACCTGTGGGAGGTGGCGTGGAACCCGGGCTTCCCGATCGGCGCCGACGGGCGGCCGACACTGCCGTGAGTCGCCTTGTCGTTGTCGGGGGGTCCGTCTAGACTCGAACACGTGTTCGAGTGGTCGTGCGGGAGTGAGGTGCAGCGCGCTCTGGCGGGGTTGCTGCTGGGCCGGTACGAGCACGCCGGGCGCCGGGTGGCGGGGTTGGGGGAGCTGACCGCGCAGCTGGTCGCCGACGCCGCCCGGCTGGGGGACCTGGCCGACGCCTCGCTGCTGGACGTGGCGGTGATCGCCGAGCAGGTCGCGGCGCGGGCGTACGGGGTGCAGGTGCGGGCGCTGGCGGTGCTGGCGGGCCGGTACGAGGCGGAGGGGGCCGGGGAGTTCACCGCCGACGAGGTGGCGTTCCGGCTGGGCTGGGGGACCCGGGCGGCCGCGGCGCGGCTGCACGAGGCGACCCAGCTGGCCGGCCGGCTGCCGGGGACGTTGGGCCTGTTGGAGGTCGGCGCGATCGACGCGGCCCGGGCCCGGGTGGTCGTCAAGGGCACCGACGCGCTCGCTGACGCCGACGCCGCGGCGGTGGACGCCGCGGTGGCCCCGGTGGCCCGGACGCTGACGGCCTGGCAGCTGCGGGACCGGGTGGCGGTGGAGGCCGCGCACGTGGACGCCGAGGTGTCGGCCCGCCGGCACGCCGCCGGCCGCCGGGACCGCCGGGTGGTCCCGGTAGTGCTGCCGGACGGGCTGGCCGAGCTGGTGGTCACCGGCCCCGCCCCCGACGTGCACGCGGTGTTCACCGCGGTCGACGGGCTGGCGCACGGCCGGGTCCGCGCCGCCGGCCAGGGCGGTCAGGGCGGGGAGGGCATCGACGCCGCCCGCTTCGACGCGCTGGCCGACTGGGCCCACGCCGTGCTGGCCGGCGCGAGCGGGGACGGGCCGCCGGTGCCCGGGACCGGGGCGTGGGTCGGGGCCCGCCCGCACCTGCAGCTGACGATGAGCGCCGGCACCCTGGCCGGGGCGGACCCGGCCCCGGCGCACCTGGACGGGTACGGCTACCTGCCCGCCCCGGTCGCCCGGGACCTGCTCGCCCGCGCCGGCGCCGTCGTGCGCCGCCTGGCCACCGACCCGGCCACCGGCGCCGTCGTCGGCGTCGAGTCCGGCACCCACGACCTGCCCCCACGACCGCCCAGCACCCCGGCCCACGGGGACGGCGACGCGTGGCCGGCGGGGGTGGCGTGGCTGACGCAGCCGCCCCCGTCCGGCCCGCTGGCCGCCTACTGCCACGGCCGCGCGCGGCGCGGGTACCGGCCCGGCGCCGCCCTCGCCCGGCTGGTGCGGGCCCGCTGGCAGCGGTGCACCGCGCCGGGCTGCTCCCGGCCGGCGACCCGCTGCGACCTCGACCACGCCCTGGCCTGGCCGGCCGGCCCGACCTGCCCGTGCAACCTGCACCCGCTGTGCCGCCGGCACCACCGGATGAAGCACCACGGCCGCACCAGGGTCCGCCTGCGCGACGACGGCGCGGTCGAGTGGACCACCCGCACCGGACACCAGTACGTGATCCGACCACCCCAGGCCCTGGCGACACCGCGCGCCCGGGCCCGACCACCCGCCGCCACGACCGCCGGTGTCGTCGGCGCCGGTCACCGACGGACACGACGCCGCCCACCGGGGCGCGGCGGCACTACGCGCTGCCCTCGCACCGGCCGGCACGGAGTCGACGGAGCAGGAACCACAGCGGCCCGACCCCGGACCGCCACCGTTCTGACCGTCACGGCAGGGGAGGGATGGCGGGACCCCGGCCGCGCCGCGCAGTCGGGGAGAGCGTGTACCCCCGGCGGGACTCGAACCCGCACTCGAGCGCTTTTAAGGCGCCTGCCTCTGCCGTTGGGCTACGGGGGCCCTGGTGCGCAGGTTACCGAGCGGCCAGCCCGGCGAGCCGTCGCGCGCCCAGCAGGACGTCGTCCAGCATCTGCTCGGTCAGCCTGCCGGTGAAGGTGTTCTGCTGGCTGACGTGGTAGCAGCCGAGCAGGTGCACCGACTCGCCGTCCGGACGCTGCAGTACCACCTCGGCGCCGTGCCCGAAGCGAGGCCGAGGCCGTGGCACGACCCACCCGAGCCGGCGGGCGACGCTCAGCGCGGCGTCCCAGCCGAAACCGCCGAGGGTGAGCACCACGCGCGGCGAGACCAGGGCGATCTCGCGCTCCAGCCAGGGCGAGCAGGTGTCGCGCTCGGCCGGCAGGGGCCTGTTGTCCGGTGGCACGCAGCGCACCGCGGGCACCATGCGAGCGCCGGCCAGCCTCAACCCGTCGCCGGCGTGGCGGCTCTCGGCCTGGTTGGCGAAGCCGGTGCGGTGCAGGGCTGCGAAGATCCAGTCCCCGGACCGGTCGCCCGTGAACAGCCGGCCGGTCCGGTTGGCGCCGTGGGCGCCCGGCGCGAGGCCGACGACGAGCAGCGGCGCCGACGGGTCACCGAAGCCCGGGGTGGGGCGTCCCCAGTACGGCTCGTCGGCGTAGGCGCGTCGCTTGGACGCCGCGACCTCCTCACGCCAGGCCACCAGCCGCGGGCAGGCGCGGCAGACCGACGTCCGCGCGTCGAGGGTCGCGAGGTCCGGGCTCGACGCCGCGAGCCGGGCGACGTCGTCCGCGTCGTGGGCGCGCGGGGTACGCGGCCGGGCAGGGTCCTCCGGCCAGCCGCTGCCCGCCAGGACGGGTGAGGCGAACTCCTGACCCGTCAGTGGGTGCGGCAGGAGCCCGGGACGGTCGGGCGGCACGTCACGCAGGCTAGGGCCGGGAGGGGTCCTTCGCGTCCGGCGCGGCGCCCACGAGTCGAGGTGCCCACTTCCTCGGTGTGCCGCAACGAGTAGCGTCAGCCGCCGTGACCCGGCCGATGCCCGCCGCCGAGGTCGACGTGTCGGTCGGGCTCGTCGAGCGGCTGCTGGCCGAGCAGATGCCCGATCTCGCCGGGCTCCCCTTGCGCCTCCTCGCCAACGGCTGGGACAACGTGCTGCTGCGGCTCGGCGACGACCTCGTCGTGCGCCTGCCGCGCCGGGCCCTCGCCGCCGCGCTCGTCGACCACGAGCTGCGGTGGCTGCCGAGGCTCGCTCCTCGACTGCCGCTCCCCGTGCCGGTACCCGTGCGCGCAGGGCGTGCCGCTCGGGGCTACCCGTGGTCCTGGAGCGTCGTCCCCTACCTGCCCGGCGACGTGGCCGCCCGCACCCCACCGGACGACGAGGAGGCGACCGCCACGGCGCTGGGAGCGTTCCTCGCCGCGCTGCACGAACCCGCTCCGGCGGACGCCCCGGTCAACCCCTTCCGCGGCGTGCCGTTGCCGGACCGCGCCGACGCCGTGCTCGCACGACTCGACGCGCTGCCGGGCCTCGACCGCGGCGCCGTGCTGGCCGTGTGGCACGACGCCGCCGGCGCGCCACCGTGGTCCGGCCCGCCACTGTGGCTGCACGGCGACCTGCACCCCGCGAACGTCCTCGTTCACCGGGGCCGGGTCAGCGGGGTCATCGACTTCGGCGACGTGACGGCCGGTGACCCGGCGACCGACCTGGCGGTCGCGTGGACCCTGCTGCCGCTCTCGTGCCACGGCGCCCTCCGCGAGGCCTACGGCGGCGTGGACGACGACACCTGGGTCCGCGCGCGCGGCTGGGCGCTCGCGCTGAGCCTGGCCTACCTCGCGCACTCGGCCGACGAGCCGGTGATGGCAGCAGTGGGCCGACGGGGACTCCGCGCCGTGCTCGCCGCGGGCTGAGCCGGGATCTCAGGCAACCGAGAAGGCGATGCCGTCGAGGATGTCGTGCTCGCTGGTGACCACCTCCGTGAGCCCCGCCTCCGCGGCGACGCGCTCGACGACGAGCCGCCACACCAGGGCACCGGCACCGATGACGTCGACGCGACCGGGGTGCATGAACGGCAGCGCGGCGCGCTTGTCGCGCGGCATCCACAGCAGCTCGTCGCACGCGGCCACGACGTCCGCGACGGGCAGCACCGACCGGTGGATGCGCTCCGGCCGGTAGGCCTCGAGCCCCAGGGCGTGCGCCGTCACCGTGGTGACCGAGCCGGCGAGTCCGACGAGGGTGCGGGCCCGCGCCAGCGGCACCGTGGAGGCGGCGAGGTCGAGGGCCGCCGCGACGTCCGCGGTCGCGGCGTCCACCTGCGCCTGGGTCGGCGGGTCACCGGCCAGGTGGCGCTCGGTCATCCGCACGCAGCCGACGTCCACCGACCGGGAGGCCTCGACCGCCCCGTCGCCCAGTACCAGCTCGGTCGACCCACCGCCGAGGTCGACGACGAGGAACGGCGCCTCGTGGTCCCCGTGCAGCTCGGCGGTGGCGCCGGTGTACGACAGCGCCGCCTCCTCGTCGCCGGCGACCACCTCCGGCTCGACACCGAGGACGCCGCGCACGCCGTCCACGAACTCGGCGGAGTTCTCGGCGTCGCGGCTCGCGGACGTCGCCACGAACCGCACCCGCTCGGCGCCCAGCCCTCGCGCCACGTCGGCGTAGCGGCGCACGGCGTCCAGCGTGCGCTCCATCGCCTCGGGCGCGATGCGCCCGGCGCGGTCGACGCCCTGCCCCAGCCGGACGATCTCCATCCGGCGGTCGAGGTCGACGAGGGTGCCCGCGTTGGGGTCCACGTCGGCCACCAGCAGGCGGATCGAGTTGGTGCCGCAGTCCACGGCCGCCACGCGGGTCATGCGCGCCATCGTGCCGGATCGTTCCGGCCTCGTTAGCGTCGAGGCCGTGACCGGCACCGTGGACGCCGTCGTCGTCGGCTCCGGGCCCAACGGGCTCGCGGCCGCCGTCGTGCTCGCCGCCGCCGGCCTCGAGGTGGAGGTGCACGAGGCCTCCGGGACGCTCGGGGGCGGCGCCCGCACCACCGAGCTGACCCTGCCGGGCTTCCGGCACGACGTGTGCTCCTCGGTGCACCCGCTCGGCATCGCGTCGCCGTTCTTCCGGGCCTTCGACCTGGCCTCCCGCGGTGTGGAGCTGCTGCAGCCGGACGTGCCGTTCGCCCAGCCGCTGGACGGCGGCCGGGCCGGCCTCGCCTACCGCGACCTGGACAGGACCGCCGAGGCGCTGGACGCCGACGGCCGCGCGTGGCGGTCTCTGCTCGGGCCGCTGGTCGAGGGGTGGCAGGAGCTCGTCGACCTCATGACGTCCGACTACCGCAGCGTGCCCCGCGACCCCGTGCTGGCGCTGCGCTTCGGGCTGCGGGTGCTCGAGCAGGGCTCGTACGCCTGGAACGCGCGGTTCCGCGGTGACGTCGCCCCCGCGATGCTCACCGGGGTCAGCACGCACGCCATCGCGCCGTCCCGCTCCCTCGGCCCGGCGGGCGCCGGCCTGCTGCTGACGACGATGGCGCACGGCGTCGGGTGGCCGCTCGTGCGCGGCGGCAGCCAGCGGATGGTCGACGCGATGGTCGAGGTCGTCGAGCGCCTCGGCGGCCGCTTCGTCACCGGCCACCGCGTGACCTCGCTGGAGGAGCTGCCCCGCGCCCGCGCCGTCCTGCTCAACCTCGGCCCGGCCGGCGTGCTGGACGTCGCCGGCGAGCGCCTGCCGTCGCTGTACCGCCGCTGGCTCCAGGCCTACCGCTACGGCAGCGCCGTCTGCAAGGTCGACTTCGCCCTGTCGGGCCCGGTCCCGTGGACGGCGCCCGGCCTGGACGCCGCGGGCACCCTGCACCTCGGCGGCACGCGCGAGGAGATGCTCGCCGTCGAGCAGGACGTCGCGCGCGGCCGCCACCCGGAGCGGCCCTACGTCATCGCCGTCCAGCCCGACGTCGTCGACCCGGGCCGGAACCCCGACGGTCGAC
>JBKHXE010000103.1:0-18290 GCA_046566185.1 Actinomycetes bacterium | reverse complement strand
CGCACGTCGGCAAGGCACTCGTCGACCAGGCGGTCGGCGTCCACCCACGCGAACGACGGCAGCCGCTCGGCGAGGTCGCCAACCAGGGCCGTCCGCACGTAGCCGGGCGCCAGCGCGGTGACGGTGACGCCCTTCGGCGCCAGCTCGATCGACATCGCCTCGCTGAACGTCAACGTCCACGCCTTGGCCGCCGAGTAGGTGCCGGTCGCCATCAGGCCGGCGACGCTGGAGACGTTGACGACCGCGCCGCCGCCGCGCCGCGCCATCGCGCGGCCGGCCGCGTGGGTGAGCACGAGGGTGGCGCGGCAGTGCACGTCGAGCAGCCGCTCCTGGTCGGCCACGTCCGTGCGCAGGAACCGGTCGTGCAACGCGAGGCCGGCGTTGTTGACGAGCAGGTCGACCGGGCGCTCGCCGTCCGCCGCCCGGACCGCGACCCGCTCGAGCTGGTCGCGCTCGGCGAGGTCGGCGGGCAGCACCTCGACGTCCACGGCGTGGCGCGCGGCGAGGTCGTCGGCGGCGTCCTGCAGGCGGGTCGCGTCGCGGGCGACGAGCACGAGGTCGTGGCCGTCGGCGGCCAGACGGCGGGCGAACGCGAGGCCGATGCCCGCGCTGCCACCGGTGACGAGGGCGGTCGGCATGCGGGCGACGGTAGCGAGGTAGCGTCGCGGCCGTGCGTCTGGCCACCTGGAACGTCAACTCGATCCGCGCCCGCGTCGACCGCGTGACGGCGTGGATCGAGCGCAGCGACGTCGACGTCGTCCTGCTGCAGGAGACCAAGTGCACCGACGACCAGTTCCCGGCGCTGGCGTTCGAGGCGATCGGCTACGAGACGGCCCACCTCGGCGTCAGCCAGTGGAACGGCGTCGCGATCGCCTCACGGGTCGGCATCGAGGACGTCGAGGTCGGTTTCCCCGGTCAGCCGTGCTGGGGGGACGCGGAGCAGACCGAGGCACGCGCCCTCGGGGCGACGTGCGGCGGCGTCCGCGTCTGGTCCCTCTACGTGCCCAACGGCCGCGCACTCGGCGACCCGCACCTCGAGTACAAGCTCGAGTGGCTGGCAGCCCTCCGCGAGGCCGGCCGTGCGTGGCTCGCCGCGGACCCGCAGGCCCAGATCGCGCTCGGCGGGGACTGGAACGTGGCGCCGACCGACGACGACGTGTGGAGCCCGGAGTTCTTCGAGGGGAGGACGCACACGTCCCCGGCCGAGCGTGCCGCGTTCGCCGGTGTCGTGGACGCCGGGTTCGCCGACCTCGTTCGCCCGCACGCACCGGGCCCGGGCGTCTACACGTACTGGGACTACACGCAGCTGCGCTTCCCCAAGCGCCAGGGCATGCGCATCGACTTCCTCCTCGGCAGCCCGGCCCTGCAGGCGCGCGTGACCGGCGCCCACATCGACCGGCAGGAGCGCAAGGGCAAGGGAGCCAGCGACCACGCCCCGGTCACCGTCGCGCTGGACGGCGCCGAGCTCCCCGAGCAGGAGCCGCCGCGCGTCAGCCCGTGACGCGCCGGCCCGTGACCGGCGCCGGGCGGCCGTACAGCCAGCCCTGCCCGCGGTCGCAGCCGAGCGCACGCAACGTCCGTGCCTGCTCCGCCGTCTCCACACCCTCGGCGATGACGACCAGCCGGTGGGCGTGCGCGACGTCGATGATGGCCCGCACCGTCGCCTCGGCGGTCGCGTCACCTCCCCCGAGTCGGGCGACGAACGACCGGTCGACCTTGAGGAAGTCCAGCGGCAGGCGCTGCAGGTAGGCCAGGGCGGAGTAGCCGGTGCCGAAGTCGTCGAGCCCGATCCGGACGCCGGCCAGCCGCAGGGCCGCCAGGGCCCGGCGCGCCTCGACCGTCGCCTCGAGCAGCACGCTTTCGGTGATCTCGACGTCCAGCCGTGCGCCGTCCACGCCCCGGGCGTCCAGCGCGGCGAGCACCCGGTCGGCGAAGCCGGGCTCCTGGAGCGTGCGGCCGGAGACGTTGACGGCCACCCGCGGCAGCGCGGCTCCCGGCTCGGCGAGCAGCGCGACCGCCTGCTCGACCACCCAGCCGTCGACCTGGGCGACGAGCCCCGTCTCCTCGGCGACCTGGACGAACGTCGCCGGTGGCAGGGTCGCGCCCTCGACCGTGACGAGCCGGACCAGCGCCTCCGCACCCACGGCGCGCTCGCTGGCCAGGTCCACGACGGGCTGCAGGTCCAGCCGCAGGCCGCCGGAGTCCAGGGCCCGGCGCAGCACGTTCTCGACGTCCACGCGGGCCACCGCGCCGGCGCGCAGGTCGTCGTCGCAGACCGCGACGCGGTCCCGGCCGGCGTCCTTCGCGCGGTACAGCGCGAGGTCCGCCTCGCGCAGCAGGTCGGTGCCGGTCCTGCGCCCGTCCGCGAGGGCGACGCCCACGCTGGCCGAGACGACCAGCCGGTGCCCCGACGGCAGGTCGTACGGCTCCCGCAGGAACGCCGCCACGGACTGGGCGACGTCCAGCGCCCGGGTCGCCGCCGAGCCGGCGAGCAGGACGACGAACTCGTCGCCGCCGAGGCGGCCCACGCAGGAACCGGGCGGCGAGACGGTCGTCAGCCGCTCGGCCACCGCGACGAGCAGGTCGTCACCCACCGGGTGGCCCAGGCCGTCGTTGACGAGCTTGAACCGGTCGAGGTCGAGCAGCAGGACGGCGACCTGGCAGCCGTGGGGCTGCGGCGGCCGCGCCAGCAGGAGGCCCATCTCCTCCACGAGCCGGGCCCGGTTCGCCAGCCCGGTGAGGGTGTCGGTGAGCGCAAGCCGCTCCAGTGACTCCTCGGCCCGGCGCTGCTCGGTGACGTCCAGGACGTGCACGAGCGCACAGCGGCCGGGTGCCCCACCGGCCGGCAGCACCGCGGCTCGCACCCAGGCCTCCACCACCCTCCCGTCCGGTCTCAGCAGCTGCATGTCGCGGGCCGGGACGGCCGCACCCGCAGCCAGCGAGGACAGGTCCTGCCGCGCCCGGTCCGCGGTGCCGGGGTGCACCCACTGGTCCACCGAGCTGCCGACGATCGTCTCGCTGCCGGTGCCGAGCATCTCGCCGACCGCCCCGTTGACGCGCAGCAGGCGGCCCAGCGAGTCGGTCTCGAGGCTGACGATCGCCATGCCGATCGGGGCGCCCTCGAACGCGGCGCGGAACATCTCCTCCGACGCGGCGACGGCTCGTGCGCCGCGCTCCCGCTCGGTGACGTCGAGGGTGGTGCCGTGGATCGCGACGATGCTCCCCTCGTCGTCGCGCACGACGTCGCTCCACGACTGCAGGTACCGGGTCCCGCCGTCGGGCCGACGGATGCGGAACACGCGGCTCCCGGCCTGCGACTCGCCCGGCATCAGCAGCTCGCGGTCGTCCGGGTGCACCAGCGCGAGCAGGCCGTCCAGCCCCGGCGGCTCACCCGGGGCGAGGCCGAGCAGCCCGAACATCGTGTCGGACCAGGTGTGCCGGTCGGCGAGCACGTCGTAGTCCCACCACGCCAGCCCGGTCACGGCGGTGGCCGTCGCCAGACGCCGTTCGCTGCGTTCGAGAGCCTGCCGGTCGTCGATCCGGTCCGTGACGTCCGCGACGCGGGTGACGACGCTGGACACCTCGCCGGTGCCCGTCCGCACCGGCAGCGCGGTGACCTCGAGCCAGCGCGCCGTCCTCCCCGCGCCCTCGCAGCGGAGCAGCCGGTCGCGCACCGGCTCGCCGGTGGCCAGCACCGTCGACGTGGGCAGGTCCTCGGCCAGCACCCGCTGACCGTCCGCGTCGGTCCAGGTCCATCCGGGGGACAGAGCCCGCCCGACGAGGTCCCGCCCGACGAGGTTCGTGATCCGCTCGGCGGCGGCGTTGAGCAGCACCACCTCGGCCCCGGGCACGGTGCGCACGATCATGCCCTCCTCGAGGGCGTCGAACACCGTCGCGAGCAGCGACTCGTGCCCCGCGGTGGCCACCGCCTCCGCGAGACGCCCGGCCACCACACCGCCGACCAGCAGGGCGACGTCCACGTCGTCCTCGGTGAAGGCATGGCGCCTGCCGGACAGCAGGCACACCAGGCCGTGCGGCTTGCCGGCGACGAGCAGCGGCACCATGACCGACGACGAGATGCGGTGCGCGCGGCTGTGCTCGCGGGACGTGCGCGGGTCGGTCTCGGCGTCCAGGCAGACCTGGACGGCACCGGTGCGGAAGGCGTGACCGGCGACCGTGTTCTCCATCGGCAGCACCTGCCCTGGCGCGGGACCGACCTCTCCCTGCCCGCTCACCGCTCGCACGACCTGGTCGCCCCCGTGCGGAGTGGTCACCGCGACGGCGTCCGCCGACGTGAGGCGCTGCAGCCCCTCGGCGGCCAGGGCCAGGACGTCGCCGGGCTGGGCCGACACCAGGGCCGCGCACAACCGGGAGACGGCCGCCAGGCCCACCCGCGGCGCGACGGCGGGAGCCAGGGCAGGTCGGGTGGCTTCCGCAGTCACCTCCCGGCCATCGGCGTGGCACCCGTCCGACTTGAGGGGGTTACCCCTGGCCGAGCGGGGCCGGGGGCAGCAGGGCCAGGAGCCGGGCGGCGACGAGGTCGGGGTGCTCGAAGAGCAGCATGTGCCCGCTGCCCGGGACGACGTCGAGGGTCGCGTGCGGCAACCGCGCGACGATGCGGCGGGCGTGGTCGCTCGGGGTGAGCCGGTCGGTCTCCCCGGCCAGGACGGCGACGGGCACGCCGGCGAGGTGCGCCAACGACGTGTCCTCGTCGAGAGCCATCAGCGCGCCGTACCAGGTGCCGACACTGCGCGCGGTCGGCGCGGGCACCCCCTGCCGGACGCGCGCCACCACGTCACGCGGGGCCGCGCGCCCGTAGCCGATGCGCCGGGCCGCCGGCGCCGGCACCCGCGGGACGCGCACCCCCGGCGGGGCCGCCGCCAGCGCGCGCATCAGCGCGGCGAGCGACCGCCGCCGCGGCAGGCCGCCGGCGGCCGTGTTGACGAGCAGGACGCCGGCGGCGCGATCACGCACGAGGTCGGGGCGGCGGCCGGCGAGCCCGAGCACCGCCATCCCGCCCATCGAGTGCCCGCCGAGGACCACCGGTCCGGCGAGTGCGACCTGCTCGACGACGGCGGCGAGGTCGTCGGCCGGGGTGGCGATCGAGGCCTCGGGGGCGACACCCCGGCCGCGGGCTCGCGGCGCCGGCCTCGACTCCCCGTGGTCGCGCTGGTCGTAGGTCACGACGGCCACGTCGGGCCGCGCTCGCCGGACCCGCTCGACGACCGGTCTCCAGCTCGAGCGGGTCATCGTCCAGCCGTGGACCAGGACGACCGACGCCGACGCCGGGACGGCACCCGCCACCTCGACCTCGAGGCGGGCGCCGTCCGGGCGCGAGACCAGCACGGGGTCAGGCGATCTCGGCCGTCGCCTCGGCACGGCGGACGACGAGGCCGGAGACGTCCGGTGCGCGGTCGACGATCACCGTGTCGCCGTCGTTGACCTCGCCGGCCAGCAGCGCGCGGGCCAGCTGGTCGCCGATCTCGCGCTGCACCAGCCGGCGCAGCGGCCGCGCACCGTAGGCCGGGTCGAAGCCCTCGAGCGCGAGCCACTCGCGGGCCGCGTCGGTGACCTCGAGGCGCATCCGCCGGTCGGCCAGCCGGTCCGCGAGGCGCTGCACCTGCAGGTCGACGATCCGCGCCAGCTCTGCGGTGCTGAGCGCGTCGAAGACGACGACGTCGTCGAGCCGGTTGAGGAACTCCGGCTTGAACGACTGCCGCACCGTCCGCAGCACCGCCTCCCGCTTGGCGTCGTCGTCCAGCGTCGGGTCGACGAGGAACTGCGAGCCGAGGTTGGAGGTGAGCACGAGGATGGTGTTGCGGAAGTCGACCGTGCGGCCCTGCCCGTCGGTGAGCCGCCCGTCGTCCAGCACCTGCAGCAGGACGTCGAAGACCTCGGGGTGCGCCTTTTCCACCTCGTCGAGCAGCACCACCGAGTACGGCCGGCGGCGCACGGCCTCGGTGAGCTGGCCGCCCTCCTCGTACCCGACGTAGCCGGGCGGCGCGCCGACGAGCCGCGCGACGGAGTGCTTCTCGCCGTACTCGCTCATGTCGATGCGCACCATCGCCCGCTCGTCGTCGAACAGGAAGTCCGCCAGCGACTTCGCCAGCTCGGTCTTGCCGACGCCGGTCGGCCCGAGGAAGAGGAACGACCCGGTCGGCCGGTCGGGGTCCGAGACGCCGGCGCGGGCGCGGCGGACGGCATCCGACACCGCCCGGACGGCGCGCGACTGGCCGATCAGCCGGCGGCCGAGGTGCTCCTCCATGCTCAGCAGCTTCTCGGTCTCGCCCTGCAGCAGCCGCCCGGCGGGGATGCCGGTCCACGCGGAGACGACGTCCGCGACGTCGTCCGGGCCGACGCGCTCGGACACCATCGGCGCCTCCGTGGCCTCCTGCTCGGCCGCCTCGGCCTCGGCGAGCTCGCGCTCGATCTGCGGGATCCGGCCGTAGAGCAGCTCGCTCGCGCCGGCCAGGTCACCCTCGCGCTGCAGTCGCTCGGCCTGCCCGCGCAGCTCGTCGAGCTGCTTGCGCAGCTCACCGGCGCGGTTGAGGCCGGCCTTCTCGCGCTCCCAGCGGGCGGTCAGCGCCGCCAGCTGCTCGGACCGGTCCGCGAGGTCCTGACGCAGGCGCTCCAGGCGCTCGCGGGAGGCCGCGTCGTCGGCCTTCGACAACGCGAGCTCCTCCATCTTCAGCCGGTCGACCGCGCGGCGGAGCTCGTCGATCTCGACGGGGCTGGAGTCGATCTCCATCCGGAGCCGCGACGCCGCCTCGTCGACGAGGTCGATCGCCTTGTCGGGCAGCTGGCGCCCGGTGATGTAGCGGTCGGAGAGCGTGGCGGCGGCGACGAGCGCGGCGTCCTCGATCTTCACGCCGTGGTGGGCCTCGTACCGCTCCTGCAGGCCGCGCAGGATCGCGATGGTGTCCTCGACGCTGGGCTCGCCGACGAAGACCTGCTGGAAGCGTCGCTCGAGCGCCGGGTCCTTCTCGATGCGCTCGCGGTACTCGTCCAGGGTCGTGGCGCCGATGAGGCGCAGCTCCCCCCGGGCGAGCATCGGCTTGAGCATGTTGCCGGCGTCCATCGCGCCTTCCGCGGCCCCCGCGCCCACGACCGTGTGCAGCTCGTCGATGAAGGTGACGACCTGGCCCTCGCTCGCGGCGATCTCGCTCAGCACCGCCTTGAGGCGCTCCTCGAACTCGCCGCGGTACTTCGCCCCGGCGACCATCGCCGCCAGGTCGAGCGCCACGAGCCGCTTGCCGCGCAACGACTCCGGTACGTCGCCGTCCACGATGCGCTGCGCGAGTCCCTCGACGACGGCGGTCTTCCCGACGCCGGGCTCGCCGATGAGCACGGGGTTGTTCTTGGTGCGCCGCGACAGCACCTGGACGACGCGCCGGATCTCGGCGTCGCGGCCGATGACCGGGTCGACCTTGCCCTCCCGGGCCCGCCGGGTCAGGTCGACGCCGTACTGCTCGAGGGCGTTGAAGGTGCCCTCCGGGTCGGGCGTCGTGACCTTGGCGCCGCCGCGGACGTCGGGCAGCGCGGCGGCGAGCGCGTCACGCGTCGCGCCGACGGAGCGCAGGGCGTCGCCGGCGGGCCCGGCGTCCTTGGCCAGGCCCATCAGCAGGTGCTCGGTGGAGACGTACGTGTCTCCGAGGGCGGACGCCTCCTCCTGCGCGGCGGACACGACCTGGTAGGACGCGCGGGACAGGCCCGGGGACGCCACCGACGCGCCGGACGCGCTGGGAAGCGCCGCGAGCAGGCCGCGGGCGCGCTGCGTCACCGCGGACGGCGAGGCGCCGACCGCCTCCAGCAGGTGCCCGGCCACGCCGCCTGGCTGCGCGGCGAGCGCGGCGAGCAGGTGCGCGGGCTCCACCTGGGCGTGCCCGGCCGTCGCGGCCTGCTGGACGGCCGTCGACAACGCCTCCTGGCTCTTCGTGGTGAGCTTGAGCTCCATCAACCCTCCCGGAAGTCCGTGACTCTGCTGCCCACAACGATCCCAGAGTTGAGTCTGTTCCGCTCAACTCGTGCGGGCGCCGCCCGGTTCTTGACGATGTGTTGGCATTGCGTGTTGCGAAACCGCCGCGGAGTGCGATGAAGTGCTCGGCCATGCCCATGACCGCTTCGACAGTTCTCGCGTCCAGCGCGGAGGCCGAGTGGCTCCGCGACACGGAGAACGCGATCAACACCGTGTTCGAGCCGATCACCACGCAGGTCTCCGCGGTGATCTTCTACTCCGTCTCCGTCGGGGGAGTGACCTTCCCGCTGGTGGTCGCCTGGCTCGTCCTCGCCGCGCTGATCTTCACGATCTACTTCAAGTTCATCCAGGCCCGCGGCCTGCGGGTCGCGACCGAGGTCGTCCGAGGGCACTACTCCCACGAGGAGGACCCCGGTGAGGTGCCGCACTTCCAGGCGCTGACCTCGGCGCTGTCCGGCACCGTGGGCCTCGGCAACATCGCCGGCGTCGGTGTGGCCGTGGCACTCGGCGGCCCCGGCGCCACCTTCTGGATGATCCTCGCCGGCCTGCTCGGCATGGCCACGAAGTTCGCCGAGTGCACCCTCGGCGTGAAGTACCGGGACGTCCACGAGGACGGCACCGTCTCGGGCGGGCCCTTCACGTACCTGCCGGTGGCGTTCCAGCGCTTCGGCCGCATCCCGGCGAAGGCCCTCACCGGGCTCTACGCGGTGGCGATCATCCTGTTCGGCGTCGCGGGCGGCAACATGTTCCAGGCCAACCAGACCTTCGCCCAGGCCCGTGAGGTGACCGGCGGCGACGACGGCCCGCTGGGCAGCGACGGCGCGGCCTTCCTCTTCGGCCTGGGCCTGGCCGCCCTGGTGGCCCTCGTCATCATCGGCGGCATCAAGTCGATCGGCGCCGTGACCGGCCGGCTGGTGCCGGCCATGGCGGCCGTCTACGTCACCGCCTGCCTGCTCGTCATCGCCTTCAACGTCAACCGGGTGCCGGAGGCGTTCGGCGAGATCATCGGCGGCGCCTTCTCGCCGACCGGTGTCGCCGGCGGCGTCGTCGGCGTGATGATCATCGGCTTCCAGCGCGCCGCCTTCTCCAACGAGGCCGGTCTCGGGTCGGCCGCGATCGCGCACTCCGCGGTGAAGACGCGCCGCCCGGTGAGCGAGGGCTTCGTCGCCCTCTGGGAGCCGTTCGTCGACACCGTCGTCATCTGCACCATGACGGCGCTGACCATCGTCATCGCCAGCCCGCAGAGCTTCCTCGACGCCCGCGCCGAGGTGGCCGAGACCGGTGAGACCACGGCGGACGGCGTCGTCCTCACCTCCAACGCGTTCGAGACCGTGCTCCCGTGGTTCCCGATCGTGCTCGCCGTCGCGGTGGCGCTCTTCGCCTTCTCGACGCTCATCACGTGGTCGTACTACGGCCTCAAGGCATGGGAGACGCTCTTCGGCCGCAGCGCGACCTCCGAGAGGGTCTACAAGCTGGTCTTCGTCAGCTTCACCGTCATCGGGGCGGTGCTGACGTTCAGCCAGGTGCTCGGCTTCGCCGACGCCATGCTGTTCGTCTGCGCCTTCGTCAACCTGCTCGGCGTGTACCTGCTGCTGCCCGAGGTGAAGAGGGAGATGCACGACTACCTCGAGGACCGGCGCACCGGCAGGCTCGCCCGTCTCGCCGAGGGCAAGCCCGTCCACTGACGCCCTGACCGCTAGAAGCGCCAGGTCAGCGCAGGGCGGCCGCGGGCAGCTCCGCACGGTCCGCCGCGAGCGCGAGCGCGCCGACCACCTCGGCCCGCTCCTTGAGCTCGCCGACGACGACGCTGACCCGGTCGGCCGCCGACGGGATCGCGAAGCGGGCCACGACGTCGCGCAGCGGGTCGAGCAGCAGGTCGCCGGCCGCGGCAAGGCCGCCTCCCACGACGATGCGCTGCGGGTTGAGCAGGTTGCACAGGCTCGCGGCGGCCACGCCGATGTGCCGGCCGGCGTCGGCGATCACGCGGCCGCAGCCGGTGTCGCCGGCGAGGGCGCGCAGCGTCACCTCGCGCAGCGAGAGGCTGCCGTGGCTCGCGCGCAGGGACTCGAGCAGCACCGGGGCGCGCACGAAGGTCTCGAGACAGCCGCGGTTGCCGCAGCGGCAGACAGGCCCGTTCTCGTCGATGGAGACGTGCCCGATCTCGCCGGCCGTACCACCGTGCCCGCGGAACACCCGCCCGCCGAGCACGAGGCCGGACCCGACGCCGTGCGAGACCTTGATGTAGGCGACGTCGTCGCAGCCACGCGCTGCCCCGTGCTGCGCCTCTCCGAGCGCGCCGAGGTTGGCGTCGTTGTCGACGTGCACCGGGACGCCGAGCCGGGCCGACAGCTGGTCGGCGAGCCGGATGCCGCCCCATCCGGGCAGGATCGTCGCCGACCCGACCTCGCCCGTGACGACGTCCACCGGTCCCGGCACGCCCATGCCGACGCCGACCACCTCGGACGACGACGAGCCGATCCGGTCGAGCAGCTCGCCCACGAGCAGGGCGGCGCGGTCCAGGCCCTCGTCGGCCTTGTGGTCGGCCGGGAGCGGCAGCCGCTGCTCGGCGAGCACCCGCTGGGACAGGTCCGCCACCGCCACGCGAAGGTGCCGGTAGCCGAAGTCGACCCCCACGCAGATGCCCGCGGTCCGCGCGAGCGAGACCTGCTGGGCGCGCCGCCCGCTGCGCGACGTCGGCGCGACGTCCAGCACCTCGGCGGCGACCAGCTCCTTGACGATGTTCGACACGGTCGCCGGGGAGAGCCCGGTGGCCGTCGCGACCTCCACCTGCGTCAGCGCCCCGTACCGGCGCAGCACGTCGAGCACCCTGGCGCGATTGGCTTCGCGCAGTGAAGTCTGTGACCCGGGTGCGGCCGGAGGGAGGACCGACATGGCGGACACCTTATGCCTGCCGCTCGGCATGTCCACCAAGGTGCCGCCGTGACAGTGTCGTTACGACAGCGTCGTTACGACTTTGTTGCGTTCAGGTCTTGACGTCATTGCTTGAATCCAATTCACTGACCGCCACCGCGATCGCAGCGGGCTCTCGTCGATCCACGGAGGTTTCCTCGTGTCCACCACCCTCTTGCGGCGGTCAGTGACCGCCACCCTGGCAGGGCTGCTCGCCGTCGGCCTCGCCGCCTGCGGCGCCAACGAGGCGGAGAACACCGCCGGCGGCGACGACGCCGGCGGTGGTGGCGAGGCGCTGAAGATCGCCCTGCTGCTCCCGGAGTCCAAGACCACCCGGTACGAGGCGTTCGACCGGCCGCTGTTCGAGGCCAAGGTCGCCGAGCTCTGCGAGGAGTGCGAGGTCGTCTACTCCAACGCCGACCAGGACCAGGCCAAGCAGCTCCAGCAGGCCGAGGCGGCGCTCACCGAAGGCGTCGACGTCATGGTGCTCGACCCGGTCGACTCCAAGGCCGCCGCGTCCATCGTCACCTCCGCCAAGGGCCAGGACGTGCCGGTCATCGCCTACGACCGCTTCATCAGCGACGCGCCGATCGACTTCTACATCTCGTTCGACAACGAGAAGGTCGGCCAGCTGCAGGGCGAGTCGCTGGTCGAGAAGCTGCAGGCCGACGGCGTGACGTCCGGCAACATCGTCATGATCAACGGATCCCCGACCGACAACAACGCCACGCTGTTCAAGGCCGGCGCCCACTCGGTGCTGGACGACAGCGGCTACACGATCGCGGCCGAGTTCGACACCCCCGACTGGAGCCCGGACGAGGCCCAGGCGTGGATGGAGGGCCAGCTGGCCCAGTCGACCGACCTCGTCGGCGTGTACGCGGCGAACGACGGGACCGCCGGCGGCGCGATCGCCGCGATGAAGGGCGCCGGCATCGACCCCCTGCCGCCCATCACCGGTCAGGACGCCGAGCTGGCCGCCATCCAGCGCATCGTCGACGGCTCGCAGTACATGACCGTCTACAAGGCCATCAAGCCCGAGGCCGAGAAGGCCGCCGAGCTGGCCGTCGCCCTGGCCCGCGGCGAGAGCCCGTCCGTCGAGGACGAGGTCGACGGCATCCCGTCGGTGCTGCTCGAGCCGGTCGCGGTGACGCTCGAGAACCTCGCCGACACGATCGTCGCCGACGAGTTCTACACGGTCGAGCAGATCTGCACCGCGGAGTACGCCGAGGCGTGCGCCGCAGCGGGCCTGACGTCCTGACCCCTCCCCCGGGACGCCGGAAGGGCCTGTGCCCTCCGGCGTCCCGGGTGCACCATCGGTAGTGGAGCGACCCAGCGAGCCGGGAGAGCACTCGATGACCACCACGACCCACGCGCCGGCGGCGGCGACGGCCGACCGGCGGGAGCCGGTCCTGTCGCTGACGGGCGTCTCCAAGCGATTCGGCGCCGTCCAGGCACTGACCGACGTCCACCTCGACGTTCGGGCCGGCGAGGTCGTCGCCCTCGTCGGGGACAACGGGGCCGGAAAGTCCACCCTGGTCAAGGTGATCGCCGGCGTGCACCCACCTGACTCCGGCACGATCCGGTTCGAGGGTCGCGAGGTCACCATCGACGGTCCGGCCGCGGCGCAGCGCACCGGCATCGCCACCGTGTTCCAGGACCTCGCGCTCTGCGACAACCTGGACGTCGTCGCGAACCTGTTCCTCGGCAACGAGATCGGTGGCCGCGGCGTGCTCGACGAGGTCGAGATGGAGCGTCGCTCCTGGGAGCTCCTGCGCCGGCTGTCCGCGAAGATCCCGTCGGTCCGCATCCCGGTGGCGAGCCTGTCCGGCGGCCAGCGCCAGACGGTGGCGATCGCCCGCTCGCTGCTGGGCTCGCCGAAGGTCGTCATGCTCGACGAGCCCACCGCGGCGCTCGGCGTCGCGCAGACCGCCGAGGTGCTCAACCTCGTGGAGACCCTGCGCGACCAGGGCCACGCCGTCATCCTCATCAGCCACAACATGGCCGACGTGATGGCGGTGGCCGACCGCATCGTCGTCCTCCGGCTCGGCCGCAACAACGGCGACTTCGACGTCAACACGACGTCCCACGAGCAGGTCGTCGCCGCCATCACCGGCGCCACCAGCAACGCCGTCACCGAGCGCGCGGCGCGAGCCGCGCGCGGCACGTCCGAAGAAGTCTCGTCCGAGGGGACCACGCCGTGAGCTCGTCCAGCGCCGCGCCGCTGCCCGCCGACCTCGCCGACGACCGGCTCATCCGCGAGCAGGGCCTGCGCGGCTACGCCACCCGCTTCACCGCCCGCGTGCGCTCGGGCGACCTCGGCGCCCTGCCCGTCGTGATCGGGCTGGCCGTCATCTGGGCGGCGTTCTACGCCCTCAACCCGGTGTTCCTCTCCAGCCGGAACCTCGTCAACCTCACCCTGCAGTCGGCGGCGATCGGCACCATCGCGCTCGGCATCGTGCTCGTGCTGCTGCTCGCCGAGATCGACCTGTCGGTCGGCTCGGTCAGCGGCCTCGCGTCCGCCGTCCTCGCCGTGACGTTCGTGCAGAACGCCCTGCCCCTGGCGGCGGCTCTCGTGCTCGCCATCGGGTCCGGCACGCTCGTCGGCCTGCTGTACGGGCTGCTGTACGTGAGGTTCGGCGTCCCCAGCTTCGTCATCACGCTGGCCGGGCTTCTCGGCTTCCTCGGCCTGCAGCTCTACGTGCTCGGCGACACCGGCTCCATCAACCTGCCGTTCGACTCCGCGGTCGTGCAGTTCGCGCAGCAGGCGTTCCTGCCTGCCCCGCTCGCCTACGCGCTGGCCGTCGCGGTGCCCGCGGTCTACGCCGTCGTGCGGCTCGCCGCCGGACGCCGCCGCACCGCCGCCGGCCTGTCCGCCCCGCCGGTGCTGGACGTCGCGGTCCGCTCGGGGCTGCTGGCCGCCGTCCTGCTGCTCGCCGTCTGGTACCTCGGCATCGACCGTGGCGTCTCGGTGATGTTCCTGCTGTTCGCGCTGCTGGTCGTCGTGGTCGACCTGGCGCTGCGCCGCACCCGGTGGGGCCGCGCGGTGTTCGCGGTCGGCGGCAACGTGGAGGCCGCGCGCCGCGCGGGCATCGCCGTCAACCGGGTCTACGTCAGCGTGTTCGCCCTGTGCTCGACGCTGGCCGCGCTCGGCGGCGTGCTCGCCGCGAGCCGCGTGGCCGCCGCGAACCAGAGCTCCGGCGGCGCCGACACGAACCTCAACGCGATCGCGGCGGCGGTCATCGGCGGCACCAGCCTGTTCGGCGGCCGCGGCAGCGCCTACTCCGCCCTGCTCGGCATCCTCGTCATCCAGTCGATCTCGAGCGGCCTGACGCTGCTCAACCTCGACTCCTCCGTGCGGTACATGGTGACGGGCGCCGTCCTCCTCCTCGCCGTCACCGTCGACTCGCTGTCGCGCCGCAGCCGCCGTTCCCACGGCCGCGCCTGACCCCCCCTCTTCCGCAATCACCATGGTTCTTGCGTCTGTCCACGGCGAATAGGCACAAGAACCATGGTGATTGCGGGGTAGAGGTCAGCGCTGGGGGCGCCAGACGACCAGGGCCGAACCGGAGCCGAAGACCGAGCGGTCCGGACGCCGCCCCCGCGGCACGGCGACGACGTCCCCGGCCGGGCCGGCGGCGAAGACGCGACGGCCGCGCTGCACCTCGGCGAGAGCGTGGTCGAGCTCGCCGGTGAGCTCCGCGACGCGGCGGCGCAGCTCGTCGACCTCGGCCTCGAGCTCGAGGATCCGCTTGATGCCGGCGAGGTTGACGCCCTCCTCCTGCGAGAGGCGCTGAACCTCACGCAGGACGGCGATGTCGCGGGCCGAGTAGCGGCGGCCACGGCCCGACGTGCGGCCGGGCGTGACGAGGCCGAGCCGGTCGTACTGGCGCAGCGTCTGCGGGTGCATGCCCGCCAGCTGGGCGGCGACGGAGATGACGAACACCGGTGCGTCGTCGTCGATCGCCCCGCGCCGGCGCCGCTCGCCGGCCATCAGTGGCCCCGCGCCTTCGCCATCAGGTCGGCCCGCGGGTCGGTGCCGGCCGTGGCGTCGCGGAACGACTCCACGGCCCGCCGCGCCTCACCGTCCAGCCGCTGCGGCACCGCGACCTGAACGGTGACGAGCAGGTCCCCGGTGCCCTTCGCCGTCCTCACGCCGCGGCCGCGCACGCGCAGGGTGCGGCCGGACGGCGTTCCCGGGGGCACCTTCACCCGCACCGTCGAGCCGTCGAGGGTGGGCACGTCGATGTCGGCGCCGAGCGCGGCCTCGGGGAACGTCACCGGCACCGTCACCTTGAGGTCGTTCCCGCTGCGCGAGAACACCGGGTGCGGTGCGACGTCCACGGTGATGACGAGGTCGCCGGCCGGGGCGCCGTCGTCGCCGGGCTGCCCCTTGCCGCGCAGCCTGATCTTCTGGCCGTCCCTGACCCCGGGCGGGATGCGGGCGGTGACGGTGCGGCCGTCGGCGGTGCGGAGCGTCACGGTCGAGCCGTGGACGGCGTCCGCGAACGGCAGCGTCGTCGTCGCCTGGACGTCGGCGCCGCGGCGCGGTCCCCTCGGCGCGCCGTAGCCCTCGTAGCCGCCACCGGGCCCGAAGAGGCCCCCGAGCAGGTCCTCGAAGCCGGGAGGGACGCCGCCCGCCCCACCGGCGCCACCGTGCGTGGTGAAGCGCACCCGCTGGCCGCCACCGGCGTGCTGGCCGAACAGCCCGCCGAAGAGGTCCTCGAACCCGGCGCCGGCGCCCGGCCCGGCGGTGAAGCGGGCACCGCCCGCCATCGCGCGCACGGCGTCGTACTGCTCGCGCTTCTCCGGGTCCGACAGCACGGAGTACGCCTCACCGACGTCCTTGAAGCGCTGCTCGGCGCTCGGGTCGCCGGGGTTGGCGTCGGGGTGCAGGGTGCGCGCCAGCTTGCGGTAGGCCTTCTTGATGTCGGCCGCCGAGGCGTCCTTCGCGACGCCGAGCGTCGCGTAGAAGTCCTTCTCCAGCCAGTCCTGACCGGTCATCGCACCCCCTCCCTCTCAGTCGGCGCTCGTCACTCCGGGTCCGCGACGGCGACGCGCGCCGCGCGGAGCACCCTCTCGCCCTGCCGGTAGCCGGGCTGCAGCACCTGGACGACGGTCGTCTCGGTGACGTCCGCCGAGTGGCTGTGCATCAGCGCCTCGTGCACGGCCGGGTCGAACGGCTCGCCGACCGAGCCGAACTGCTCGAGACCGAAGCGCGACAGGGCTGCCTGCAGCTTCTCCGCGATGGCACCGAACGGGCCCTCGGCCAGCTCGCCGTGCTCGCGCGCGAAGTGGATGTCGTCGAGCACCGGGAACAGCGCCTCGATCACCGAGGCCTGCCCCGCCGCCCTCGCGACGTCCCGGTCGCGGTCGACGCGCCGGCGGTAGTTCACGTACTCCGCCTGCAGGCGCTGCAGGTCGGTCCGCAGCTCGTCCACGAGGCCCTGGGCGACGGAGACGTCGTCCATCACCTCGTCGGGCGCCTGCGGCTCCTCGGGCGCGCCACCGTCGGACGGCGCGGGCGCGGGCTGCTCGCGCACCTGGCCGGTCTGCGGGTCGAGGCGCCGCCGGTCCCGGACGACGGGCCCCTCTCGGGGCTCGTCGTCCGGGGTGCCGGCCGTGCCGTGGGTCGGATCCGTCACTTGCTCTCGTCCTCGTCGACGATCTCGGCGTCCACGACGTCCTCGTCGCCGCCGGCCTGGGAGCCGGCCGAGGCGCCGGGCGCACCGGCGGCACCGGCGCCCGCCGCGCCTGCGGCGGACTGCTCACCGGCCTGGGTCTGCTCGTACATCGCCGAGCCGAGCTTCTGGCTGGCCGCCGCGAGCGCCTCCTGCTTGGCCTTGACGGCCTCGATGTCGTCGCCCTCGAGGGCCTTCTTCAGGTCGTCGACGGCGGTGCGCACCTCGGCCTTGCCGTCCTCGGGCAGCTTGTCGTCGTTGTCCTTGACGAACTTCTCGGTCGAGTAGACGAGCTGCTCGGCGGTGTTGCGCGTCTCGGCCTCCTCGCGGCGCTTGCGGTCCTCCTCCGCGTGCGCCTCGGCGTCCTTGACCATCCGCTCGATCTCCTCCTTGGGCAGCGCGCTGCCGCCGGAGATCGTCATCGACTGCTCCTTGCCCGTGCCGCGGTCCTTGGCGGAGACGTGCACGATGCCGTTCGCGTCGATGTCGAAGGTGACCTCGATCTGCGGGACGCCGCGGGGCGCCGGTGCGATGCCGGTCAGCTCGAACGTGCCGAGCGGCTTGTTGTGAGCCGCCAGCTCGCGCTCGCCCTGGAAGACCTGGATGAGCACGCTCGGCTGGTTGTCGTCCGCGGTGGTGAACACCTCGGACCGCTTGGTCGGGATGGCCGTGTTGCGCTCGATGAGCTTGGTCATGATCCCGCCCTTGGTCTCGATGCCGAGGGACAGCGGGGTGACGTCGATGAGCAGCACGTCCTTGCGCTCACCCTTGAGGACGCCGGCCTGCAGCGCGGCGCCGACCGCGACGACCTCGTCCGGGTTGACGCCCTTGTTGGGCTCCTTGCCACCAGTGAGCTCGCGGACGACGTCGGCGACGGCGGGCATCCGGGTCGAGCCGCCGACCAGCACGATGTGGTCGATGTCGGAGACCGAGATGTCGGCGTCCTTGATGACGTTGCGGAACGGGGCCTTGGTGCGCTCCAGCAGGTCCTCGGTCATCTGCTCGAACTGCGCCCGCGTGAGCTTCTCGTCGAGGTGGACCGGGCCGTTCTCGGTCATCGACAGGTACTGCAGGCTGATGTTGGTGCTCGTCGCGGACGACAGCTCCTTCTTCGCCTGCTCGGCGGCCTCACGGAGCCGCTGCATCGCGATCTTGTCCTTGGACAGGTCGACGCCGGCGGTGTTCTTCACCCGGTCGACCAGCCAGTCGACGATGCGCTGGTCCCAGTCGTCGCCGCCGAGGTGGTTGTCGCCGCTGGTCGCGCGCACCTGGATGGTGGAGAAGCCGTCCTCGGCGTCCTTGCCGACCTCGAGGAGGGACACGTCGAACGTGCCGCCGCCGAGGTCGAAGACCAGGATGAGCTCGTCCTCCTTGCCCTTGTCCAGGCCGTAGGCCAGGGCGGCCGCGGTCGGCTCGTTGATGATGCGCAGGACGTTGAGGCCCGCGATCTCGCCGGCCTCCTTGGTGGCCTGGCGCTGCGAGTCGTTGAAGTACGCCGTCACGGTGATCACCGCGTCGGTGACAGGCTCGCCCAGGTACTCCTCGGCGTCCCGCTTGAGCTTCTGCAGGACCCGCGCGGAGATCTCCTGCGCGGTGTACGTCTTGTCGTCGATCTCGACCGTCCAGTCGGTGCCCATGTGGCGCTTGACCGACCGGATGGTGCGCTCGACGTTGGTCACGGCCTGCCGCTTCGCGATCTCGCCGACGAGCGGCTCGCCGGACTTGGC
>JBKHXE010000102.1:0-21251 GCA_046566185.1 Actinomycetes bacterium | reverse complement strand
CGGAGTGCCGAGTCGTCCTCGAGTCCGCCGGTGAGGTCGGCTCGCGGCTCGACGTCCGGGCGCCGGCGGACCTGGGCGGTCCGGACGTGACGCCGCTGCCCGGCAGCACCGTCGTCGCGGACGCGGTGTCGGCCGGGCGTGCCGAGCACGTCGCCCGCCGCCTCGCCGCCCTGCGCGACGCGACCCCGCGGCTCGCCGACGGGGGCCTGCCGAGGCAGGTGCGGCTGCTCGACGTCCTCGGCCTCGGCGTCCCCGGCCTCGACGCGACGGACCCTGCGGTCGTCGCCGAGCGCTGGCGGCGCGGCGGCCGGTCGACGCGCGCGATGCTCGGGGCCGGTCGCGACGGCGTCGTCGCGCCCGACCTGCGCCGCGACGGCCCGCACGTGCTGGTCGGAGGGACGACGGGCTCCGGGAAGTCAGAGCTGCTGCAGACGCTGGTGACCTCGCTCGCGGTCGCCAACCGCCCGGACGAGCTGACGTTCCTGCTGGTCGACTACAAGGGCGGCGCGGCGTTCGCCGACTGCGCGCGGCTGCCCCACACGGTCGGGCTGGTCACCGACCTCGACGAGCACCTCACCCGGCGAGCCCTCACCTCGCTGGGGGCCGAGGTCAAGAGGCGTGAGCGCCTGCTGCGCGACGCCGGCGCGGCGGACGTCGACCACTACGTGGAGCGGGCAGGCCCCGGCGCGATGCCCCGGCTCGTCATCGTCGTCGACGAGTTCCGGGTGCTCGCCGACGAGCTGCCCGAGTTCGTCGACGGCCTGGTGCGCCTCGCCGCGGTCGGGCGGTCGCTCGGGCTGCACCTCGTGCTGGCGACCCAGCGGCCGGGCGGCGTCGTCGGGCCCGACATCGCCGCCAACGTGAACCTGCGCATCGCGCTGCGGGTGCGGGACCGCGCCGACTCCACGGACGTCGTCGAGTCGCCGGAGGCGGCCGCGATCGACGCGTCGCTGCCGGGACGCGCGGTGCTGCGGACCGGGTCCGGGCCGCTCGTCGAGCTGCAGACGGCGCGGGTGTCCCACCGGCAGGGTCCCGTGGGCGAGTCACGGGAGCGCCGGCCGCCCGTCGTCCGGCGGGAGCTGTGGCGCGGGACACCGCCGCCCGACGAGAGGGCGCCGGAGGGCGGCGACGCCCCGACCGACCTGGCCCGGATCGTCGACGCGCTGAGCGACGCGGCGGGGCGCTGCGGCACGGCGCGTCCCGGGGGCCTGTGGATACCGCCGCTTCCGGAGGTGCTGCACCGGGCCGCCCTGCCCTCCAGCACCGAGGAGGCGCTGGTCCTCGGCCTGCGCGACGAGCCCGCCGCGCAGGCCCAGCCACCCGCGGTGCTGCGGCTGCGTCCCGGCACCGCGCTCGCGGTCGTCGGCACCGCCCGCAGCGGCCGCACCGGGGTGCTCGCCTCCGTCGCGGCCGCGGCCTCGCGCGTGCCGGCGGACCGCGTCCACCTGCACGCCGTCCTCGGCAGCGGCGCGGCGCCGCCCGGCCTGAGCGGCCTGCCCCAGGTCGGCACCGTCGTCGGCCGCGACGACCCCGACCGGCTCGCCCGGCTGCTGCGGCGCCTCGCCGACGAGGTGGAGCGCCGCCGGTCCAGTGGCGGGCCGGCGGACGGCGCCGCCGTCGTGCTGCTCGTCGACGGCTGGGAGGCCGCGCACCGGCTGCTCGACGACCCCCAGCACGGCGCGGCCCTCGAGCACCTGCTGCAGGTCGTCCGCGAGGGCCCGGCCGTGGCGGTGAGCACGGTCCTGGCCGGTGACCGGTCACTGCTCACCGGCCGGCTGGCGTCCGCGCTCACCCAGCGGCTGCTGCTGCGCACCGCGGACCCCACGGACGCGGTGCTGGCCGGCGTGCCGGTGCACGACCTGCCGCGCGTCATGCCACCCGGGCGTGGCATGTGGGTCGACGAGCACGGCGTCGCCGAGGTGCAGGTGGCCGACCCCGGGCGGCTGGAATCCAGCGTGGTGCGGCCCGCTGCCGGTGGGCCCTTCGTCGTCCGGGCGCTGCCGCGCGGCGTCGCGGAGAGCGAGCTGCGGGGCGCCGACGCCCCTCCGCTGCCGGTCGGGGTCGGCGGCGAGGACGTCGTCCCGGTCGGCTTCACGGTCGCCGAGTGCACCGGGCTGGTGGTCGCCGGGCCGCCCGGCTCGGGCCGCTCGACCGCTCTCGCCGTGCTCGGCCGGGCGCTGCGCCGGGCCGGGGTCCCGGTCGTCGTCGTGGCGCCCCGCGCGTCCTCGCTGGCGGACGCCGTGCCCGGCGCCGTCGTGGTGCGTGACCTGCACGACCCCGTGCCGGTGGGGCGGGCCTGCGAGCACCGGGGGACGGTCGTGCTCGTCGACGACGTGGTGGCCGCCGAGGGCAGCGCGGTGCTGGACGCCGTCGAGCGGCACCTGGCCGCCGGTGGCGGCACCGTGCTGGCCGGTGAGCCGGCCGAGCTGGCGGCGCGGTTCCGCGGACCGGTGGCCGAGGCGCGCCGCAGCCGCACCGGGCTGCTGCTGTCCCCCACCGGCTACGCGGACGGCGACGTGCTGGGCGTCAGCGTCCCGCGGGCCGCGGCGGTCGCGCCCGGGCGAGGGGTCGTCGTCCGGCGGGGGGTCGCGCAGACGGTGCAGGTCGCCCTGCCCGCGACACCGCAGCCGATGGGGCCGCGTGACGACCCGAGCCGACCCGGCATGCTGACCCCGTGACCTCCCCCACCTGGCGGGTCCGGCCCGCCGAGCCCGCCGACGTCCACGCCATCGACGGCCTGGTGCGCGAGCTGGCCGTCTACGAGAAGGAGCCCGACGCCGTCGAGGCCGTGCCCGACGACTTCGCGGCCGCGCTGTTCGGTCCCGACCCGCGGGTGCACTGCCACGTCGCCGAGGTCGACCTGCCCGACGGGCCGCAGGTCGTCGGGTTGGCGCTCTGGTACGTGACCTTCTCGACCTGGCGTGGCCGGCACGGCATCTGGCTCGAGGACCTCTTCGTGCGCCCCGAGCGCCGCGGGCTCGGCCTGGGCCGCGCGCTGCTGTCGGCACTGGCGGCCGAGTGCACCGCCCGCGGCTGGGCGCGGCTGGAGTGGTGGGTGCTCGACTGGAACTCCCCCGCGCACGGCTTCTACGCCTCGCTCGGTGCCGTGCCCCAGGACGAGTGGACCGTCTGGCGCCTCGACGGGGAGTCCCTCGCCTCGCTCGGCACGCCGCGATGAGCGCTGTGCCCGACCGGTCGAGCCGGGGCTCGCGCGGGGAGGAACCAGCCGCCACCATGGACGGCGTGAAGCTCGCCGGCAGGGGGACCGCGGTGGACCGCGTCGAGCTCAGGGTGCCCGCCGATCCCGCCTACCTCGCCGTCCTGCGCACCGCCAGCGCCGGGCTGGCGGCGCGGATGGACCTCACGCTCGACGAAATCGAGGACCTGCGCATCGCCGTCGACGAGGCGTGCGCGCTGCTGCTCGGCCGCGCGGGCCCGGTCGACAGCGGCTCCACCGACCTGAGGGCGGTCTTCGAGCTCGGGGACGACGTCCTGCAGGTCAGCGTCTCGGGCCCCGCGGAGTCCCTGCCGCCGCGCTCCAGCTTCGCGTGGGCGGTGCTGGAGGCGCTGGTCGGCGACGTCGAGACCGGCACGGACGAGGGCCGGCAGAGCATCGTCATGAGGCACCGGCGGGCGCGCAGGGACCGATGACCGACCCCGCCGTGACGACCGGCGTCCCCCCACCGCGGCGGGACCAGGCCACCACGTCCGGGACGCCGCGGGACCGTGAGCTCGACGTCGGCCGGCTGGCCCGCCTGCCCGGCGACGCTCCCGAGCGCGCAGCGCTGCGCGACAGCGTCGTCGAGGCGCACCTGCCGCTGGTGCGGCACCTGGCCCGCCGCTACGCCGACCGCGGCGAACCGCTCGACGACCTCGTGCAGGTCGGCACGATCGGGCTGCTCAAGGCCGTCGACCGGTTCGACCCGGACCGTGGCCACGCCTTCAGCTCGTTCGCCGTCCCGACCGTGCTCGGCGAGATCCGGCGGCACTTCCGCGACCGGGGCTGGATGGTGCGGGTGCCGCGCCGCCTGCAGGACCTGTCTCGCTCCCTCACCGAGGCCCGCGCCGTCCTCACCCAGGAGCTCGGGCGCGCCCCGACCGTCGACGAGCTCGCGGCCCGCACCGGCGCCGACCCCGAGCAGGTGCTCGAGGCCCTCGACTCGGCGGGGGCGTACGCGACGGTGCCGCTGGACTCCGAGGACGACGACGGGCCCCAGACCTGGCTCGCCGAGGACGACGAGGCGCTCGAGCACGTGGAGAACCGGGAGGCCCTGCGGCCGCTGCTGGAGCAGCTGCCGGCGCGGGAGCGGCGGATCCTCGCGCTGCGGTTCGTCCGCGGCATGTCGCAGGCGCAGATCGCCGCCGAGGTCGGCATCAGCCAGATGCACGTCTCGCGGCTGCTGGCCCGCACCCTGGCCACCCTGCGGGCCGGGCTCACCGACCCCGAGGCGTGACCCTCAGGTGACCGGCGGTTCCGCAGTACCGCTGGTCGCCCGGCTCACCGACGGGGCCAGCAGCCCCGCCACCACGAGGACCGCGAGCACGAGCAGCGCCGCGCCCAGCGGCGTCCGCACCGCGCCGCTGGAGGCCACCGAGAGGGCGACGAGGATGTTCCAGGTGACGACCGGCGCGCGCGCCCAGCGCCGGCGGGCCCACAGCCCCCGGGCGAACAGGCCGAGCGCGCCCGCGATCAGCAGGGCGAGGCCCGCCGTCGTCCCCGCGACGACGGCGTCGGTGGCCCGGCCGGCGGCCAGCCCCACCACGTAGAAGACCGCCACCCCCACCAGCAGCCCGGCCTCCAGGGCCACGGCCGCGGTGAGGACGACGAGCAGCACGGGTCGGCGGGCCGGCGGTCGGCCGTCGGGGTCGCCGGGAGTCGCATCGGTCACGCGCCCAGGCTGCCAGGCGCCGCCCCGGAACACCGGCCCGACCCAGCGCGTTGCTCCGGGTGCAGACCTCCCACGGCGTCTCACCTGCGGAAATCTCCTCTGGCGAGGCCTTGTGGAAGGCCCTAGAGTCGCAGGGGTCACGCCGACTTCTCGGGCAGGCCTGTGATCAAGGACTCAGGTCCACCTGGGTCAAGCAACGGCAATGCCCCTTGTGCCCAGGGCCGTGCACTTGGGACCCTGGTCCCAGGACAGGGGCGCGCCCGATCGGCGCGCCTTTTTGTGGGCAAGGACTCGTGAAGACATTCACAAGCCGAGAAGGAGATTGAGGACCGATGGACTGGCGCCACCGCGCTGCCTGCCTCGACGAGGACCCGGAGCTGTTCTTCCCGATCGGGAACACCGGCCCGGCCCTCCTGCAGATCGAGGAGGCCAAGGCGGTCTGCCGTCGCTGCGAGGTCGTGGAGACGTGCCTCAAGTGGGCTCTGGAGAACGGACAGGACGCCGGGGTCTGGGGCGGTATGTCCGAGGACGAGCGCCGCGCGCTCAAGAGGCGGAACGCCCGCGCACGCCGCGCCGGCTGACGCACGCAGACACCGAACGGGGCGCTCCGCGACGGCGGGGCGCCCCTTCTCGTCGTGCCCTGGCGGCTACCGCGGCGGGGCGCCGTCCCGCAGGTGCACGACCACCTCGACCTCGGTGCCGCCGCCCGGCACGGGGCGCCACGCGATCTGCCCGCGCAGCTCGCCGGTGACCAGGGCCTGCACGATCTGGGTGCCGAGACCTCCCGCCCCGGGTGCGAAACCCTCGGGCAGGCCGGCGCCGTCGTCCGCCACGACCACGGTCAGCCGCTGCCCCTCGCGCTGGGCCCGCACCTCGACGGTGCCCTCACCGCCA
Source organism: Actinomycetes bacterium (assembly GCA_046566185.1). Lineage (GTDB taxonomy): Bacteria > Actinomycetota > Actinomycetes > Actinomycetales > SCSIO-59966 > SCSIO-59966. Next base: position 15,468 of record JBKHXE010000102.1, on the reverse strand, counting down.
CGCAGGCCGTGCTCGACCGCGTTGGTCACCAGCTCGGTGAGGACGAGGGCGAGCGGCGTCGCGTCCTCGGCGCGCACGGTGCCGAACCGGCCCTGCCTCCGGCTGCGGACACCGGACCCGGTGCCCGCGACGTCCCCGGCGAGAGCCAGGCAGCGGTCGACGACGACGTCCAGCTCGACGGTCTCGTCGAATCCCTGCGACAGCGTCTCGTGCACCAGCGCGATCGTGCTGACCCGTCGCATCGCCTCCTCCAGGGCGGCCCGGGCGTCGGGGCCGGCGATCCGCCGGGCCTGCAGCCGCAGCAGCGCCGCCACCGTCTGCAGGTTGTTCTTCACCCGGTGGTGGATCTCGCGGATCGTCGCGTCCTTGGTCAGCAGCTCGCGCTCGCGCCGCCGCAGCTCGGAGACGTCTCGGCAGAGCAGGATCGCGCCGACCCGGCGACCACCGGCCGACACCGGGCCGCCCTCGGTGAGCGGCAGCGCCCGTAGCGACAGGGCAACGCCCCGACCCTCGACCTCGGTGCGCCACGGCGCCCGGCCGGTCAGCACGAGCGGGAGTGCCTCGTCCACCGGGTCGGGAGCCTCCACGAGGTCGGTGACCACCGCGGCGAGCGACCGGCCGACCAGCTCACCGACGTAGCCCAGCCGGCGGAAGTCCGAGACCGCGTTCGGGCTGGCGTAGAGCACCAGGCCCTCGTCGTCCAGACGGAGCAGGCCGTCCCCCACCCGCGGCGCCCCGCGACGCATGCCGGTCGGGGCGCCCGCGACGGGGTACCCGCCCTCGGACAGCATCCGGGTCAGCGCGTCGGCAAGCTGAAGGTACGTCAGCTCGAGGCGGCTGGGCGTGCGGGCCGACGCCAGGTCGGTGTGTCGCGCGACCACCGCCACGACGCGACCCTGACGCACCACGGGCACGGTCTCCTCACGCACCGGGACGTCGTCCCGCCACTCGGGGTCGCGGTCGCGGCTGATGCGCACCTCGTCGTAGGCGGTGTCGACCTGCACCCGGCGTCCGCGCGGCAGCACGGTGCCGACCACGTCGTCGTAGTGCACGGTCGGGCCGGTGCTCGGCCGGCAGTGCGCGACCGCGACGAACCCCGACGCGTCCGCGAGCGGCACCCACAGCACGAGGTCGGCGAACGACAGGTCGCTGAGCAGCTGCCAGTCTCCGACGAGCAGGTGCAGCCACTCCTCGTCGCCGGGCGCCAGTGCGCAGTGCCGGCGGACGAGGTCGGTCAGGGTCGACACGTCGCGACCCTAACCCGCGCCTCGTGGGGGGCATCACGACGTTCCCGGAACGTCGCTGGGTGGCCCCGCTACGGTCCTACCGTCGCGGGGCCACCCTGCGCCGAAAAAAGGGGCCGGGTCAGCTGGAGCCGGAGCGGATCACGCCGCGCAGCAGGCGCAGCGCGACCGAGAGCGACGCGAGGTCGCTGCGCTCGAGGCGCTGCACGTCCTCGACGGTCTGCTTGACCCGCGCGAGCTGGCCGGCGTTACCGCGCTCCCACTCCTGCACGCGGTCCAGCGGCGCGCCGTCGGCGGTGGCGGCGAGGACGGCACGGGTGAGGGCCTCCATCGCGGCGTAGAGGTCGTCGCGCAGAGCGCCGCGGGCGAGGGCCTCCCAGCGGTTCTGCCGGTCGAGCTCGGCGATGCGGCGCAGCATCACGTCGGCGCCGTACCGCTCGGAGAGGACGAAGTAGACCTCCGCCACGACGTCCGGGTCGACGTCGTCCAGCGACGCGGTCTCGACGACGTCGAGCAGCGAGAACTCGTCGAGCAGGCCGGCGTGGCGCCACGCCAGGTCCTCGGGCACACCCTGCGACACCATCCGCTCGGCCTGCTCGGTGAGCCGCTCGAGCTCGGACCCCACGAGCAGGTGGGCCATCCGGCCGCGGTGCCGCTCGACGACGCCGCCGAATCGCTGGATCTCCTGGGCCACGTCGAAGTCCTCGCGCAGGTTCTGCAGGAACCAGCGGGTCGACCGGTCGAGGAGCCGGCGGAACTCCAGGTACAGCGTGGTCTGGACGTCGGTCGGCACCCTCGCGTCGAGCGCCTCGACCGCGTGCACGTAGTCGCGCAGCCCGAAGATCTCCCGGCACACGGCGTAGGCGCGCACGACGTGGTCCGCGCTCGCGCCGGTCTCCTCCGTCGCCCGGTAGGCGAAGGTGATGCCGCCGCGGTTGACGATCTCGTTGACGAGGCAGGTGGTGATGATCTCGCGGCGCAGCGGGTGGTCGCCGAGCCGGTCGGGGTACCGCTCGACGAGCGGCGCCGGGAAGTAGTCGCGCAGCACCCGCTGGAACCAGGGGTCGTCGGGCAGCGGGGTGGCGAGCAGGGCGTCCGCCAGGGCGATCTTCGCGTAGGCGACGAGCACGCTGAACTCCGGCGACGTCAGGCCCAGCCGGTTCTCGATGCGCTCGGCGATCTCGGCGTCCGACGGCAGGTGCTCCAGCGCCCGGTCGAGCCGGCCGTCGGCCTCCAGCGCGCGGATGAACCGCTGGTGCACCGGCAGCATGCCGCTCGCCTGCCGGCGGGCGTTGCCCAGCAGGACGTTCTGCTCGTAGTTGTCGCGCAGCACGAGGCGCGCGACGTCGTCCGTCATGTCGGTCAGCAGCTGGTTGCGCTGCTTGACCGTCAGGTCGCCGTCGGCGACGACCGCGTCGAGCAGGATCTTGATGTTGACCTCGTGGTCGGAGCAGTCGACGCCGGCCGAGTTGTCGATGGCGTCGGTGTTGATGCGGACGCCGCCCAAGGCGGCCTCGATGCGCCCCCGCTGGGTGAGACCGAGGTTGCCGCCCTCCCCCACCACCTTGACGCGCAGGTCCCGGCCGTCGACGCGGATGGCGTCGTTCGCCTTGTCGCCGACCTCGGCGTGGGACTCGTGCTGGGCCTTGACGTACGTGCCGATGCCGCCGTTCCACAGCAGGTCGACCGGCGCCCTGAGGATCGCCCGCATCAGCTCGGCGGGGGTCAGCTTGCGGACGTCGTCCGCGAGACCGAGGACGGCGGCGACCTGCGGGCTGATCGGCACCGACTTCGCACTGCGGGGGTACACGCCGCCGCCCTCGCTGATGAGCGAGGCGTCGTAGTCCTCCCACGACGACCGCGGCAGCCCGAACAGCCGCTGCCGTTCCGCGAAGGACGCCGCGGCGTCCGGGTCGGGGTCGAGGAAGACGTGCCGGTGGTCGAACGCCGCCACGAGCCGGATGTGAGGGGACAGCAGCATCCCGTTGCCGAACACGTCGCCGCTCATGTCGCCGATGCCGACGACCGTGAAGTCCTGCGTCTGGGTGTCGACGTTCATCTCCCGGAAGTGCCGCTTGACCGACTCCCATGCCCCGCGCGCGGTGATGCCCATCGCCTTGTGGTCGTAACCGACCGAGCCGCCCGAGGCGAACGCGTCACCGAGCCAGAAGCCGTACGACTGCGAGACGGAGTTCGCGATGTCGGAGAACGTCGCGGTCCCCTTGTCGGCAGCGACGACGAGGTACGTGTCGTCGCCGTCGTGCCGGACGACGCGGGGCGGCGGGACGACGGTGCGCCCGCCCCCGGGCTCCACGACGAGGTTGTCGGTGACGTCGAGCAGGCCCCGGATGAACGTGGTGTAGCAGCGGATGCCCTCGTTCAGCCACGCCTCGCGGTCGCGTGCCGGGTCGGGCAGCTCCTTGCCGACGAAGCCGCCCTTGGCGCCGGTCGGCACGATGACGGCGTTCTTCACCATCTGCGCCTTGACCAGGCCGAGGACCTCGGTGCGGAAGTCCTCTCGCCGGTCGCTCCAGCGCAGGCCGCCGCGAGCGACCGCGCCGAACCGCAGGTGCACACCCTCGACGTGCGGCGCGTACACCCAGACCTCATGGGCGGGCCGCGGCTCGGGCAGGTCCGGGATGCGCGTCGGGTCGAGCTTGAACGCGACGTACCGCTTCGGGTCACCGCCGTCGTCCACCTGGTAGTAGCTCGTGCGCATCGTGGCGGTGACGGCGCCCAGGAACGACCGCAGGATGCGGTCGTGGTCGAGGCTCTCGACGTCGTCCAGGGCGCCCTTGACCTCCTCCGCCAGCGCGTCGACGGTCTCGGCCCGCGCGTCGCCGTGCGGCCGGTCCGGATCGAAGCGGGCCTCGAAGAGCCGCACCAGCGAGCGGGTGATGGAGACGTTCGCGAGCAGGCACCGCTCCACGTAGTCCTGGCTGAACGTGGACCCGGTCTGCCGCAGGTACTTCGCGTAGGCGCGGATCGCGACGACCTGCCGCCACGTCAGGCCGGCCCGCAGCACCAGGGCGTCGAGTCCGTCGGACTCGGCGCGCCCGTCCCACGCCGCCGCGAACGCCTCGGTGAACAGCTCCCGCGCGTCCTCCGGCGCTACCCGCTCGGGGAAGCGCAGCCCGAAGTCGTAGACGTAGGCGGTCGTCCCGTCGCTGCGCTCCAGCTCGTACGGGCGCTCGTCGACCACCTCGACGCCGAGGTTGCGGAAGAACGGCAGCACCGTCGTCAGGGACAGCGGAGCCCAGCGGAAGAGCTTGAACCGCCGCTCGTCCGGCGCTGCGCCGACCGGCTCGTAGAGGTTGGTGGCCACCCGGCCGGCCTGCACCGGCCGGCCGTCGGCGTCCGTCTCCTCGTTCATGCGCGCCAGCTGCTCGATGCGCCGCAGGTCGCCGACGGCGTTGCGCGCCGCGAAGTCCTCCTTGTAGCCCTCCGGGAACGCCCCCGCCCAGGCGCGGGAGATGCGGGCGGCCTCCTCCTCGCCCATCTCGGCGCGCAGGGCGTCGGCGAGGTCCTCCTCCCACGTGCGTGTGGCGTCGACCAGCGCCCGCTCGAGCGCCGCCTCGTCGACGTCCGGGATCTCCTCGCCCGGCTTGACGCGCAGCACGTAGTGCAGCCGTGCGAGCACCGACTCGCTCACCCGGGTCGTGTAGTCCACGGCCACGGCGTCGAACGCGTCGCGCAGCAGGTGCTCCATGCGCAGGCGCACCTGGGTCGTGTAGCGGTCGCGGGGCAGGAAGACCATCGCGGAGACGAAGCGCCCGTAGTCGTCGCGGCGCAGGAACAGCCGGGTGCGCCGGCGCTCCTGCAGCTGCAGCACGGACATCACCGTCTCGTACAGCTGGTCGACGCTGATCTGGAAGAGCTCGTCGCGTGGGTACGTCTCGAGGATCGTCAGCACGTCCTTGCCGGAGTGCGAGTCCGGCGCGAAGCCCGACCGGCGCAGGACGGCGTCCACCTTGTCGTCGATGACGGGCACCCGGCGCACCGACTCCACGTACGCGGCGGAGGTGAACAGGCCGAGGAAGCGGCGTTCCCCCACGACGTTGCCCTCGGCGTCGAAGGCCTTGACGCCGACGTAGTCGAGGTACGCGGGCCGGTGCACCGTCGCACGGGAGTTCGCCTTCGTCAGCACCAGCACCTTGCGCTCCCGGGCCCGAGCCCGCGCGGGGGCGGGCAGGCGCCCGAAGCTCCTGCTGGCCCGGTTCTGGTCGTAGCGCAGGATGCCGAGGCCGGTGCCGGGCACGGCGGTGAGCATGTCCTCGCCGTCCACGGTGCTCAGCGAGTACTCGCGGAACCCCAGGAACGTGAAGTTCTCGTCGACGAGCCACTGCAGCAGCCGACGGGCCTCGGACGCCTCGTCCTCCAGCCCCACGGGCGGGTGCTGCTCGAGCTCGGCCGCGATCCGCCGCGCCGACTCCCGCATCTTGGGCCAGTCCTCGACCGCCGCGCGCACGTCGTGCAGCACCGAGTGCAGCGACGTGGTGAGCGCCTCGACGTCCTGCGGCTCGGTCTCGCGGTCGATCTCGAGGTGCATCCACGACTCGACGCGCGCGTCGTCCGGCCACGACGGGTCCCGCCGGCCGGTCGGCACGCTGGACGCCGTCTCGTCCAGTACCTCGACCAGGTCGCCGGTGACGGTGCGCCGGACGACGAAGGTCGGGTGCACGACGAGGTGGATGGCGCGGTCCTGCCGCGTCAGCTCGGCGGTCACCGAGTCGACGAGGAACGGCATGTCGTCGGTGACGATCTCGACGACGGTGTGGCCGGTGCTCCAGCCGTGCTCGTCGACCGACGGCGTGTAGACGCGGACGTTGGCGGTGCCGTCGGTACGGTGCGTGGCGAGCTGCCAGTGGCTCAGGCAGCAGCCGGCGATGTCCACGGGGTGGCGCTGCTCGAGGTCCTCGTCCGCGACGTGCCGGAAGTACCGGTGGACGAACGCGCGGAGCCGCTCCTCGGGGATGTCGGGCCGGCTCGCCGCCTCGACGGCCTCCTCGAGCACCTGGGACCGCTCGTCCACGTGCGTGGTCATGACCTTGTCACCTCAGCCGTCGAGGACCCGGCGCATGCCTCGTCGCATGCTCCCCCGGCGACCATATCGCCGTCCGCCTCCCCCGCCGCCCGGGGTCCGCGCTACAGGTGGCCCCTCAGCTCCCACAGCAGCGGGTAGTAGCGCAGCGGCAGCCGGCTGCGCAGGTACGGGGCGCCGGACGAGCCGCCGGTCCCCGACTTGGTGCCGATCTGCCGCTCGACCATCTGCACGTGCCGGGCGCGCCACTGCGCGGCGCGCTCGTCGTGGTCCAGCAGGCTCTCCGCGAGCTCCCAGACGTCGCCGTACCGGTCCCGGTCGCGAGCGACCGTCAGCAACGAGCCCCGGACGTCGTCGGCCGTGGAGGTGGCCAGGCCCACGGCGTCCAGGACGGCGAGGAAGGCGTCCCACAGCGTCGGCTCGGCCAGCCGCCGCTCGAGCCGCGCGCGCTCGGCGTCCGTCAGGCCGCGGAACCGCTGCAGGAACGCGGGATCCTTGGCGCCGGAGAGGAACTCGAGCTCCCGGTACTGCACGGACTGGAAGCCGCTCGCCGGCGCGAGGCGCTCGCGGAACTCCAGGAAGTCCTGCGGGGTCATCGTCTCGAGCACCTCGAGCTGGCCGATGAGCACGCGCTCGACGACGTCCACCCGGTGCAGCAGGTGACGGGCCCACCACAGCCGACCGTCCAGCATCGCCTGGCGCACCGCCTCGAGGTCGTGCAGCAGCTGGGCGAACCACAGCTCGTAGACCTGGTGGACGGTGATGAACAGCAGCTCGTCGTGCGCCGGCGGGTCGGACTCGAGCACCTGCGCGGACAGCAGCTGGTCCAGCCGCAGGTAGCTGCCGTACGTGAGCCGGCCGCCCTGCTCGCCGAAGTGACGGTCGTGACCGGCGGGCGGCGCGTCGTCCGGAGTGCTCATGGCGCGGAGGGTAGTGCCGGCGCATCGGCGCTAGCCTGCCGCCGGCAGACCCTCACCCCTGGAGGAACCGTGCGCGTCGAGGACACCATCCACTACGAGGCCACCCCCGACGAGGTCGCCGCGATGCTGGCCGACCCGGAGTTCGTCGAGCGCAAGCTCGTCGCCACCCACGCGATCCGGCACGAGATCGACGTCACGGGGGACGCCGCGGGGGCCTTCACGGTGACGACGCGCCGCACGATGCCGACGAGCGACCTGCCCGACGTCGCACAGAAGTTCGTCGGCGAGAGCCTCGACGTCCGGCAGGTCGAGGCGTGGGAGGCTCCCGCCGCGGACGGCTCCCGCGCGGGCACGCTCGTCGTCGAGATCGTCGGCGACCCGATGCGCCTCACCGGCACGCTCCGGCTCGCGCCGGACGCCGGCGGGACGACCGAGACGCTCGCCGGCGACCTCAAGGCGTCCGTGCCGATCATCGGCGGCAAGCTCGAGAAGGCGGCCGAGCCGGCGTTCATGGCGGCGATCCGCACCGAGCACCGCGTCGGCCGGGAGTGGCTCGCGGGCTGACGCCCGGCCCGCGCCGTCCGGCGCCTCACCCCATGTGCGGGTAGCGGTGGTCGGTCGGCGGCGCGAACGTCTCCTTGATCGAGCGGGTGGACGTCCAGCGCATGAGGTTCTGGGCGGCACCCGCCTTGTCGTTGGTGCCCGAAGCGCGGGCCCCGCCGAACGGCTGCTGGCCGACGACGGCGCCGGTCGGCTTGTCGTTGACGTAGAAGTTGCCGGCCGCGAAGCGGAGGCGCTCGGTGGCGTCCGCGATCGCGGCGCGGTCCTGCGCGATGATCGAGCCGGTGAGCGCGTAGTCGGCGATCGACTCCATGCCGTCGACGACCCGGTCGTAGTCGCCGTCGTCGAACACGTGGACCGCGAGGATCGGCCCGAAGTACTCGGTCGTGAACATCTCGTCGGTCGGATCGCCGCCCTCGACCACGGTGGGCCGCACGAACCAGCCGACGCTGTCGTCGCACGTGCCGCCGGCCAGCACGGTCAGCCCGTCGGTGGAGGCCGCGCGCTCGAGGGCCTTGCGGTGCTTGGCGAACGCCCGGTCGTCGATCACGGCCGAGAGGAAGTTCGAGAAGTCGGTCGTCGGGCCCATCGGCAGCGACTCGGTGAGCGAGACCAGGTCGTCCCTCGTCCGCGACCAGACGCTGCGCGGCACGTACGCCCGTGACGCGGCGGAGCACTTCTGGCCCTGGTACTCGAAGGCGCCACGCACCATCGCCGTCCGCAGCACGTCGGCGTCGGCGCTGGGGTGCGCGACGATGAAGTCCTTGCCGCCGGTCTCGCCGACGATCCGGGGGTAGGAGCGGTAGCCGGAGATGTTCTCCCCCACCGTCTTCCACAGCATCTGGAACGTCGGGGTCGAGCCGGTGAAGTGGACGCCCGCCAGGTCCCGGTCGGCGAGCAGGACGTCCGAGACCTCCCGGCCGTGCCCGGTGACGAGGTTGACGACGCCGGGCGGCAGGCCGGCCGCTTCGAGCAGCGCCATCGTGTAGTGCGCCGACAGCTGCTGTGTCGGGCTGGGCTTCCACACCACGGTGTTGCCCATGAGCGCCGGCGCGGTCGGCAGGTTGCCGCCGATCGCGGTGAAGTTGAACGGCGTGATGGCGTAGACGAAGCCCTCGAGCGGCCGGTGGTCGGTGCGGTTCCAGACACCCTTGCTGTTGGCCACCGGCTGCTCGGCGTAGATCTCCCGCGCGAAGTGCACGTTGAACCGCCAGAAGTCGATGAGCTCGCAGGCGGCGTCGATCTCGGCCTGCACGGCGGTCTTGGCCTGGCCGAGCATGGTGGCGGCGTTGAGGGTGTCGCGCCACGGGCCCGACAGCAGCTCGGCGGCCTTGAGGAACACCGCGGCGCGGTCGTCGACGGACAGCGCCCGCCAGGCCGGAGCAGCGGCCTTGGCCGCCTCCGTCGCGCGGCGCGCGTCGTCGTGGGTCGCGCCCTGCATCGTGCCGAGGACGTGGCCGTGCTCGAACGGCGCGACGACGTCGATGCGGTCGCCGCCGCCGAGGGTTCGCTGACCGTCGACCCACATCGGCAGGTCGATGCGCTCCGACCACATCGCGGCCAGTCGCCGCTCCAGGCTCGCCCGCTCGGGGCTGCCCGGCGCGTAGTCCTTGACCGGCTCGTTCACGGGTGCGGGGACCCGGGTCAGGGCGTCCACGGTGCTCCTCCTCGGCGTCGTCGGCGGGAACCGCCATCGTGTCACGCCCGCACCGCCCGCCCCCACCCGTCCTTCCCCGCGGTGATCTTGCACGTCGCGGTGATCTTGCACGTCGTGGTGATCTTGCACGTCCGGGTGATCTTGCAGGCGGGTCACCAGGCGCGCCGGGCGATCGCCGGCTCCATTCCCAGGAGCTCGCCCACCCCGCGCTCCAGCTGCATGCTCCGCCCGAGCACCTCGCCCTTGCCGACCCCGAGGGCCTCCCAGCCGAAGACGCGGGCCAGCTCGTGCCGGCGAGCCTCGTCACGACGACGCGCGTCGTCGTCCCCGTGGTACTCGTCGCCGTCGTACTCGACCGCGACACGCACCGCCTCCCACCCCAGGTCCAGCCGGTAGACGCCGACGCCGTGCTCGTCGACCACCCAGATCTGCAGCTCGGGGGTGGGGAATCCGGCCTCGATGATCCGCAGCCGCAGCCACGACTCGCCGAACGACTCCGCCCGGGCGTCCGCCAGCCACAGCACGCGACGGCACCGGGCGATCCACCGCTCACCGGTCCACTCGGCGACCCTGGCCCGGACTCGCTCGAGATCCACCAGCCGTCGGTGCGCGAAGGCGTCCGCGGTGGCGAGACCCATGTAGGCCGGCAGGTAACGGGCCAGGTCGAGCACCGTGCGCTCGGTGCTCGTCACCGGGATGCCCAGGTGATCGACCACGTCACCGTCCGGCAGCGTGGCCTGGTACGACACCAGCCCGTCGCGGCGCGGCGGCGCGTGCGCGCCGGCCGGAACGACGCAGCACAGCGACAGGGGCCGTCGCTGCTCTCCCGGCGGTCGGCAGTCCACGCCGTACAGCCAGGCCGCCGTCTCGCGCGCCACCGCCGCCCCTCGCGGCAGCACCGTGGCCACCGCGGCCGCGCGGACGAGGGGGTCCTCGACCGCGGACGCGGGCACGTAGATCCCGCGGAAGACCTGCACGACGTCACGCGTGCGCAGCAGGTCCCGCAGCTCGATCGCACTCACCCCGAGGTCGCGCAGCTCGGCACGTCTCATCGGGGCCGCAGGCAAGGGCGTCGCCGACACCGGACCACCGTGCCGCGACAGCGCAGATCCTCGCGGGCGTCGTCCACAGCCCCCGTGACACGAAGTGCAAGATCACCACGAAGTGCAAGGTCACGGGAGGAGGGCGGGGATCTCGGAGACGTCGTACCAGAGCAGGTCGTGGGCGTCGGCGCCGTCGACGACGAAGCGCGCGTCCTCGTCTCCGCGCGCGGCGGCCGGCAGCGCCCGCGCCGCCGCGGCGACGTCGTCGGCGGCCTCGTCGTCGTCCACGTGCACGCTGACGACGTGCCGGGCCTCGACGGGGCCGGCGAGCACGACGGACGACGCGGACCCGGCGTCCGTCGGCGGCGACTGGACCAGCGAGGACGGCACCTCGGCGGCCACCACGACACGGCGCCGCGGGGCGTCGCGCTCGGAGGCGAGCAGGCGCAGCGACCCCTCGGCAGCGTCGAGCAGCGCGGCGTACTCGAGCTCCTCGCTGTCGCCCTCGGTGTACCACTCGCGCAGCGCGCCGGTGACGGCGTGCGCGAACGCGCCGGTCTCCGCGTAGCGGCCGGTCGCGTGCGCGCGGGCGAGCAGGGGCAGGGAGGACGGGAGGTAGACGCGCATCAGCCGGCGTGCCGTTCGTCGAGGGTCGTCAGGGGCGGCAGCGTCCCGATGGGCTCCGGGTCGAGCAGGGCGGCGGCGGACGTGCGCAGCGACGTCTCCAGCACGTGCCGGCGGCGCGACACCGCCATGAGGTTGCCGCCGATCGCCTCGAGGTCCTCGGCGCCCGGGCCGAGCACCGTGACGCCCGCGCCGTCGGCGTGCACCTTGGCGACCTCGTGCAGGCAGCGACGGGTGACGCGCTCGCGCCATGCGCGCTCCATCCGCGTCCGCCAGTGGGTGGGTGCGTCGACGGTGAACGAGACCATCGGCGCCAGCACGAACACCTCGTCGAGGCCGTGGCCGGTCAGCAGGTCCACGTTCGTCGCCGAGCAGGCGCCGCCGTCGACGTACCGGACGCCGTCGACGACCACCGGCGCGTACCAGCCGGGGATCGCGCACGACGCCTGCACGGCCAGGGCCAGTGGCGCCGGCGGCGCGAGCGGGTCGCCGAAGGCCACGCGGCGGCCCGAGTCGTAGTCCATCGCGACCGCCCGCACCCCCGGGTGCGGCGACCAGCCGCCGCCGGCGCCGACCGCCCGCTGGACGTCGGACACGAGGCGGCCGACGGCCTCCAGCGTGCCCCGGCCCTCGGGCAGCAGGGCGGCGAGCACCGCGGTGGGCGGCAGGCGCCGCAGGCGGTGGGCGTTGTGACGCACCATCGCGGCCGAGCCGGGCCCGACGCGCGGCCGTCCGGGCACCGACCCGCCGGTGGCGGTCTCGTAGTCCCACTCCAGGGCGGAGAGCGGTCCGGACGACGCGGACTCGCCGAGCTGGTGCGCGCGCAGCTCCTCCACGCTGACCCCGGCGCCGAGCAGGGCGGCCAGCAGCGAGCCGGCCGACGTCCCGACGACGAGCTCGGCGTCCCGCGGGTCCACCTGGTGCACCTCCTGCAGCGCCGCGAGCGCGCCGACCATCCACGCGCCGCCCAGCACGCCCCCGCCGCCGAGCACCAGGCCGAAGCGCGACGTCACCGCACACTCTCCAGCAGCTCGCCGAGGGCGTCCTCGACACAGGTGGCGAGGACGTCGACGTCCGGCATCGCCTCGCGGTCGGCGTTGAGCCCGTAGTAGACGCCGCCGTCGTAGGAGGTCAGGCCCACCGAGACGCCGTGCCCCTTCGACAGCGGGATGACCGGGTAGGAGGCGAGCATGCGCGCGCCGGCGGCGTACAGCGGGTGCTGCGGTCCGGGCACGTTGGTCACCACGAGGTTGAACAGCCGGCGCGACAGGCCGTGGGCGACGCGGGCGCCGAGCGAGTGCAGCGTGGGCGGGGCGAAGCCACCGATCTCGGCCAGCCGCTGCGCGCCGACGGCCCGCCCCGAGTCCGCGTGCGCGGTCATCTGGTACGCGATCTGCTGCAGCCGCAGCACCGGGTTCGGCTCCCCGACGGGCAGGTCGACGAGCAGCGAGACGACCGATGAGCCCAGCGTGCCGACCTCCAGCGGGTCCTCCACGGTCACGCTGACGGGCACCAGGGCGCGGACGACGCTCGCCGGGGCGACCCGCGCCCCTCGCGTCAGCAGCCACGAGCGCAGGCCACCGGCGACGGTGGCGAGCGCGACGTCGTTGACGGTGATCCGCGTGCCGGCCGGGGCTCGTCGGCGCCGCCCCCCGTGCGCGTGGAAGTCGCGGATCTTCCGGTAGTCGGCGAGGTCGGTGGAGACCATCGCGAACCGGCGGTGCTCCGAGACGGTGGCGTTCAGCGGCGTGTCGGGCGCCGGCCGTGTCGCCGTCCGCGCGGCGCTCGCCAGCCCGCCGACCGCCTCGGCGACCTTGCCGGCGGTGCTGCGCAGGTCGCCGAATCCGGCCCGCGCGGTGTCGAGCACCTGGGTGGGCCGGCGGACGGCGTCCACGACCGCGCTGGTGACCAGCTCGACGGTCGACGGCTCGGGCGCCGGCCGCCACGTGTCGGTCGACGGCTCCACCGGGTCGGGCGAGGAGTCGAGGATCACCTGCGCCAGGTCGACCGCGTTGACGCCGTCCACCAGCGCCTGGTGCGTCTTGGTGATGATCGCGAACCGGTCGTCCTCGAGACCCTCGACGAGGTACGCCTCCCACAGGGGGCGGGAGCGGTCCAGCGGGCGCGGCTGCACGCGCGCGACGAGCTCGCGCAGCTGCTCCTCGGTGCCCGGGCGCGGCAGCGCCGACCGGCGCACGTGGTAGCTGATGTCGAAGCGCTCGTCGTCCACCCAGACCGGGTTCGCGAGCCGGCCGGGCACGAACCTGACCCGTTGCCGGTACCGCGGCACGAACGCGATGCGGGCCGCGACGTGCCGCAGGAGCCGCTCGTAGTCGAAGCCACCCTCGGGTGCGGAGAACACCATCACGGTGCCGACGTGCATCACCGTCGAGGGCTCCTCGAGGTAGAGGAACGACACGTCGAGCGGTGTGAGCCGGTCCGGCACGGGCGGTTCCTCCCTTCGGCGACGGGCGTCCGCGATCATCCTGGCACGGCTTCCTAGACTCGCTGCGGTGAAGTGTCCCGCCCCCCGCACGCTCCTCCTGCCGGTCGCCGCCGTGGTGCTGCTCACGGCCGGGTGCGCCGAGGCCGCCGACGACGGCCGGACGCCGTCCGCGCGGCCCGCGCCGCCCCCGCCGACGCCCGGGTCCGTGGCGCCCGCGACCACCGGGACCTCGGACGTCCGCACGCTGGAGGTCGAGGTCGGCGGCGGCCGGGTGACGCCCGCGCCGTCGCAGGTCGACCTCGCGGTGGGCGAGACGCTCCGGCTCGTCGTGACGTCCGACCGCGACAGCGAGGTGCACGCGCACGGGTTCGAGGTCGACGCGGCGGTACCCGCGGGGCAGCCGACGTCGATCGACCTCGTCGGAACGACGGCCGGGGTCTTCGAGGTCGAGCTGCACGACCCCGACCTGCTGCTGCTGCAGGTCGCCGTCCGGTGACGCCCGGACACCTGCTGGCACACGGCATCGGGGGCAGGGGCGACCTGCCGCTGCCGTTCGGCTTCGCGCTCACCGGCGCGGCGCTGGCCCTCGTCGTCTCGTTCCTCGCCCTCGGCCTGCTGTGGCCGAGCCCGCGGCTGGACGGCGGCCGCGCGGGCCGGTCCTCCGGCCTCGCCCGCGCCCTGCAGGGCGACGTGCGGCGCCGGCTGCTCGGCGCCGCAGGACTGGCCCTCGCGGCGCTCACCCTGCTGGCCGCCTTCGCCGGCCCGTCGGACACCCGCAACGCGCTGCCGTTCGTCGTCTACGTGCTCGTCTGGGTCGGCGTGGTGCCGCTCTCGCTGCTGCTGGGACCGGCCACGTGGGCGCACCTGTCCCCGTGGCGGACCGTGCACGAGCTGGTCTGCCGCGCAGCGCGTGTCGACCCGGCGCAGGGGGTGCTGCCGCTGCCCGCGCGCCTCGGCTGGTGGCCGGCCGCGGTCGGTCTCACCGCGTTCGTTTGGCTGGAGCTCGTCTCGCCGAGCGGCACCGACGTGGGTGTGCTGCGGCTCGTCGTCGTCGCCTACGCGGCGCTGCAGCTGCTCGCCGGGTTCGTCCTGGGCTCCGGGTGGTTCGACCGCGGCGACTTCCTCGAGGCGTGGTCCGGCCTGCTCGGCCTGCTGTCTCCGGTCGGGCGGCGGGACGACGGCGTCGCCGTCCTGCGCTCACCGCTCGCGGGACTCGACCAGCTGCGAGCGTCGCCCGGGCTCGCCGCCACCGTCGTGGTCATGCTCGGGTCCACCGCCTACGACTCGGTGCGCGAGCACCCGACCTACGTCGGTGCGGTCCAGTCCGGTCCGCTGCCGCGGACGCTGGCGGACACGCTCGCGCTCGGCGCCGTGCTGGGCGTCGTCGCTGTGGCCTTCTGGGCGGCGAGCGCGTCGGCGGGCCGGCTCGGCGGCACCCGCGGGGGCGGCGCGGCGACCCGGTTCGCGCCCTCGCTCGTCCCCATCGCCCTCGGCTACGTCGTGGCGCACTACTACTCGTTCCTCGTCCTCGAGGGCCAGAACGCCGTCGTCCGGCTGTCGGACCCCCTCGGCACCGGAGGCGGCCTGACGGGCCGGGCCGCCGACGCCACCCTGGTCGCACCGGGCATCGTCGCCACCGTGCAGCTGGTGGCCATCGTGGCCGGTCACGTGCTCGGCGTGGTCCTCGCCCACGACCGGGCCGTGCGGCTGTTCCCGCGCAGCCGCGCGGTCGTCGGGCAGCTGCCGCTGCTCGTGCTGATGGTCGCCTACACCGTCGGCGGGCTGCTGCTGCTGTTCGCCGCCTGAGGGCTACACGACTCGGCCGAGCAGGCGCCGCACCTCGGCCGTCGTCGCGGCGACGTCCCCGCGGTGGAGCACCGCCGCCATCCCGACCGCCTGCGCCCCCTCGACGTTCCACGGCAGGTCGTCGAC
>JBKHXE010000101.1:0-63359 GCA_046566185.1 Actinomycetes bacterium | reverse complement strand
CCGACCGTCTCCGACGACCACGCCTGACGTAGGCTGCGCAGGGTCGGTGGGGGTGCGTTCCGGGAGGTCCGAGGTCGTGAAGGCGGCGACGACTGACCGCGTGCTGACGATCCCCAACGCCCTGAGCCTGCTCCGGCTGCTGCTGGTCCCGGTCTTCGCCTACCTCATCGTCAACCGCGAGGACGGCCTGGCACTCCTCGTGCTCGCGGTGTCCGGGTTCACCGACTACCTCGACGGCTACCTGGCGCGCCGCTGGCGGCAGGTCTCCCGCGTCGGCGAGCTGCTCGACCCTGCCGCCGACCGGCTCTACATCCTGTCGACGTTGCTGGGGCTCGCCTGGCGCGACCTCGTGCCGTGGTGGCTGGTGGCCCTCATCGTCGCCCGCGACGTCGTCCTGACCGTCTCCCTGCCGGTGCTGGCCCGCCACGGCTACGGGCCGCTGCCCGTCCACTTCCTCGGCAAGGCCGGCACCTTCAACCTGCTGTACGCCTTCCCGCTCATCCTGCTCGGTGAGTGGGACGGCGTCCTGGGCGACGTCGCGCGTCCGCTGGGGTGGGCGTTCGCCTGGTGGGGGACCGGCCTGTACTGGTGGGCCGGGCTGCTGTACCTCAAGCAGGTCCGCGACCTGGTCGCCGCGGAGCCGACCCGGGGTGCCGCATGAGTGCGCCGGTCCGTCGCGACGCCTCGATGTCGCTGCTGACCGAGGTGATGCAGAACCCGCTCGACCCCGGCTACGCCGCCGCGGCGCGCGAGCGCGCCTCCGCACCGCCCGAGGGCTCGCGCCCGCTGCCGTCCGTGGCCGTCACCACGGTCGTGGCGGTGGTGCTCGGGGCGCTGAGCACCGCTGCGATCCTGGACCTCCGGCTGCCCGGCGCGGCCGACGCCCGCGACCTGCTGCTGAGCGAGATCGAGCAGCGCACGCAGGAGGCGGACGCCGTCGCCGTGCGCGTCGACGCCCTGCGCGACGAGGTCGGGGCCTTGCAGGAGGATGCCCTGGCCGAGGACGGCGCGCCGGTGCTGGAGCTGCGGCAGCGGCTCTCGGTCGAGGCAGGCGCCCTCCCGGTGGTCGGCCCCGGCATCGTCCTCACCCTGGACGACGCCCCGCGACCGCCGGACGCGCTCGGCGGTGAGCCGTCGGAGGCGGACGGCGAGGTGGAGCGTGTCGTCGACTACGACCTGCAGATCGCCGTCAACGGGCTGTGGGAGGCGGGCGCCGAGGCGGTGGCCGTCAACGGGCAGCGCCTCACGTCCCTGTCGGCGATCCGGTCCGCCGGAGGGGCGGTCCTCGTCGGGTTCCGCCCCCTCGAGCCCCCCTACCGGGTGCAGGCCGTCGGCGACCCCGCCGGGCTGGAGACAGGGCTCGCCCGGTCCAGTGCCGGCAGCTACCTCTCCTTCGTGGCCGAGCGGTACGGGCTGCGCCTGGGCGTGGAGCGCAGCGACCGGCTCGAGCTGCCGGCCGCCGGCTCCCTGTCGCTGCGGTACGCCCGCGTCGCGAACCCCTCGGAGGACGCCAGCGTGGAGGACCAGGAGATGGACCAGTGATCGCGGCGATCGGCCTGCTCGCCGGCATCGTCCTCGGGCTGGTGCTGCAGCCGTCGGTCCCCCCGGCGCTCCAGCCCTACCTGCCGATTGCCGTGGTGGCGGCGCTCGACGCCGTGTTCGGCGGCCTGCGCGCGGTGCTCGACGGCATCTTCGACGACCGCGTGTTCGTCGTGTCGTTCCTGTCGAACGTCGTCGTGGCCGCGCTCATCGTCTACCTCGGCGACCAGCTCGGCGTCGGCGCGCAGCTGTCCACGGGCGTCGTCGTCGTCCTCGGCATCCGCATCTTCTCCAACGCCGCCGCCATCCGGCGGCACCTGTTCCGGGCATGAGCGGCGAGCAGCGCGACCCCCGGCCCGACGAGGCCTGGCGCCGCGTCGCCGGGATGCTGCGCCCCCGCGCGTCCCGCGGCCAGGTCCTCGCCGGCGTCCTGCTGGGCCTGCTCGGCTTCTCCCTCGTCGTCCAGCTCGGCTCGACCGACGACGTCGAGCTGTCCTCGCTGCGGCAGTCCGACCTCGTGCGGATCCTCGACGACGTCACCGAGCGAGCCGACCGGCTCCGGGCCGAGGAGAGCGAGCTGGAGGCGACCCGCGACGAGCTGCTCACCAGCTCCGACCGCAACGAGGCGGCCCGCCAGCAGGCGCAGGAGCGCGTCGACGTGCTGTCCATCCTCACCGGCACGGCCCCGGCGACAGGGCCGGGCATCCGACTGACCCTGCGGGGCGAGGACGTCGACGCGCGGCTCGTCGTCGACGCCGTCCAGGAGCTCCGGGACGCCGGAGCCGAGGCGATCCAGGTCAACGACGTCCGCGTCGTGGCGAGCACCGCGTTCGTCGACGGGGAGGACGGGCTGGAGGCGGACGGCCGACCGCTCGAGCAGCCGTACGTCTTCCTGGCCATCGGCGACCCGCAGACCCTCGCCACGGCGATGTCGTTCCCCGACGGCGTCATCGAGAAGGTCGAGCCCGAGGGCACGGCGACCGTCGACCAGCTCGACACCGTGGTCGTCGACGCGTTGCGGCCGCTCGACGACCCTCAGTACGCTCGCCCGGCTGACCCGGCCGAGCCGACGTCCTCCTCGACGCCCTGACCCCCGGGCCGCGGGGGACCCACGACACCAGGAGCGCTGCGCGACATGGCCCAGTTCGAGTACCCCGAGGACCTCCGGTACACCGCCGAGCACGAGTGGGTCCGCCCCGGCGACACCCTGCGCGTGGGCATCACCTCCTACGCGCAGGACGCGCTCGGCGACATCGTCTACCTGCAGCTGCCCTCGGTGGGCAGTCGGGTCGAGGCGGGCAGCCCCTGCGGCGAGATCGAGTCCACCAAGAGCGTGAGCGACGTCTACGCGCCCGTGACGGGAACGGTGACCGCCGTCAACGACGCACTGGACGGCAACCCCGAGCTGGTCAACTCCGACCCCTACGGTGACGGCTGGATGTTCGAGGTCGAGCCGGAGGACCCGGCGTCCGTCGACGGGCTGATGGACGCCGGCGGCTACCGCCACTCGGTGTCGTGACCACCAGCCGGACGGTGTGCCCTCCTGCGGCCGCCCTCGACCTGTGCTGGAGGGTTAGGGTGGGAGCCGAGGGAGCGAGAGGAGGTCGTGATGTCGCCCGACGAGGGCAGCCAGGAACCGCGGCGCCAGGGGTCGGACACGACGATGTCGTTCGCGGCAGCGACCCCGGAGACCGAGACGGTCGAGGCCGGTCTGACGACCGACGAGCAGCGGGCCGTCGAGGCCCTGCCGACCGGGTCGGCACTGCTCGTCGTGGCCAAGGGCCCGAACGCCGGTGCCCGCTTCCTCCTCGACGCGGACCGCACGACCGCCGGCCGGCACCCGGACTCCGACATCTTCCTCGACGACGTGACCGTCTCGCGCAAGCATGCGGAGTTCCTGCGGGAGGGCGACCGGTTCCGGCTCCGGGACGTCGGGAGCCTGAACGGCACCTACGTCAACCGGGAGCGCGTCGACGACGCGGTGCTCGCCGCCGGTGACGAGGTGCAGATCGGCAAGTACCGGATGACGTTCCACCCGCACCGCGAACCCACCGGCGGCAACCCGCAGTGAGCGCCGCCGCTCCGCGGGGGGCCGCACTCCACGGCCGGCAGCGGCTGCTGAGCATCGGCGAGGTCCTCGCCGAGCTCCAGCCGGAGTTCGGCGACGTCACGCACTCCAAGATCCGGTTCCTGGAGGACCAGGGCCTCGTCGAGCCGCAACGCACCCCGTCGGGGTACCGCAAGTACACCCTCGCCGACGTGGAGCGGCTGCGTCTGGTGCTCGGGCTGCAGCGGGACCGCTACCTGCCGCTGCGTGTCATCCGCGAGTACCTCGACGCGCTCGACCGCGGGCTCGAGCCGCCCGACCTGCCGGGCGGACCTCCGCGCGTGCCCCGGGTCGTGGCGGAGAACGGAGTGCCTGGCCCCGAACGGTTCGGCTCCTCCACGCGCGAGCTGCGCCTGACGCGCGCCGAGCTGTGCGAGGCCTCCGGGGCCGACGACGCGCTGCTGGACGCGCTGGAGAGCTACGGGCTCGTGGCCGCCGGTACCGGTGGCTGGTACGACACCGACGCCCTGGAGGTCGCGACCGTGGCCGCCGAGCTCAGCGGCTTCGGCATCGAGGCGCGCCACCTGAGGGCTTTCCGGACGGCGGCTGAGCGCGAGGTCGGCCTCGTCGAGCAGGTCGTCAGCCCGATGCGCCGCCAGCGGCAGGCGGGAGCCGACGCCCGCGCGGACGAGGTGGCCCGCGAGATCTCGGCGCTCTGCGTGCGGCTGCACACCACCCTCGTCCGGCAGTCGCTCGGCGTCCACGGCGGGTGATCCGCAGGCGTCCCAGCCGCCGCGTGCCGGTCGCCGCCCAGTCGGTCGCGGCTGCCGGTCCGGCAGGGTTACGGTGGTCTCGTGCGTGAGCTCGACGTCGTCGGCGTCAGGGTCGAGATGCCCTCCAACCAACCGATCGTGCTGCTCCGGGAGCGCGACGGCGACCGTTACCTGCCGATCTGGATCGGCGTCTCGGAGGCCAGCGCGATCGCGTTCGCCCAGCAGGGCGTCGTCCCGCCCCGGCCGTTGACGCACGACCTGTTCAAGGACGTCCTGGACGCCCTCGGTCGCACCCTCGAGCGCGTGCGCATCGTCGAGGTCCGAGACAACATCTACTACGCCGAGCTGGTGTTCGACGGGGGGCTGACGGTCAGCTCCCGCACGTCGGACGCGATCGCGCTGGCGCTGCGCGCCGGCTGCCCGATCCTCAGTGAGGACGCGGTGCTGGAGTCCGGCGGCATCCCGGTGCCCGAGGAGGACGAGGACGAGGTGGAGAAGTTCCGCGAGTTCCTCGACCAGGTCAGCGCCGAGGACTTCGAGCACCCGCCCGCGGGGCCCGAGCAACCCTGAACCTCAGGTCGAGACCCACCCGATCGCCGCGGCCGGCGCGACACGCCGGTGCCGCTCCGCCCGATCTCGTTGCACCGGCACCCCGGCCGCCGTACCGTTCCAGAGACGAAACGTCCCGGCTGTAGTTCCACCGGCGTCGTCCGCCGCGGAGGCCACCGGCCCCGCGAGGGTCGACGCGGTGCGGCGGACCCGCCATCGGGACACGAGGTGGAGGTCGGCATGAGCGGCACCGGCGACGCGACGAGCGAGGCGCACCGCGGCGTACCAGCGCGGGCACAGGGTCTGCTGTTCGACGACGACCTGCCCGTCCTCGACGAGGAGACCGGCTACCGCGGGCCCACGGCCTGCCGCGCGGCCGGCATCACCTACCGCCAGCTCGACTACTGGGCGCGCACCGGGCTCGTCGAGCCGTCGGTCCGGCCGGCCACCGGCTCGGGCACCCAGCGGCTGTACAGCTTCCGGGACATCCTGGTGCTCAAGGTGGTCAAGCGACTGCTCGACACCGGCGTCTCCCTGCAGCAGATCCGGACAGCGGTCGGTCACCTGCGCGAGCGCGGTGTCGAGGACCTGGCGCAGATCACGCTGATGAGCGACGGCGCGAGCGTGTACGAGTGCACGTCGGCCGACGAGGTGATCGACCTCGTCCAGGGCGGCCAGGGCGTCTTCGGCATCGCCGTGGGCCGCGTGTGGCGCGAGGTCGAGGGCACCCTCGCGGAGCTGCCGAGCGAGCGGGCCGCCGACACCGGTGAGGGGCACGCGGACGACGAGCTGGCCGCCCGACGGTCCCGCCGGATCGGCTGACGTCAGGCCGCGCGACGGCGCGGCCGCGCCCGCAGCACCCGTGCGAGCAGCTGGTCGAACATGTCCGCGAGCTCCCTGGCACCCGGCCCCGGCCACTCGTGCAGGGGGCGCGCCGTGCCCTGCGCCTGCTGCAGGGCGCTGCGCTCCGGGAGCATCGGGGAGAGCACCAGCGGGCCGAACAGCCGTTTCAGCTCCTCCAGCCGGTAGTCGTGCTCGCTGGAGCGCGCCCGCACGCGGTTGACGAGCACGCCGAGCGGCTGCAGGTCCGGCGCCGGGCCCTGCCGCAGGTCCGCCACGGTGCGCAGCGCCCGCTCCGCCGGGCTGAGCGCGAACAGGCCCGGCTCGGTCACGACGAGGGCCCGGTCGGACGCCGTCAGGCCGGCGCGGGTGAGCCCGCCGAGGGAGGGCGGGCAGTCCAGCAGGACGAGCCGGTAGTCGTCCGCGAGGTGGCGCAGCGCGTTGCCGAGCCGGTGCAGGCGGCGGCCGTGCAGCTCCGGGACGTCGTGCGCCGCGGTCCGCTCGCCACCGGGCACCACGTCGACCGCGCCGCCGGCGCTCCACGGGGTCGGCACGACCGCCCGGCGCACCACGCCGACCCGTGAGGACTCCAGGACGTCGGCGACCTCCAGGGCGCCGTCCGAGGTCACCGCCGCCAGGTCGACGTCCAGACCGGTCGTCGCGTCGCCCTGCGGGTCGAGGTCGACGACGAGGGTCGGCACGCCACGCTCGCGGGCCGCCGAGGCCAGGCCCAGCACGACGGACGTCTTGCCCACGCCACCCTTGAGGCTGCACACACCCAGGACCAGCACGGCGTCACCGTAGCCGGGCCTGCCCGGGGCCGCTGCTCCGGGCTGGTAGCGTCGGGGCCGCTGCAGAACCCGCGCGGGAGAGTCCCCGTGACCGGCGTCGGTGCCGGGTCGGGGCGCCGAAGGGGCAAACTCCCCGGAACCTCTCAGGCGCCAGGACCGTGCGGGCGAGGCGACTCTGGAGCCGGCCCGCCCGGCGACAGAGGGGGAGGCACGGTCCGACGTGCCCGGTGTGCGCCGGGCGACAAGGAGAGCCTCCGCATGAGCAGCGATTCCCGCAGCGAGTACCCCGCGTCCGAGGGCCACTCGGTCGAGCGCTTCACCGACCGGCACGTCGGCCCCGGCGGGCCGGACGTCGCCCGGATGCTCGACGCGCTCGGCTACGACGGGCTCGACGCGCTCGTGGACGCCGCCGTGCCGGCGTCCATCCGGCAGACCGAGCCGCTCGACCTGCCGGCCGCGTCGTCCGAGGCGGCGGTGCTCGCCGAGCTGCGGGCGATCGCGGCCCGCAACACCGTGCGCCGGCCGATGATCGGCCTGGGCTACCACGGCACCCACACCCCTGGGGTGATCCGCCGCAACGTGCTGGAGAGCCCCGCCTGGTACACCGCGTACACCCCGTACCAGCCGGAGATCTCGCAGGGCCGGCTGGAGGCGCTGCTGAACTTCCAGACGATGGTCGCCGACCTGGTCGGGCTGGAGATCGCCAACGCGTCGGTGCTCGACGAGGCCACCGCCGCCGCCGAGGCGATGACGCTGATGCGCCGGGCGTCCCGGGCGCCGGCCGACGCCGCCCTCGTGGTCGACACCGAGGTGCTGCCACAGACCCTGGCGGTGGTGCGCACGCGCGCCGAGGCGCTCGGCCTGCCGGTCGTGGCCGCCGACCTTGCCGCCGGGCTGCCGGACGGCGACGTGTTCGGCGTCCTGCTGCAGTACCCCGGCGCCAGCGGCGTCGTGCGGGACGACGCCGCGATCGTCGAGCAGGCGCACGGGCGCGGGGCGCTCGTCGCCGTGGCGGCCGACCTGCTGGCGCTCACCCTGCTCCGCCCGCCCGGCGAGATCGGCGCGGACGTCGCGGTCGGCACCACCCAGCGGTTCGGCGTCCCCCTGGGGTACGGCGGGCCGCACGCCGGCTACATGGCGGTGCGCAAGGGCCTGGAGCGGTCGCTGCCGGGCCGGCTGGTCGGCGTCTCCAAGGACGCCGACGGCGCGCCGGCCTACCGGCTGGCCCTGCAGACCCGCGAGCAGCACATCCGCCGGGAGAAGGCGACGTCGAACATCTGCACCGCCCAGGTGCTGCTCGCGGTGATGGCCGGCATGTACGCCGTCTACCACGGGCCGGACGGCCTGCGCCGGATCGCCGAGCGCGTGCACGGACACGCGACGTCGCTGGCCTCGCTGGCCCGAGGCGCCGGCCTCCAGGTGGTGCACGACGCCTTCTTCGACACGGTGCTGCTGCGCGTGCCGGGACGGGCCCGCGAGCTCGTCGACGCCGCGCACCAGGCGGGTTACCTGCTGCGGCTCGTGGACGACGACCACCTCGGCGTCGCCTGCGACGAGACGACGACGCCGGACGACGTCGCCGCCGTCGCGGCGGTGCTCGGCGGGGGCTCCGGTGCCGTCCCCGACGGTGGGGGGGCCGTGCCCGAGGGTCTGCGCCGCACGTCGGAGTACCTCACCCACCCGGTCTTCCACGCCCACCGCTCCGAGACCGCGATGCTGCGCTACCTGCGCCGGCTCGCCGACGCCGACTACGCCCTCGACCGGGGGATGATCCCGCTCGGGTCGTGCACGATGAAGCTCAACGCGACCACCGAGATGGAGGCCATCACCTGGCCCGAGCTCGCCGACCTGCACCCGTTCGCCCCGGATCAGGACGCCGCGGGCACCCGCTCGCTGATCGCGGACCTCGAGCGGATGCTCGTGGAGATCACCGGCTACGACGCGGTGTCGCTGCAGCCGAACGCGGGCTCCCAGGGCGAGCTGGCCGGGCTGCTGGCCATCCGGGCCTACCACCGCGCGAACGGCGACGAGGGCCGCGACGTCTGCCTCATCCCGAGCTCGGCGCACGGCACCAACGCCGCCAGCGCGGTGATGGCCGGGCTGCGCGTCGTCCCCGTCAGCACCGACGACCTCGGCAACGTCGACGTGGGCGACCTCAAGGCCAAGGTCGAGCAGCACCACGAGGCCCTCGCGGCGATCATGGTCACCTACCCCTCGACGCACGGCGTCTTCGAGGAGTCGATCACCGACGTCTGCGCGATGGTGCACGACGCGGGCGGCCAGGTGTACGTCGACGGCGCGAACCTCAACGCCCTGGTGGGCCTGGCCCAGCCGGGGCGCTTCGGCGCCGACGTCTCGCACCTCAACCTGCACAAGACCTTCACCATCCCGCACGGTGGCGGTGGCCCGGGGGTCGGGCCGGTCGCCGTCCGGGCGCACCTGGCGCCCTACCTCCCGTCGCCGTCGGTGCTCGACCCGGGCGACGCCCCGGTCGGCCCGGTCTCGGCGGCGCCGTTCGGCTCGGCGGGCATCCTGCCGATCGCGTGGGCGTACATCCGCCTGATGGGCGGTGAGGGCCTGACCCGGGCGACCCAGGTGGCGATCCTGTCCGCCAACTACGTGGCGTGCCGGCTGCGCGACCACTACCCGGTGCTCTACACCGGCCGGGGCGGCCTCGTCGCGCACGAGTGCATCCTCGACCTGCGCGGCATCACGAGGGAGACCGGCGTCACCGTCGACGACGTCGCCAAGCGGCTGATCGACTACGGCTTCCACGCCCCCACCATGTCGTTCCCGGTGGCGGGCACCCTGATGGTCGAGCCGACCGAGAGCGAGGACCTCGCCGAGCTCGACCGCTTCTGCGACGCCATGGTCGCGATCAGGGGCGAGATCGACCGGGTCGCTGCGGGGGAGTGGCCGGTGGAGGACAACCCGCTGCGTGGCGCCCCCCACACGGCCGCCTGCCTGGTCGGCGAGTGGAGCCACCCGTACAGCCGCGAGGAGGCGGTGTACCCGGCCGGCGTCTCGGCGCGGGCCAAGTACTGGGCGCCGGTCCGCCGCATCGACGGCGCGTTCGGCGACCGCAACCTGGTCTGCGCCTGCCCGCCCCTGGAGGAGCTCGCCGACGCCTGAGAGCCGCTCGGCCGGTCAGCTCGCCAGCAGCTCGTCGAGGCGCTCGTAGCTCTCGCGGAGGCCGGCCTCCATGCCGCTCGCGACCATGGCGTCGCGGGCGGCGAAGGAGTCGGTGAGCGACGTCGCCACGAGCCGGGTGCGGCGGTCGCCCAGGTCCTCGAGGTGCAGCTTCTCCAGGGCGACGTCGTCGGGCGCGCCGTCGAAGGTGAACGTCTGCACGATGAGCTCGCTCGGCCGGACCTCGTGGAACGAGCCGTGGAAGCGGTACTCCTCGACGCCCCGCCGGTGCACGTAGCGGTACGACCCGCCGGTGCGGCAGTCGAAGTGCTCGACCACCATCTCGAGGTCCCGCGGGCCGAGCCAACGGGCGACCAGCTCCGGGTCGACGTGCGCGCGGAAGACGTTCTCGCGGGGGGCGTCGAACTCGCGGACGGTGCGGATCACCGGCACGTCCGGGTCGAGGACGATCTGGGTCTCGTGGGCGCGCGTGGTGGTCATGCGGGCCGTGCTCCTGTCCGTGTCGGGTGCGCTGCGGTCTCGTCGTCCATGGTCGCCAGCACGTCGTCGAGGCGGCGGTAGCGCTCCTCCGTCTGCCGGCAGTAGCGCTCGATCCACGCGGTCATCAGGTGCAGGACGTCATCCTCGAGGTGCACCGGACGCCGCTGCGCGTCCCGGCGGCGGCTCACCAGGCCGGCGTCCTCGAGCACCCGCAGGTGCTTGGAGACCGCCTGGACGCTCATGGCGTAGGGCTCGGCCAGCTCGCCGACCGTGGCGTCCGCGACGACCAGGCGCGCCACGATGTCGCGTCGCGTCGGGTCGGCCAGCGCCGCGAACGCGCGGGAGAGGCGATCCCCGGATGGCATGCGCGCCGCCTTGTCGTCAACCGGCTGGTTGATGAAAGGGTGGCACCGGAGCAACCGGTTCGTCAACCACCTGGTTGACGAATGGATCAGCCCTGCAGGCTTCCGGTCTCGGCGACGAGCACCGGGTCGCTCGTCGGCTGCTCCGACCCCCCGGCCGGCTCCACCGTGACCCCCACGGCCTCTCCGGCCTCGATGCCCGTCGCATCGGCCCAGAAGCGGCCGTCCGCCCGGGTCAGCATGCCGGCCGGGCGCGGCCCGTCCGCACCGATGAACCACAGCTGGTAGGCCCGGCCGTCGGGCGGCGCCGGGACGTCGGTTCCGACCAGCACCACCCGGTCACCCGAGACCACGACGGTGCCGCGACCGGAGGCGAAGGTGGTGTCGACGACCTGCCGGCCCGGATCGGTGAGCACCTCGCTCATCGCCTCGGCGACGGCCGCCAGCTCCTGCGCGGACTGCCGCTGCTGCCAGGCGACGCCGCCGAGGGCGACCGCCAGGACGAGCGCCGAGGCGGCCGCCACGGCCAGCCACCGGTTCGCCGGGGCAGCACGTCCGCCTGGCGCCGGGGCGTGCACCTCGGGCGGCAGCTGACGGGTGCGCGAGGCCTCGTCCAGCACCCGGGCGCGCAGCCCGGGCGGAGGGCTCGCGTGGGCGCCGGTGGCCAGCAGCGCGGCCGTCTCGGTGAACGAGCGGACCTCCGCCGCGCACGACTCGCACCGACCGAGGTGCCGCTCCACGCGGGCGCGCTCGACGTCGTCCACCGCGTCCAGGGCGTACGCGCCGGTGAGGTGACCGACGTGCTCGTCGTCGTCGTGCGTCGTCTGGCTGGTCACGCCGTCACCCCCATCTCGTCCCTCAGTCTGATCAGCCCGTCGCGGAGCCGGGTCTTGACGGTGCCGAGCGGCACGTCGAGCAGCTCGGCGACCTCGCGGTGCGTGTACCCCCCGTAGTAGGCCAGTGTGACGGCCTCGCGCTGCAGGTCGGTCAGACGGTGCAGCGCGCGCCGCACCTGCTCCACCTCGAGCCGGTGCTCGACGGCCTCGGTGACCTCGTCGTAGGGGCGGGCCGTCTCGCTGCGGCCGGCACGCTCCTCGCGGTCGCTGCTGGCCTGGGCCGAGCGGACCCGGTCGACAGCGCGACGGTGCGCCATGGTGAGCACCCACGCCTTGACGCTGCCGCGGGCGGCGTCGAAGCGGGACGCCTGGCGCCACACCTCGACCATCACCTCCTGCGTGACCTCCTCCGACTGGGCAGGGTCCCTCAGCACTCTGACCACGATCCCGTACACCGCCCCGGCGACGGCGTCGTACAGGGCGGCGAACGCGTCCTCGTCGCCCCGCGCCGTGCTCGCCATCAGCTCGACGAGCCCGTCGGCCGGGGACGAGGGGACGCGTTCGGGACCGGTCCCGTCGTGCCGACGGTCCCGTCTCAGGAAAGCCACGTCACCCACTGTGTCAAACGCCCTGTCTGCGCGCCTGTCGCCCTGTCGGCGAGGATTCGCGGCACGACGGGTGCTGGATTGCCCGGATGCCTCACGTCCGCCCCTCCTTCTCCTGGGCGGAGTGCAGCGCGGCGTCCCGCGGCTGCCAGTCCGCGAGCAGCACCTCGCCCACCACCGCCGGCCGGGCGCGCCGCACCGTCCGGACGACGTCCGGGTCGTCGTCCACGAGAACGTTGAGCCGCCAGCGCTCGGCCAGCCGCCGCAGCGCGGCGAGCTTGACGACGGCGGCCGGGCGCCGGTCCCCGTCGGGACGCAGCACGACGTCGCCTTCGGGTGCACCGACCGCCCGCAGCCACCGCTCGGTCGCGCCCCGCAGCCTCTCCGGCCGGCCGGAGAGGTACAGCACCGCCGCTCCGCGGGCGACGGCCTCGCGCGCGACGGCGAGTCCTTCGGGGTGCACGGGGTCGTCGTCCGCCGCGGCGAAGAACGCGTCCCAGTCCTTGCGCCGGCCGTGCAGGTGGTGCATGCGGTGCCGGGTGTCCGCGACCACCCCGTCGAGGTCCAGGACGACCGCCGCAGGCCTCCTCATGCCGCGCCGGTCGCCGTGCGCAGGTGCGAGCCGGACGGCGTCTTGACGACCTCGAGGCGGCTCGGGATGCGCTGGCGCAGCTCAGGGACGTGGCTGACCACCCCGACCGCGCGCCCGCCTTCCCGCAGCCCGTCCAGGGTCGTCATCACGTCCTCGAGGGTCTCCTCGTCGAGGGTGCCGAAGCCCTCGTCGACGAACAGGGTCTCGATCGCGGCGCCACCGGACTCCGCCTGGACGACGTCGGCGAGGCCGAGCGCCAGGGCCAGCGAGGCGAGGAAGGACTCGCCGCCGGACAGGCTGGCCGTCTCGCGCTCCACCCCGGTCCACGCGTCGACCACCCGCAGCCCGAGCCCGGACCGAGCACCACGCCGCTCGGCGGCGTCCGAGTGCACGAGCGCGTACCGGCCGCCGGACATGTCGTGCAGCCGCACGGTCGCCGCGGCTGCCACCTGCTCGAGCCGCGCGGCGAGCACGAACGACGACAGGCGCATCCGGAGGGCGTTGTCGGAGCCGGTGCCCTCCGCGCATCGCGACAGCGACGCCACGAGCCCCGAGCGCCGGCGCAGCGGCACCGTCGCCGCCGTGTCGGCCGCCACGTGCACGACCAGGTCGTCGAGCGTCGCCGTCGCCCGCTCGGCGAGCGCCAGGGCACGGGCGGCCTCGTCGGCGCGGGTGGTGGCGGCCACCAGCGCCTCCTCGACAGCCGCCGCCTCCCGCTCCAGCCGCCGGAGCAGCCCGTCGTCGTCCACGTCGGGGCCGAGCCCGCGGGCGGCGGCGGCCTCCTCGGCGTCCCGGCGTCGTGCCGTCGCCGCCGCCACGAGCTCGCGGTGCTCCGCGAGCTGCGCCTCCCACGAGTGCACGTCCTCGGCGGGCGACAGCGCCGCGAGGGCGCTGCGGACGTCGCCGAGACCGGCGTCACGGCAGGCACTCTCCGCAGCGTCACGGGCGCGGTCCGCGCGACCGGCGGCGTCGCGGGCCGCGGCGCGCGCGTCCACCAGCGACTCGCTGTCCTCGGCCTCGCGGGTCAGCCGGCGCACGCGGTCGGCCACCGACGCGTCGTCGCCGCGGGCCTGCGCCACCGCCGCCGCCAGCGCGTCGGCCCGCTGCCGCGCGGCCGCGGACGTCGAGCGGTGGTCGGCGGCCTCCCGGACGAGCGCCTCGCGCTCCTCGTCCGCGGCCCGCGCCGCGCGCTCGAGCTCCGCGAGCCGGTCCTGCAGGATGGTGAGCTCCCGGCGAGCGCGGTCCGCGGCGGCCGCGCGGTGACGCGCGTCCTGCAGGTCCCGAGCGGCCTCGTCGGGATCCCGGCCCGCGGCCCGGGCCCGTTCCGCGGCGAGCCGCTCCCGCAGGCGGCCGGTCGCCGCCTCGAGCTCGGCGCGGCGCTCGTCCGCCCGTCGCACGGCGCCGTGCGCGACGTCCTCCTGCTCACGCGTCACCACCCGTGCGCCGGCATCGGCGGGACGGGGGTGGTCCGTGGCCCCGCAGACGGCGCAGGCCTCGCCGTCGACGAGCCGTCCGGCGAGCTCGGCGGCCATCCCCGCCAGCCGCTGCTCGCGCAGGCCGAGCCAGGTCTCCCGGAAGGCTTGCGCGTCGTCCACCGCCGCGGCGGCACGGGCGGCGGCGGCCTCGACCTCGACGCCCAGCGCGACGCACCGCAGGGCCGCTGCGGCCACCTCCTCGCGCGAGCGCACCTCCTCGCGCAGGGAGTCGGCGGTCGCTGCCAGGCCGGTGACCGCATCGAGCCGCACTCGGAGGTCGGCGACCTGCGCCGCGCGCTGGTCGGCCACGACCCGGGACGACTCGACGCGGTGCTCGAGCGCGACCGCCCGGGTCTCCGCCTCGTCCGCCGCGCGCCGCAGGTCGGTGAGCTCGGCCTCGGTGGCCAGCAGGGTCTCGAGGCGTCCGACCTCTTCCCGCGCGGCCCGCGTCGCGGCCCGGAGCGACTCCTCCTCGGTGGTCGCGGCAGCCAGCACCGGCGCCCCGGCCTCCAGCCGTGCCGCGGCCGCCGCGGCGGCCGTCGCCGCCACGGCGGCGTCGCGCTCCGCCGCCGCGAGCGCCGCGAGGTGCCCCTCGACGGACGCCGCCCGGCGCGCGGCGTCGACCCGCTCGGCGAGAGCGGCGACCTCGGTCTCGCGGGCGACCAGCCGGTCGGCCTCCGCCCGGGCGCCGACGAGCCTGCGGGCGACGTCCAGCCGGGCTCGCGCCACGTCCCGGTCGCCTGAGCGGGAGGCGACGGCGCGCGTCGCGTCGGCGTGCTCGACCGTGCGGGCCACCAGTGCCGCGCGGGCCGCCGCGGCGAGGGCCTCGACGAGCGCCGGGGGATCGGTGTCCTCCGGCGGCGGCTCGGGGACCACGCCGGCAGCCGCGGTCTGCGCCTGGGCGACGAGGCGGTCGACCCGCGCGTCGGCGTCCTCGACCAGAGCGGCCAGCCGACGGCGCTCCTCGGCGAGCCACCGCTCGACCGTGGCGAACCGGTCCGTCCCGAACAACCGCTGCAGCAGGGGCCGCCGCTCCTCGGCGCCCGCGCGCAGGAACGAGGCGAACTCGCCCTGCGGCAGCAGGACGACCTTGGTGAACTGCTCCAGCCCCATCCCGACCAGGTCGGTGAGCAGCTGCGAGGCCTCGTCGTTGCGGGCGCTGACGGCGACCCACTCGCCGCCGCGGCGCTCCCTCAGCAGCGTGCGGGCCGGCTCCGTGGTGGTGCCGGAGCCGCGCTTCTTGGGCCGGTCCCACGCGGGGGAGCGGGTGACCTCCAGCCGGCGCCCCGCCACGGTCAGGTCGCAGACGACCTCGGGGCGCAGGTCGGGCTCGGCGTGGTCGCTGCGCAGCTGGACGGCCGCCGCCGCGCGCGCCCCCGGCACCCGGCCGTACAGCGCGAACGTCACGGCGTCGAGGACGCTGGTCTTGCCGGCGCCGGTCGGGCCGTGCAGCAGGAACAGGCCGGGCGCGGCCAGCGCGTCGAGGTCGACCTCCTGGCTGCCCGCGAAAGGCCCGAACGCCTGGATCCGCAGGCGGTGCAGCCTCATGCCGCCCCCTCGACGCCCGACAGGCCGTCGTCGTCCAGCTGTCGGCGCGCACCGCCACCGGCCTCGTCGAGCCGGTGCTGCTCCAGGGCGGCAGCGAGCACCGCCCGCTCCTCCTCGGAGGCGCTCCGCCTCCGGACGTGCGCGAGGAAGCCGCAGCAGAGGTCGAGGTCGTCCAGGCCCTGGACGCGCTGCGCGTAGCTGCGCGGGTCGGCGACGCCGCCGACGGGCTCGAAGAGCAGCTGGAGGGTGTGCGGGAAGCGCCGCCGCAACCGCTCCATCGGCTCGGCCGGCCGCTCGGCGTCGGTGAGCGTGACCTGGCACCAGGCCTGCTCGGCCCGTGCGTGGCGCCGGTCGCTCAGCACGTCATCGAGCGTCCCGCGCAGGACGGCGAGCGGCCGGGGCACCGGTGCGTCGACGGGGTCGACGCGCTCCACGCCGCGCCGGCCCAGCTCGACCAGCCAGTGCCCCTTGGTGTGCCGGTGCTCGGAGAACGAGTAGGCCAGAGGCGAGCCGCTGTAGCGCGCCCGCTCGGTCACGCGCTGCCGGCCGTGCAGGTGCCCCAGCGCCACGTAGTCGACCCCGGCCAGCACGCCCAGGGGGACGCCGGCGACACCGCCGACGGCGATGTCGCGCTCGCTGTCGCTGCCCTGCCCTCCGGTGACGAGCGCGTGGGCGACGAGCACGCTCCGGGTAGCCGAGGGCCGGGTCGCGAGGTCGGCACGCACCGTGTCGCCGACGGCGCCGAGCACCGCCTCGTGCGTGCGGGGGACGCCGAGCCGGTCGGCCACCAGCGCCGGCTCCAGGTAGGGGACGCCGTACAGGGCCACCGGGCCGTGCCGGTCCTCCAGCAGCACGGGCACGGCGGCGTCCTCGGGGCGGGTGCGCACGTGCAGGCCGACGCGGGCGCTGCGCCGGGCGCCGAAGCCCAGCCGCTGCGCGGAGTCGTGGTTGCCGCTGGTGACCAGCACCGTCACACCGGCCGCCACCAGCCGGTCGAGGACGTCGTCCAGAAGCTCGACGGCGTCCACCGCCGGCAAGGCGCGGTCGTACACGTCCCCGGCGACGACGACGGCGTCGACCCGCTCCGCCCGCGCCACCTCGACCAGGTGGTCGAGCACCTGCGCCTGCGCCTCGAGGAGGCCGACCCGGTGGAAGGACCTCCCGAGGTGCCAGTCGGAGGTGTGGAGGATGCGCACGACCGGCAGGCTAGGAGCCGGGTCGGACAACGGGCCGGTGACGCGCCGGTCCCGGGCGCACCCGAGGGAGGCCGACGTGGGCGACGAGGTGAGCGGGGCCCAGTGGTCGCGCGAGCAGCGGCAGCGCTACCGCGAGAAGGTGCAGCTGTGCCTCGACGTGTTCGAGCGCATGCTGGCGCGCTCGACGTTCGACGTCGACCGGCCGATGACCGGCATGGAGATCGAGCTCAACCTCGTGGACGCCGAGTACCAGCCGGCGATGACGAACCTCGCGGTGCTCGAGCAGATCGCCGACGACCGCTACCAGACCGAGATCGGCGCCTACAACATCGAGCTGAACGTGGCGCCGCGACCCCTGCCGGGGCGCGCGGCCCTCGAGCTCGAGGAGCACCTGCGCGAGTCGCTCAACGCCGCGGAGAAGAAGGCGAACGCGCTCGGCTCGCACATCGTCATGACCGGCATCCTGCCGACCGTCATGCCCGAGCACTTCCGGGGCGACTGGATGACGGCGTCCACACGGTACGCGGCGCTCAACGAGTCGATCTTCTCCTCGCGGGGGGAGGACCTGCTCATCGACATCTCCGGTGCG
The DNA here is from genome assembly GCA_046566185.1 of Actinomycetes bacterium. GTDB lineage: Bacteria > Actinomycetota > Actinomycetes > Actinomycetales > SCSIO-59966 > SCSIO-59966. Next base: position 45,987 of record JBKHXE010000101.1, on the reverse strand, counting down.
GGGCACGGGGCGGAGCGGCTCTCGCTCTACTCGTCGACGGTCGCCCCGGAGTCGGCCTGCACCAGCCTGCAGCTGCACCTGCAGGTCGCCCCGAGCGACTTCGCCGCGTGCTGGAACGCGGCCCAGGTGCTGCTCGGCCCGCAGCTGGCGCTCGCGGCCAACTCGCCGTTCTTCTTCGGACGCCGGCTGTGGGACGAGACGCGCATCGAGGTCTTCAAGCAGGCCACCGACACGCGGCCGGAGGAGCTGCGCAACCAGGGCGTGCGGCCCCGCGTGTGGTTCGGGGAGCGCTGGATCACCTCCATCTTCGACCTGTTCGAGGAGAACGTCCGCTACTTCCCGTCGCTGCTACCGGAGCTCACCGACGAGGACCCGGTGGCCGTTCTGGAGGCGGGAGGCGCGCCCAAGCTCCAGGAGCTGCGCCTGCACAACGGCACCGTCTACCGCTGGAACCGGCCCGTCTACGACCTCGTGGACGGCCGGCCGCACCTGCGGGTCGAGAACCGCGCGCTCCCGGCCGGGCCGACCGTGGTCGACGTGCTGGCCAACGCCGCCTTCTACTACGGGGCGCTGCGGGTGCTCGCAGAGGAGGACCGGCCGGTCTGGACGAAGATGACGTTCCCCACCGCCGAGGAGAACTTCCTGTCCTGCGCCCAGCGGGGCATGGACGCCAGCGTCTACTGGCCGGGGATCGGTGAGGTGAGCCCCGACGAGCTCGTGCTGCGCCGGCTGCTGCCGATGGCGCACGACGGTCTGGAGCGGTGGGGGGTGGCGCCCGAGGTGCGCGACCGCTACCTCACGGTGATCGAGGAGCGCGCCAAGAGCGGGCGCAACGGCGCCACCTGGCAGACCGACGCGGTGCGGGCGTTCGAGCGCCGCGGCTCGGACCGGGCGAGGGCGCTGACGCAGATGCTCGAGGTGTACTGCGAGCACATGCACAGCAACGAGCCGGTACACACCTGGCCGGTGCCCTGACGCCCGGCGCCGGGAGTCAGCCGGCCAGTCGCGCGGGGAAGCCGCCGGTGGCCACTGGACCCCAGCGGCGGGGCGTGACGCGGATCAGCGACTTGCCCTGGTCCGCCATCGCCTGCCGGTACTCGCCCCAGTCCGGGTGCTCACCGGAGATGGAGCGGAAGTAGTCGACCAGCGGCTCCAGCGCCTCGGGCAGGTCGAGGACCTCGGCGTCGCCGTCCACCTGCACCCACTCGCCGTCCCAGTCGTCCGACAGCACCAGCAGCGAGACGCGCGGGTCGTGGCGGGCGTTGGCGGTCTTGGCGCGCTCGGGGTAGGTCGAGATGACGAACCGGCCCTCGTCGTCCACCCCGCAGGTCACCGGGGAGGCCTGCGGGGTGCCGTCGCGTCGCGTCGTCACGAGGACGACGTGGTGGCGGGGGCGGCAGAAGTCCAGCAGCTCCTCGAGCGAGACGGTCGTCGTGGTCGCGATCTTGCGGGGCATGCGGAAAGGTCTACCAGGCACCGGGCGCGGCCGCCCCCCGCAGGAGCGGCGTCTCGGTCGGCGGTACGCACGTCCCGATGGGTGGACAGGCTGGGTACTCTCCGCCCGACGGACGCCGATGCCGGCTCACAGGAGGCACCGTGTTCAGCAAGGTCCTGGTCGCCAACCGCGGGGAGATCGCGGTCCGTGCCTTCCGCGCGGCGTACGAGCTCGGGGCCCGGACGGTCGCGGTCTTCCCGTACGAGGACCGTAACGCCGTCCACCGCATCAAGGCCGACGAGTCCTACCTCATCGGCGAGCGGGGCCACCCGGTCCGGGCCTACCTCGACGTCGACGAGATCGTCCGCGTCGCGCGGGAGTCCGGCGCCGACGCCGTCTACCCCGGCTACGGCTTCCTCTCCGAGAACCCGCGGCTCGCCCAGGCGTGCGCGGACGCCGGCATCACCTTCGTGGGGCCACCCCCGAACGTGCTGCAGCTCGCCGGGCACAAGGTGCGCGCCCTGGAGGCGGCGCGGGGGGCCGGCATCCCCGTGCTGCGCTCGAGCGCGCCGTCGTCCGACGTCAACGAGCTGCTGGCCGCCGCCGAGGACGTGGGCTTCCCCGTCTTCGTCAAGGCGGTCGCCGGTGGCGGAGGCCGCGGCATGCGGCGGGTGGACGACGCCCGCGGGCTGCGCGAGGCGCTCACCACCGCGATGCGCGAGGCCGAGGGGGCGTTCGGGGACCCGACGGTGTTCCTCGAGCAGGCCGTGATGCGGCCGAGGCACGTCGAGGTGCAGGTGCTGGCGGACGCCACGGGGGAGACCGTCCACCTCTTCGAGCGCGACTGCTCGGTGCAGCGGCGTCATCAGAAGGTCGTCGAGATCGCGCCCGCCCCGAACCTCGACCCGGCGCTGCGGGACGAGCTGTGCCGGGGGGCCGTCGCCTTCGCCAGGACCCTCGGCTACGTCAACGCCGGCACCGTCGAGTTCCTCGTGGAGACGGCGGGGGAGCGGGCAGGGCAGCACGTCTTCATCGAGATGAACCCCCGCATCCAGGTGGAGCACACGGTGACCGAGGAGGTCACCGACGTCGACCTCGTGCAGTCCCAGCTGAGGATCGCGTCGGGCGAGACGCTCGCCGACCTCGGCCTGGCGCAGGAGACGATCCGCGTCAACGGCGCCGCTCTGCAGTGCCGCATCACGACGGAGGACCCCGCGAACGGGTTCCGCCCCGACACCGGGAAGATCACCGCCTACCGTTCGGCCGGCGGCGCGGGCGTCCGGCTCGACGGCGGGACGGCCGACACGGGTGCCGAGATCAGCGCCCACTTCGACTCCATGCTCGTCAAGCTGTCGTGCCGTGGCCGCGACTTCCCCACCGCGGTCCGCCGGGCGCGCCGGGCCCTGGCCGAGTTCCGGATCCGGGGCGTGCAGACCAACATCCCGTTCCTGCAGGCGGTGCTCGAGGAGCCCGCGTTCATCGAGGGCGACCTGTCGACGTCCTTCATCGACGAGCGGCTGGAGCGGCTGACCTCCCGCACCTCCGCCGACCGCGGCACGAAGCTGCTCGCCTGGCTGGCCGACGTCACCGTCAACGCCCCGCACGGCACGGCACCGGTGTCCCTGTCGCCGGCCCAGAAGCTGCCGGCCGTCGACGTGGACGCCGAGCCGCCGGCCGGCTCGCGGCAGCGGCTGCGGGAGCTGGGCCCGGAGGGGTTCGCGGCCGACCTCCGGTCGCAGACACGAGTGGCGGTCACCGACACCACGTTCCGGGACGCGCACCAGTCGCTGCTCGCCACCCGTGTGCGCACCCGCGACCTCGTCGCCGTCGCGCCGCACGTCGCCCGCCTCACGCCGCAGCTGTGGAGCGTCGAGTGTTGGGGCGGCGCGACCTACGACGTGGCGCTGCGCTTCCTCGGCGAGGACCCGTGGGACCGGCTGGCGTCGCTGCGCGAGGCGATGCCGAACCTGTGCCTGCAGATGCTGCTGCGCGGCCGCAACACCGTCGGCTACACGCCGTACCCGACCGAGGTGACCGACGCGTTCGTCGCCGAGGCCGCGGCCACCGGCATCGACGTCTTCCGTATCTTCGACGCCCTCAACGACGTCCACCAGATGCGTCCGGCGATCGACGCCGTCCGCGCCACGGGGACGGCCGTCGCCGAGGTCGCGCTCTGCTACACCGGCAACCTCTCCGACCCCGGGGAGCGGCTCTACACGCTCGACTACTACCTGCGCCTCGCCGAGCGCATCGTCGAGGCGGGGGCGCACGTCCTGGCCATCAAGGACATGGCGGGCCTGCTGCGGCCGCCGGCGGCGCGTGCACTCGTCGCGGGGCTGCGCGAGCGGTTCGACCTGCCGCTGCACCTGCACACCCACGACACCGCCGGCGGCCAGCTCGCGACGCTGCTCGCCGCGGTCGACGCCGGGGTGGACGCCGTGGACGTCGCCAGCGCGGCGATGGCCGGCACCACCAGCCAGCCGCCGGCGTCCGCACTCGTGGCAGCCCTCGCGCACACCGGTCGCGACACCGGGCTCGACCTGCGCGCGGTGATGGACCTCGAGCCGTACTGGGAGGCGGTCCGGCGCGTCTACGCGCCGTTCGAGTCGGGCCTGCCGTCGCCGACGGGCCGCGTCTACGACCACGAGATCCCGGGCGGCCAGCTGTCCAACCTGCGCCAGCAGGCCATGGCCCTCGGTCTGGGCGAGAAGTTCGAGCAGATCGAGGCCATGTACGCCGCGGCCGACCGCATCCTCGGCCGCCTGGTGAAGGTCACGCCGTCCAGCAAGGTCGTCGGCGACCTGGCCCTGCACCTCGTGGCGGTCGGCGCCGACCCGGCGGAGTTCGCCGCCGACCCGGAGCGGTTCGACATCCCCGACTCGGTCGTCGGGTTCCTCTCCGGCGAGCTGGGCGACCCGCCCGGCGGGTGGCCGGAGCCGTTCCGCAGCAAGGCTCTCCAGGGGCGCACCGTCAAGCCGCGGATGGCCGAGCTCTCCGAGGAGGACCGGGGCGCGCTCGGCGCACCGGGTCGCGCCCGACGTGACCGCCTCAACCGGCTGCTCTTCCCGCAGCCGGCCGACGAGCTGGCGTCGGTGCGCCGGACGTACGGCGACGTCAGCGTGCTCGACACCGTCGACTACCTCTACGGCCTGCGCTCCGGCGAGGAGCACGTCATCTCGCTCGACCGCGGGGTGTCCCTCATCGCCGGGCTGGAGGCCGTCGGCGACGCGGACGAGCGCGGGATGCGCACCGTGATGTGCACCCTCAACGGGCAGCTGCGCCCGGTGCAGGTGCGGGACCGGTCCGTGAAGGTCGACGTGAAGGCCGCGGAGAAGGCCGACCCGAAGGTGCCCGGGCACGTCGCGGCGCCGTTCTCCGGCGTGGTCACGCTCACGGTGGCCGAGGGCGACACCGTCGAGGCGGGGCAGCCGGTGGCCTCGATCGAGGCCATGAAGATGGAGGCCGCCATCACCGCGCCGGTGGCGGGCAGGGTCGCCCGGCTGGCCATCGGCGGCGTGCAGCAGGTCGAGGGCGGCGATCTCGTCGTCGTCCTCGAGTAACGCGGTCGACTTTGCGAAGTCTTGACTGGCCTGTGATGATGTGCGGGCCAGAGCACGACGTACCGACGGGGAGGTAGCCATGCCGGAGTTCGCCCAGGCCATCGAGGCGGCGATCGCCGCAGCCCGCACCGACCTGGACCAGGCTCGTGTCGCCGGCGACATCGGAGACGTCATCGTCCACGAGGGCCGGCTCGAGGACCTCCGGCGGCTCGCCCTGGAGAACGGCGTCCCGGCCGCCTGACCTGCCGGCCGCCTGACCTGCCGGGCGCCTGACCCGCGGGGTGCCACGGGCGGGGCGAAGCGGCTCTCCTATCCTCCGGTCCCATGATCCCGGCGCTGGTCACCGTCCTCCTCGTCGGCGGCCTCGTCGTCGGGCTGTGGGCGGCCGCCGCCGCGGCACTCGACCGGCGCGTCAGCGGCGCCCAGCTCATCGGTGCGGCCGTCCTGGAGCTGCTGCTCATCGCCCAGGCCGGGATCTCGCTGGTCGGGCTCGCGACCGGCAGCCGGGAGGTGGAACCGGTCACCTTCGTCGGCTACTGGCTGACCGCCGTCCTGCTCCTGCCGGTGGGCGCCTTCTGGGCCATCGGGGAGCGCAGCCGGTGGGGCAACGGCGTGCTGTCGCTGACGGGCTTCGTCGTCGCGGTGCTCGTGCTCCGGCTCCAGCAGATCTGGACGGCCGGTGGCTAGGTCGACCGCCAGCGGGTTCGGCCGCCTGCTGGTTGCGGTGTACGGCGTGTTCGCGGTGTCCGCGTCCGCGCGGGCCGGCGTCCAGATCGCCACCGACTTCGCCGCCGCCCCGCTGGCCTACCTGCTCTCCGCGGTCGCGGCCCTCGTCTACGTCGTCGCGACCGTGGCGCTCGCCCGAGCGGGGGAGCGCGGCCGCCGTGTCGCCACGGCGGCCATCGCCTTCGAGCTGGGAGGCGTCCTGGCCGTCGGCGGCCTCAGCCTCCTCGTCCCCGCGCTGTTCCCCGACGACACCGTCTGGTCACGGTTCGGCGCCGGGTACGGGTACGTGCCGCTGGTGCTGCCGGTGATCGGCCTGTGGTGGATGCGTCGGACCCGCCGTGGCGGCGAACGGGCGGGGGCGCGGCCCCCTGCGTAGGCTCCCGCGCCGTGACGTCAGGCGTGCGCCGTGTAGGCGTGGAGGAAGAGCTGCTGCTGGTCGACCCCGGGTCGGGGTGCCCCGTGGCCCTGGCCTCGACGGCCCTGGCACGTGCTCCGCACGTCGCCGGGCGCGGCGCGGACGACGAGCCGGGCGGGGTCGTCGAGGAGGAGTTGCAGCAGGAGCAGATCGAGACCGACACCAAGCCGTGTGCATCGATGGACGAGCTGGCCGCGGAGATCCGGGCGCAACGGGAGGCTGCGGCGCGCACCGCAGCGGCGGCGGGGGCCGCCCTGGCCGCCCTGGCCACCTCGCCGCTGAAGGTGGCGCCCACGGTGACCCCGAAGCCGCGGTACCGCCGGATGGTGCACGAGTTCGGTCTCACCGCGGCCGAGCAGCTCTCCTGCGGCGTCCACGTGCACGTCGAGATCGAGTCGGACGACGAAGGGGTGGCGGCGCTCGACCGCATCCGCGTGTGGTTGCCGGTGCTCGTCGCCCTGACGGCCAACTCGCCCTTCTACCAGGGCCGAGACAGCGGCTACGAGAGCTTTCGCTCGCAGCTCTGGCAGCGGTGGCCCTCCGCCGGCCCGGTCGACGTCTTCGGCACGCCGGAGCGCTATCACGCGACCGTCGAGGCGCTCGTCGCGACGGGTACCTTGCTGGACCCCGGGATGATCTACTTCGACGCCCGACTCGCCCAGGAGTACCCGACCGTGGAGATCCGCGTCGGTGACGTCTGCCAGCACCCGGACGACGCGGTGCTGCTGGCGGCACTGTGCCGCGGGCTGGTCTCGACGGCGGTCGCCGACGCGGGGGAGAGCAGACCGGTGCCCGACGTCCGCACCGACTTCATCCGGGTCGCCACGTGGCGCGCGGGACGCTCGGGCCTGGCCGGTGCGCTGGTCGACCCGCGGTCGTGGCGGCCCGCACCCGCCTGGCACGTCGTGGACGCGCTCGTCGACCATGTGCGTCCGGCCCTGGAGGACGCTGGAGACCTTGATCTGGTACGCGACCATCTGGTGGCCCTGCGGGAGCGCGGGAACGGCGCGGCCCTGCAGCGCGCGGCCTACGCAGCCACCGGACGACTCGAGGACGTCGTCCGCGCGGCCGTGGAGCTGACGACGTGACACGAGCGACGCCCGGCGCACCCTCCGACCGCCGGGCGACTCCAGAGCGAGGGGAGGGGGGAGTAGCGGCGAGGGCCGACGGGTGACACAGTCGTGATGCGGCCCATCCATCAGCGAGCCGGGAACGAAGTCGTGACATGAGACGCAGTCTGACCCCGACCGCGAGTGCGCTGCTGGCCCTGCTCGTGGCGGCCTGCGGCGCGCCGGACGACGGCGCCCCCGGAGCGCAGGACGGGACGCCGCCGGCGGCAGTCACGGAGACGGACGAGGCGCCGGCCGAGGAGCTCGTCATCACGATCTCGGACTTCGCCTTCGACGTCCCGGCCACGGTGCCGCCCGGCGCCGAGGTGACCGTCGTCAACGAGGACAGCTCGTTTCACACCGTGACGGCGGCGGACGGCGCGTTCGACGTCGATGCCCCGGGTGGCGAGACGGTGACGTTCACCGCCCCGGAGGAACCCGGCGAGTACGCGTTCAGCTGCACTCCTCACCCACGGATGACCGCCACGCTGACGGTCGAGTAGGGGCCGTCTTCCCGCTCATTTGTCATAATGTCCATTATCGGCGGTGCGTTCGGACAACGTGGGCCGGTACCGCGGAGGTCAGGCGGGTGACAGCGTGCGCAGCCCGAGGTGGCGTGCTGCGTCGGCCATGCGGACGTCGTAGGTCACGACGGCGTCCACCGACAGCCGGACGGCCGCGATCAGGTGCAGGGCGTCCAGGGACCGCAGCGCCGCACCGGGCAGCAGGCCGGCCTCCCGGAACAGGGAGCCGGGCACCTCGTACAGCGAGACCCGGTCGAGGATGTCGGAGGCCAGCTCCTGACCCAGGGCCGGATGCCGGTGCATGGAGCGTCGCAGCTCGGTCTCCAGCAGGAGGCAGGCGACGAGGTCGGGGTCCTCGTGGTGGATGGCCCTGCTACGCAGCGAGCAGCCGGATCCCGTATGCCTGGAAACGAGTGTCGGCCGTGACGACGGTCAGGCTTTCGATCATGGCCTGGGCGATGATCAGTCGGTCGAACGGGTCGCGGTGATGCACGGGAAGATCGGAAACCGCGAGCCCATGGGTCGGCGAAAGGGCGAGGACTCGAACGCCGGAATCTGCGACCCGCGCCTGCAAGTCGTCAGGGACATCCAACTTCCCCACCGCGGCCTTGATCCCCACCTCCGCGAAGGACACCGCGCTGAGCAACAGGTCATCAGCCGCTGCAATCGCGTCCCGGGCCGGCGTCGACAGCTCACGCTCGCCCGAGAGCTGCCAGAGGACGACATGGGTGTCGAGGAGCAGCCTCACGGGTCGAGCATCTCGTCGAGCTCGGCGTCGGTGAACTCGAAATCGTCGGCAATCCGGATCTGCCCCGCGAGCGAGCCCTTCGCAGCGAGGAACCGGGCGCCCGGCTTCGTCTGCTCCAGCGCGACCAGCCGGACCACTGGGACCCCATCCCTCGCGATCTCGACGTCCTCACCGGCCAGGGCCAGGGCGATCAACCGCGAGAGCTCAGTCTTCGCCTGCCCGACGTTCACCGTAGTCACGACGCCAGTGTACGCGTCTTGGCCAAGCTTGGTCACGATCCGCATAGGGTGATCCGCGACAGCCCTGCGACGGGGTCGCCCCGGGCGGGTCAGGCGGGCGGCAGACTCCGCCGTCGACCGCGATCAGGGGCCCCTCGTCCGCCGTGCGCGGACCCGCGCCAGGGCGGTCTCCCGGTCGGTGACGACGTAGACGGTCTCGGGGACCACCCCGGTGGGTCGTCCCGCATGCGTCGCGACCAGAAGGAGAAGTCGAGGACGACGTCCCGTCCGGCTGCGACGAGCTCCAGGAGCCTCCGGCGTAGCTCGGCCTCGAGGCGGCGGGCGTACGTCGACTTGCCCGAGCCCGGGGGCCCGCACATGAGGACCACCCGGCTCATACGACCCCGACGTAGGCCGCGAGGTGCTGTCCCGTCAGGGACGAGCGGGCGGCGACGAGGGCTGCCGGCGTGCCCTCGAAGACGATACGGCCGCCGTCGTGGCCGGCTCCCGGCCCCAGGTCGATGATCCAGTCGGCGTGCGCCATCACCGCCTGGTGATGCTCGATGACGATCACCGAGCGTCCCGAGTCGACGAGGCGGTCGAGCAGCCCGAGCAGCTGCTCCACGTCGGCGAGGTGCAGTCCCACGGTCGGCTCGTCGAGCACGTAGACGTCGCCCTTCTCCCCCATCTGGGTGGCCAGCTTGAGGCGCTGCCGCTCGCCGCCCGACAGCGTCGTCAGCGGCTGGCCGAGGGTGAGGTAGCCGAGCCCGACCTCGGTGAGCCGGCCGAGCACGGCGTGCGCGGCCGGGGTGCGGGCCTCACCGGAGGCGAAGAACTCCTCGGCCTCGGTGACCGGCATGGCGAGCACCTCGGCGATGTTCCGCCCCGCCAGGGTGTACTCCAGGACGGCGGGCTGGAAGCGCCGTCCCTCGCAGTCCTCGCAGACCGACTCGACGGTGGCCATCACGCCGAGGTCGGTGTAGACGACTCCGGCGCCGTTGCAGGTGGGGCACGCGCCCTCGGAGTTGGAGCTGAACAGGGCCGGCTTCACGCCGTTGGCCTTGGCGAACGCCTTGCGGACCGGGTCGAGCAGGCCGGTGTACGTCGCCGGGTTGCTGCGCCGCGAGCCGCGGATCGGCGCCTGGTCGATGGCGACGACGCCGTCGCGGCCGGCGACCGAGCCCTGGACGAGCGAGCTCTTGCCGGACCCCGCCACCCCGGTGAGCACGCACAGGACGCCGAGCGGGATGTCGACGTCCACACCCTGCAGGTTGTGGGTCGACGCGCCACGGATCTCCAGGACGCCGGACGCCGGCCGCACCGACTCCTTCAGCCTGGCTCGGTCGTCGAGGTGGCGGCCGGTGATGGTGCCGCTCCCCCGCAGCCCCTCCACGGTGCCCTCGAAGCACACCGTGCCGCCCTCCGTGCCCGCACCCGGACCGAGATCGACGACGTGGTCGGCGATCGCGATCGTCTCGGGCTCGTGCTCGACGACGAGCACCGTGTTCCCCTTGTCGCGCAACCGCAGCAGCAGGGCGTTCATCCGCTGGATGTCGTGCGGGTGGAGGCCGATCGTCGGCTCGTCGAAGACGTACGTGACGTCCGTCAGTGCGGACCCGAGGTGCCGGATCATCTTCGTGCGCTGGGCCTCCCCGCCCGACAAGGTGCCCGACGGCCGCTCCAGCGACAGGTACCCGAGCCCGATCTCCGCGAAGGCGTCGAGCAGCTGCCGCAGGCCGGCCAGCAGCGGCGCGACGGACGGCTCCTCGAGCTCGCTGACCCAGACGGCGAGGTCGCTGATCTGCATCCGGCACAGATCGGCGATGTTCTGGCCGCGGATCCTGGACGAGCGCGCCTCGGGCGCCAGTCGGGTGCCGTCGCACTCCGGGCAGGTCTGGAACGTGACGGCGCGCTCGACGAAGGCCCGCACGTGCGGCTGGAGCGAGTCGACATCCTTGGAGAGCATCGACTTCTGGATCCTCGGGATGACGCCCTCGTAGGTGAGGTTGATGCCGTCGACCTTGATCTTCGTCGGCTCCCGGTACAGCAGGTCGCGCAGCTCCCGCTTGGTGAACCGTGCGATCGGCTTGCCCATGTCGAAGTAGCCGCTGCCCGCGAAGATGCGCCCGTACCAGCCATCCATGCTCCAGCCGGGGATCGTCAGCGCTCCTTCGGCGAGCGACTTGCTGTCGTCGTAGAGCGCCGACAGGTCGATGTCGCTGACCGACCCCATGCCCTCGCAGCGCGGGCACATCCCGCCGAGACGGTTGAACGTCGCCTTCTCCGCCCTGGTCTTGCTACCTCGCTCGACGGTGATGGCCCCACTGGCCCGCACGGTGGGCACGTTGAAGGAGAACGCGTTCGGCCCGCCGATGTGCGGCTCGCCGAGACGGCTGAAGAGGATGCGCAGCATGGCGTTGGCGTCGGTGACCGTTCCGACCGTGGAGCGCGGGTTGGCGCCCAGCCGCTCCTGGTCGACGACGATGGCGGTCGTGAGGCCGTCGAGCAGGTCGACGTCCGGACGCGACAGCGCAGGCATGAAGCCCTGGACGAAGGCGCTGTACGTCTCGTTGATCATCCGCTGCGACTCGGCGGCGATCGTGTCGAAGACGAGCGAGCTCTTCCCCGAGCCGGAGACACCGGTGAACACCGTCAGCCGGCGCTTGGGGATCTCGACGTCGACGGCCTTGAGGTTGTTCTCGCGCGCACCCTGGACGCGGATCAGGTCGTGCGTGTCCGCGGGATGCGGTGCTGTCGTCATGTGTTCTCCCCCAACGGTTCTCGTCACACCAGCCATCGACCGTCACGCATCAGCGTGCGTCCCTCGATCTCGTTCGCCTCACGCCACGCCTGCACGCGCACCGGGCGCAGAACCAGGAAGACGTAGCCCTCGGCGGGGCGCGGGTCCCAGTCCGCCTGCCCGACGAAGGCCGCACCCAGCGCCGGCTCGTCACCCACCTCGACCCACCGCTCGAGCTCGGCGTCCACCATCACCACGTCGCGGGTGGGGCCGACCGCCAGGCGCGCGCGGCCCGTCCTGAGCAGGTTGCGCGCGGTGAGGGACGACGCCTCGAGGGCCACCACCGCCCGCTCCCCCACCCAGGCCAGCGAGAGAGGCACGAGGTGCGCGGCGCCGTCCGCGGAGGCCGTGGCGACCCAGACGTCGATGCCGGGCGTCGCCAGCATCCTGAGCGTGTCGGCCTTGCGGGTCAGGGCATCTCGCGGGGCCGCGGTCACGGGGCTCAGCGGTTCTCCTGGATCCGGACGAGGTTGCCCGCCGGGTCGCGGACGGCGCAGTCGCGCACGCCGTAGGGTTGGTCGACCGGCTCCTGCACGACGTCCACCCCCTGGGACTCCAGCCGCTTGAACACCTCGTCGAGGTCGTCCGTGGCGAGCGTGATGGCCGCGTAGCTGCCCTTGGCGATGAGCTCGAGGATGGTGCGTCGCTCGTCGTCCGTGATGCCCGGGTCGGTGGCCGGCGGGTGCAGCACGATCGACGTGCCGGGCTGGCCGGCCGGGCCGACGGTCAGCCACCGCATCCCGGCGTAGCCGACGTCGTTCCGCACCTCGAAGCACAGCAGGTCGCGGTAGAACGCGAGCGCGGCGTCCGCGTCGGTGTGCGGGAGGAACGCGTAGTGGATGGTGAGGTTCACGACCGCGACGCTAGAGGGTCGCCGGCTGCGCGCGCTTCTCGATTCCTGACCGGTCGGGCGACGTGTCGGACCAGGCACGACGGGATGCCCGCCGCCTGGTCGGCGGCCTGCCGGCGGTAGGTGCTCGGGTTGACGCCCACCAGCTCGGTGAAGCGGGTGCTGAACGTGCCGAGCGACGAGCAGCCCACGGCGAAGCAGACCTCGGTGACGCTGAGGTCGCCACGTCGCAGCAGCGCCATCGCCCGCTCGATGCGACGCGTCATGAGGTAGGAGTACGGCGACTCGCCGTAGACGAGCCGGAACTGCCGGCTCAGGTGCCCGGCGGACATGCTCGCACCGCGCGCCAGTGCCTTGACGTCCAGCGGCTGGGCGTACTCGCGGTCGATCCGGTCGCGGACCCGTCGCAGCCGGGTCAGGTCGGCCAGCCGGGTGTCGGGTCCGGTCGCCACCCGTCCAGCCTACGCACCTGTGGACGACGGACGACGGAGCGACGCCGTTCCGGGACAGGCTGAGGACATGAACGATGCGGACGCTCCCGGACCACGCCTCGCCACTGGTCCCGGTCGCGACGCCCGACCAGCTCGAGCACCGCTGGCGGCTCGCCCTGGAGACCGCGGATCCAGCGCGTCGAGAGCTGTGGGTGCTCTGGTTCGACGGGGACGACCGGGCCTGGGCGCGCGCCCTGCACCGGGCGGCGCGAGAGCGAGACGTGTCGCTGGCACCGCTTCGTCAGCGCGCCGCGCGCGGGCCCGGCGCGACGTCGTCCAGCGCGGCGAGGTCCTCGGGCGCCGGCTGCCACGAGCCGGCAGCGACGTTGGCCCACACCTGCTCGGCACGGGTCGCCCCGGCGATCACCGAGGCGACCGCCGGCTGCGCGGCCAACCCGCCGATCGCCACGTCGAGGAGCGTCAGGCCGCGCTCGACCGCGTACGCCTCGAGGGCCTCCACACGGTCGAAGTCGACCGTGGAGAGGCGCTCCGGGCGCCCGGCGAGGCGACTGCCGGCGGGCGCGGCGGCGCCGCGTCGGTACTTGCCGGTGAGCACGCCGGACGCCAGCGGGAAGTAGGGCAGGAGCCCGACGCCGACGTGCTCGCAGGCGGGCACGAGCTCGGCCTCGACGTCCCGGTCGAGCAGCGAGTACTCGTTCTGGGCGGAGACGAAGCGCGACAGCCCCTGGGTACGCGCCGTCCAGTCGGCGTCGACGACCTGCCAGCCGCTGAGGTTGGACGACCCGACGTAGCGGACCTTGCCCTCGAGAACGAGCTCGTGCAGCGCGCCGAGGGTCTCCTCGACCGGGGTGAACGGGTCCGGCCGGTGCAGCTGGTAGAGGTCGATCCAGTCGGTCCCGAGCCGCCGCAGGCTCGCCTCCACCGCCCGGCGCACGTACCTCCGCGAACCGCGGACGCCCCAGTCCGGCCCGTTCGCCCCGCCCATGTCGGCGCCGAACTTGGTCGCCACGACCACCTCGTCGCGGTGCGGCCCCAGCGCCGCGCCCAGCAGCTCCTCCGAGCGCCCCGGCCGGCCCCCGTAGACGTCGGCGGTGTCGAACAGCGTGATGCCGGCCTCGAGCGCCGCGTGCACCACCTCGGCGGTGCGCTCCGCGTCGATGCGTGCCCCGAGGTTGTTGCAGCCGAGCCCGACCGCCGACACCGTCAGCCCGGAGTCGCCGAGCTGCCGGTACCTCATCGTCCGGTTCGCCAGGTCTGTCATGGCGCCACCGTAGGCGCCGCTGGTCCGCGCCACGACACGAGGGTGAGCACGAGGCGTGACCGGACGGCCGCGGTGCGTGCGGCCATCGGCCGGACGGATGGACCACGCCTCGTGAGTACGGCCACGTTCCGTGCATTCGCCGCCCACCCGCCTCGTTGACGACGTGTCATCGAACGACGTCCCACCGAACCGAGACCGTGCCCGACGACGACGAGACGAGACCGATGCCAGCAGTGCACCTGCCTCGACACGCCACCCGACCGGCCGCGACGCGCCGCGGCGGTTGGACGGCCGTGCTCGCGCTCGCGCTCGCGGCCGGGCTCGGTCCCGTACCCGCCGCGAGCGGGTCCACCGCAGCTCCCGAGCCGACCGTCACGCTCGAGGATCCCGATGCCCCGACGGCCGAGGAGCTGGAGGCCCAGCGCGAGGCCGCCGAGAAGCTGCGCGAGGCGACCGCCGCGCAGGAGCAGGCGGTCACCGAAGCCCGGGAGCAGCTGGCGCAGCTCGGCGAGAGCGCGGGCGCCGCGATGCAGGCCTACCAGGAGGCGCTGCAGGAGCAGGACGTCGCGGAGGCGGAGACGGCGGTGCAGCAGCAGCGTCTGCAGACGGCACGGGACGTCCTGGCCGGGAACCGCGTCGACCTCGGGAGGTGGGCCTCGCAGGCCTACCGTGACGGCGGCGCCATGGCCGAGTACGAGAGCTGGATGACGGTGCTGGAGTCGCAGACCACCGACGACCTCAGCCAGCGACTGGCGATGCTGCGTGTCGTCGGCCGGGCGCGCGGTGCGGTGGTGGACGTCGCGGAGCAGGCCGAGGCCGTCCAGCGGGACGCCGCGCGGCGCGCCCGCCAGGCCGCGTACGCCGCCGAGCAGGCCGCGGAGCGCGCCGCCGAGGCCAAGGCGGAGGCTGACCGTCTGCTCGAGGAGCAGCGCGCCCAGCTGCAGGTGCTCGACCGGCTGCTCGCCGAGCTGCGTGAGGACGCCGACACCGCCGAGGCCAGGGCTCGGCAGCTGGCCCTGGCGCGCGCCGCCTCGGAGCAGCGGCGCCTCGCCGCGGCGGCCGCCGGCGCCCGGGCGGGCGCCAACGCCGTCACGGGCCCGGTCGGCGACTGCGTCGGCGGCCCCGTCCACCGGTACCCGAACGGCCAGATCCCCCTCAGCGCGCTGTGCCCCCTCGGCGCGCCGGGCCACTACCTGCGCGCCGATGCCGCTCACGCGTTCGGTCAGCTCGCCGCCGCCTACGCCGCCGAGTTCGCAGAGGGGCTGTGCATCACGGACTCCTACCGGACCGTCGAGTCGCAGGTCCAGCTCTTCGCGGCCAAGCCGGACCTCGCTGCCGTCCCGGGCACGAGCGACCACGGTTGGGGCACCGCCGTCGACCTCTGTGGCGGCATCGAGAGCTTCGGGACGCCGCAGCACGAGTGGATGCGGGCCAACGCGCCGCTGTACGGCTGGTTCCACCCCTCCTGGGCGCAGGCCGACGGCAGCCGACCCGAGCCGTGGCACTGGGAGTACGGCGGCTGACCGACCGGGCCGACACTCTGCGGACGGTGCTGGCCGAAAGAGGGGCGTGGGCTGGATGATCCGGCGGTGTCCACCGAGGCCCTGACGGGCGATGAGACCTCCGAGCGGCTGCGCCGGCGCGAGCAGCGTGCCTGGTACTTCTACGACTGGGCGAACTCGGCCTACGTGACGACGACGGCCACCGTGCTGTTCGTCCCCTACCTGTCGTCGGTGGCCAGGGCCGCTGCCTGCCCCGACCTCCCGGCGGGCGAGGTGTGCCGGACCGACCTGTCGGTGCTCGGCATCCCGGTGGCGGCCGGGTCGCTGGCCCTCTACGTGGTGACGGCCTCGACGCTGCTGTCGGCGCTGCTGCTGCCGATCGTCGGTGCCGTCGCCGACCGCTCCCCGCGACCGAAGCACCTGATGGCCGGCTTCGCGTGGGTGGGCGCCACCGCTGCGGCCGGCATGTTCTTCGTCACCGGCTCGAACTGGCAGCTCGGCGCGCTGCTGCAGCTCGTCGCCAACATCTGCCTGGGCGCCTCGCTGGTCGTCTACGACGCGATCCTCGTGCAGATCGCCGCGCCCGACGAGCGCGACCGGGTCTCCTCGCGCGGATGGGCGCTCGGGTACCTCGGTGGCGGCCTGCTGCTGGCAGTCAACCTCGGCCTGGTCAGCGGCGCGTCGGCGCTGGGCCTCGACACCGGCCAGGCGGTGCGCGTCAGCCTGCTGATGGCGGGCCTGTGGTGGGGGCTGTGGACCCTCGTGCCGTTCATCGGCCTGCGCAACCGTCCACCGGTGCGGCTGGCGCCGGTCGAGGGCGGCAACGTGCTGACCGCCTCGTTCGGGCAGCTGTGGCTGACGCTGAGGCACCTGCGGGGCTACCCGCAGACCCTGCTGTTCCTCGTCGCCTACCTCTTCTTCAACGACGGCATCCAGACCGTGATCGGGTCGTCGAGCCTCTACGGGCAGGACGAGCTCGGCTTCAGCGAGGAGCAGCTGATCACGACGATCCTCCTGGTGCAGTTCGTCGCGTTCGGCGGTGCGCTGCTCTTCGGCCGCATCGCCGCGGCGGTCGGGGCGAAACGGGCGGTCCTGTACGGGCTGGTGATGTGGACCGCTGTCGTCGCGGTGGGCTTCGTGCTGCCGGCGGGACGCTTCGGGCTGTTCCTCGCCCTGGCGGTCGGCATCGGTGTCGTCCTCGGCGGCACGCAGGCGCTCTCCCGGTCGCTGTTCAGCCAGCTCGTGCCGCTCGGCCGGCAGGCGGAGTACTTCAGCCTGTACCAGGCCGCCGAGCGGGGCACGAGCTGGTTCGGCACCTTCCTGTTCGGCCTGGTGTTCCAGCTCACCGACTCGTACCGGCCGGCGATCCTGTCGCTGGTCGTGTTCTTCGTGCTCGGCGGTTTCCTGCTCCTGCGGGTGGACGTGCGGCGCGGCATCGCGGATGCCGGGAACGAGCAGCCCCGGATCGTCTGACCCCCTGGCGGAACACTCCGCGTCCCGAGACCGTTGTGGGACGTAGACCGCATTCCTGCGCACCGACCACGAGGGGGTCATGGCATGAGTGACCGCAGCCTTCGCGGCACCCGACTGGGAGCCGCGAGCATGGAGAGCGAGGCGGGTGTCGAGCCGGCCCCCCGTCGGATCGCCGAGTACGACTGCCCGAACGGGCACGTCATCACCATCCCGTTCTCGGTCGAGGCCGAGGTACCGGCGCTGTGGGAGTGCCGCTGCGGCGCCGAGGCGCTGCTCCGGGACGGCGAGCGGCCCGAGGCCAAGCCGGGACGCCCGGCCCGCACGCACTGGGACATGCTGCTCGAGCGCCGCACCATCGCCGAGCTGGAGGTGCTGCTGGACGAGCGCCTCGAGCTGCTGCGCAGCGGGCAGCTGCGCACCGGGCGCCGCAGCGCCTGACCCGAGCCCCGACCTACCGACCGGCCGTACCCGACCCCCCGGGTGCGGCCGGTCCGTCGTCCCGGCGGTCGTCGTCCACCACCTCGCCCTGGACGACGTCCCCAGGACGCCGCACGCCGCCGCCGAAGGACGCCACCTGCACCCGGCGGCGCAGCGCCGCCAGCAGCCACCGGCGGGCGAGCGGCCGCGTCGGGGGCAGCACGGCGAAGAACCCCAGCGCGTCGGTGAGGAAGCCCGGTGTCAGCAGCAGCGTGCCCCCCACGAGGACGAGGGCCGCGTCGGTGAGCTCGGCCGACGGCATGCGTCCGGCTCGCAGGGCGTGCTGCAGGCGCCGCCACGCCGCCGGCCCCTCCCGGCGCAGCAGGTAGGCGCCGAGCGCGGACTCCGCGAGCAGCAGCACCACTGTCGGCCAGGCCCCGATCAGCCCGCCGACCTGCAGGACGACGTAGAGCTCGGCCAGCGGGACCACGAGCAGGGCCACCGCCAGCCACGTGCCCCAGCGCGGCCGGCGGACGCCGGTCATCGCGGCTCCTCCGCGACCCGCCGCCGCGGTGCCACCAGCCCGGCGAGCTGGCGGGCGCGGTGCTGCGCGCCCCACACGGTGACCCGCCACAGCGCCTCGCGGACGATCGAGCCGCTCATCTTGCTCGTGCCGGCCACCCGGTCGACGAAGTCGATCGGCACCTCCACGACCCGGAAGCCGGCGCGGACCGCCCGCCAGGCGAGGTCCACCTGGAAGCAGTAGCCCTGCGACGCCACGGAGGTGAGGTCGAGCGACTCGAGCACCCGCCGGCGGAAGGCCCGGTAGCCGCCGGTCGCGTCCCGCACCCCGATCCCGGTGACCAGCCGGGTGTAGGTGTTGCCGCCGCGGCTGAGGAGCGCGCGCCGACGCGGCCAGTGGTGCACCGCGCCTCCGGGCACCCAGCGTGAGCCGAGCGCGAGGTCGGCGCCGGCATCGAGGGCGGCGAGCAGCCGGGGCAGCTGCTCCGGCTGGTGGGATCCGTCCGCGTCCATCTCGACGAGCACCTCGTACCCGGCGTCCAGCCCCCACCCGAAGCCGGCCACGTACGCGGCACCGAGCCCGACCTTGCCGGCCCGGTGCAGCACGTGCACCCGGGGGTCGGCGGCCGCGAGGTCGTCGGCGATCCGGCCCGTCCCGTCGGGGCTGGCGTCGTCGACGACCAGCACGTCCACGTCCGGGACGGCGGTCAGCAGCCGGGCCAGGGTGTCCGGCAGGCTCTCGGCCTCGCAGTAGGTCGGGACGACGACGAGCACCCTCACGGCGCAGCCTTCTCTCGGTCGGGGGTGGCAGCGGGGGTCTCCGGGACCGCGGCCACCGGTCGGCGACCGGTCAGTGCCCCGGCGAGCGCGGCGACGACGGCGAGCAGCGTCAGCGCGAGCTCGGGGGCAGCACCGACCCGGGTGGCGAGCGTCTCCGCGTCGCGCCGCGGCAGGGACGCCGTGAGCACGTCGGCCGTGAAGAGCTCGGAGTCGTCGAGGACGGCCCCGTCCGGCGCGACGAGGGCGCTCACCCCCACGGTGGAGACGTGCACCACGGCCCGCCCGTGCTCGACGGCCCGCAGCCGCGACATCGCCAGCTGCTGGACGCTCTCGTCGGTGTAGCCGAACGTCGCGTTGTTCGTCTGGACGGCGATCAGCTCGGCGCCGGCCCGCACCGCGTCGCGCACCAGGGAGTCCTCGACGACCTCGAAGCAGATGGCGGTGCCGACCGGGACGCCCGCCGCGGTGAGCAGGCCTACCTCCTGGCCGGCGACGAAGTCCCGGGCGACGAGGTCGACCGCGCTCGTGATCGACCGGAAGAACGAGCGGTACGGCACGTACTCCGCGAACGGCACCGGACGCTGCTTGACGTACCGGTCGACGGGGCCCTCCCCCGCCTGCCACTGCAGCGTCGCGTTGGCGAGCCGGTCGTCGTCGCGCACGAGGACCGCGCCGAGCAGCACCGGCACGCCCACCGCCCGGGCTGCCTCGTCGATCACGGCGGCCGCGTCCGCGTTGCGCAGCGGGTCGATGTCGCTGGAGTTCTCCGGCCACAGCACGAGGTCCGGCGCGGGCACCTCCCCCGCCTGCACCCGCTCGGCCAGGCGCAGCGTGGCGCCCGCGTGGTTGTCGAGGACGGCCCGCCGCTCCGCGTTGAAGTCCAGGCCCGGCCGCGGCACGTTGCCCTGTACCGCCGCCACCCGCACACTGCCGTTCTGCGCCTCGGCCGGGGTCGGCACGAGGAGCCCGGCGCCGAGGGAGGCGCCCGCGACGACGAGAGCGGCGCCGGCGGCGAGCGGCCGGGCTCCGGGCCGGCGCACGGACCCGGCGGCGCCGAGGGCGAGGGCAGCACCGGCCAGCGCCACGGCGAAGGAGACCAGCGGCGCCCCGCCGAGGGCGGCGAGCGGGAGGGTCGGCGCGTCGGCCTGGGAGAAGGCGAGGCGGCCCCACCCGAAACCACCGAACGGGGTGCGCGCCCGCAGCGCCTCCACCGCCACCCAGAGGGCGGCGACCGCCACCGCCCGCACCGCCCACCCGCCGGGCAGCCGCAGCACTTGGGGCACGAGCGCGGCGTACAGCGCGACGTACGACGCCTCGAGCACGGCGAGGGGCACCCAGGCGATCCAGCCCACGTAGACGCCGGCCCAGGCGAGCAGCGGCCCGAAGAAGGTGAGGCCGGCGACCAGCCCCACCCCGGCGGCGGGCAGGGGGCGGCGTCCCTGCACCGCCAGCACGAGGGTCGCGACCCCGACCGGCGCGAGCGGCCAGATCCCGGGATCGGGGAAGGACGCGTCCAGCGCCAGCCCGGCGGCCACCGCCACCGCCAGCGCCACCGGCAGCGGCAGCAACGCCGTGCGCTCGCGTCGTCCGTCGGTCACCGCGTCACGATAGGTCACGGCGACGTGGGCACGCGGTCGGCCCGCGCGCCCTTCGGGCCGAACCGGATCGTGATGGCGCCACGAGCCGGTCCGTTGTCTACTGAGCGCGCGGGCCCGACCGTGGGCCCACCGTTGGTGGCGGGACGTCCGTTCCCCCGTGCCGCGCGACGCCGCGAGTCTGGCTCCGCTGGCCCGTGCCCCGACGCGTCCCGGGGACGTCCCGAGCACGTGACCGTACTCGCCGTTCACCGGCTGTCAACCATCCGCTGACCTGCGGCGACACCCGACGCCGCAGGTCAGCGCGGCCCGTGCACCGGGCGATGGCGCCCAGTTGTCCGGCGTGTCGCGCTGCGTGTCGCGGTCAGCGGGACGGCACCACGACGGTGCCCCGCGCGGTCGTGGCCAGCACCGGCTGCTCGAGCACCTCGGCGGCGGACTCCGCGACGTCCGGCCGGCCCCGGCAGACCACCGTGACGGCCAGCTCCAGCTCGCGGCTGCGCCGGCCGACCCGCACCACCGTGCCACTCACCTCCAGTACGTCACCGGCCCGCACCGGAGCCAGGAACTGGACGTCGGAGTACGAGGCGAACAGGCCCTCGTCCCCGTCGGTGCGGATGCAGATCTCGGTCGCCACGTCCCCGAACAGGCCGAGCGAGTACGCGCCGTCGACCAGGTCGCCGGCGTAGTGGGCGTGCGAGTGGGGTACGTAACGCCGGTGGACGACGGTCAGCCCCAGTCGGGGGTCGGGCTCGGTCATGCGCTCCTCCGGCGGCTCTGGCGGGGTCGGTCGACGGGTGGCAGCAGGGCGTGCACGAGGTAGGACGCGACCTCGCCGGGCGTCGTGCCCTTGCCGAAGACACGGTCGACGCCCAGCTCGTCCGCCGCCGTCTCGTCGAACCGTGGACCACCGACGACGAGCAGCGGCGCCTCCCCGGCCGGATAGGCCTCGCGGAACGCGGCAGCCATCTCGCGGGTGTTGTGCAGGTGCGCGTCGCGCTGGGTGACCACCTGGGAGACGAGGACGGCGTCCGCCCGGTGGGCCTGCGCCTGCTCGACCAGGTCGGGCACGAGCACCTGGGCCCCGAGGTTCACCACGGTGATCTGGCGGTAGTGCTCCAGGCCCTTCTCGCCGGCGAACCCCTTGATGTTGAGGATCGCGTCGATGCCGACGGTGTGGGCGTCGGTGCCGATGCACGCCCCGACGACGACGAGGGGCCGCCGCAGGCGCGTCCGGATGGCGGCGTCGACCTCCTTCGCGGAGAGCATCGCGTACTCCCGCTCGGCGACCTGCACCTTCGCAAGGTCGACGAGGTGGTGCACCGAGCCGTACACCACGAAGAACGTGAAGTCGGGGCCCATCGCCTTGGCGTGCACGACCATCGCCGGCTGGAGACCCATCTTCGCCGCGAGCTGCAGGGCGGCTCCCTCGGCGCGCTTGTCGTGCGCGACCGGCAGCGTGAACGAGAGCTGCACCATCCCGTCACCGGTGGTGTCGCCGTAGGGGCGGACCACGCGCTGCTCCCCGCTCACCGCGTCGTCCCCGCCTCGAGCAGGTCGATCGCCGGGTTGACGTAGCCCTCCGCGCGGCGCGCCACGCCGTCCAGGCCCTTGCCCCCGTCGGCCGGGCGCTTCATCAGCCCGAACGTCCCGTCGGCGATGGCGTCGAGCATCCCGTCGTCCACGACGGCCTCCAGCAGGTCCACGGCCTCACCGAGCACCTGCCGCGCGCGCGTCGCGATGAACCCGTCGGCGGGCGGGTGGAAGTCCTCGGTCAGCCCGCCGGCCGCGTTCATCACGTACCGCACGTTCTGCAGCGCCAGGTCGCGGTCGCTGAGCCACGGCGTGACGACTGCCTCGGTCATCATCCCGACGAGCAGGATGCCCTGGCCCGTCATGGCGCCGACCAGGTTGAAGAAGCCGTCCAGCAGGTAGCCGCGGAAGATGTCGCCGGTCATGTGCTTGGTCGGCGGCATCCACTTCAGCGGGGCGTCCGGGAAGAGCTGGCGTGCCAGCAGGGCGTGCGCCAGCTCCAGCCGGAAGGAGTCCGGCACGTCCGGGTTGATCTCGAAGGCGTGGCCCAGGCCGAGCTGCCAGTCCTGCAGCCCCGCCTCCTTGGCGAGCGCCTCGTTGACGAGCTGGCTGACGGTGACGGTGTGCGCCGCGTCGACGGCGTCCGCGGTCGTCAGGTAGTTGTCCTCGCCGGTGTTGATGATGATGCCCGCGCGGGCGTGCACCTGGCGGCTGAAGCGCTGGTCGACGAAGGTGCGCACCGGGTTGATGTCACGGAAGAGGATCCCGTACATCGAGTCGTTGAGCATCATGTCGAGCCGCTCGAGCCCGGCGAGCGTCGCGATCTCCGGCATGCACAGGCCGGAGGCGTAGTTGGTCAGCCGCACGTACCGGCCGAGCTCGGCGCTGACGTCGTCCAGCGCGGCGCGCATGAGACGGAAGTTCTCCTGGGTGGCGTAGGTGCCGGCGTAGCCCTCGCGCGTCGCCCCCTCGGGCACGTAGTCCAGCAGCGACTGGCCCGTGGAGCGGATGACGGCGATGACGTCCGCGCCCTCGCGGGCGGCCGCCTGGGCCTGCGGGATGTCCTCGTAGATGTCGCCGGTGGCGACGATGAGGTAGATCCACGGCCGCTGCGCGGGATCGCCGTGCCAGGCGATCAGCCGGTCGCGCTCACGGCGGGCCCGGTCGACGCGTCGGAGGCCGGTCGCCACCGCCGCGCGCGCGGCCTTCGCCGCCCGCGCGGCGTCCCGTCCCTCGGGAAGGCGCAGGCTGACGGCGCCCGAGGACGCCTTCTGCGCCAGCGTCACCAGGTCGGGCGCCTCCCCTCGGGCCAGGGCGTCCCAGACGGGCAGGCTCACGCCGTGCTCGAGACCCACCTGGTCGCGGACGACGTCGACGAGGTGGTTGACCCACGGGATGCGCTCGGCGTCGGCGCCGGTCAGGCCGGCCAGGCGCAGCGTGGCGCGCTCGACGGAGACCGTCGTGTGGGTGCGCGCGAGCCGGACGACGGGACGGGTCGCGCGCCGGGCGAGCGACCGCGCCTTGCGGACGACGACCGGGTCCAGGTCGAGCACCTGGCGGGAGCGCGGCGAACGGGAAGCACGCGACGCAGCGGACATACGGCGGAGCCTACGGCATCTCGACCGTCGGATCTCCCGCCTTGCAGCGCACGCACCGCAAACCTTCCGGCACGGGTGGGTCAGGAGAGGGTGTCGTGGACGACGACGCCGTCGACGACCGTGCGCAGGCAGGTCGGCAGCGGCGCGCCCGGCGTGAGGTCGGGCAGCCCGGGCGTCCCCGAGCGCGGGTCCGTGCTCCACGTCTGGATGCGGTCGTCCGGCGCCTGGACGACGAGCTCGGCGGCGTCCCACACGGCGAACGTCGCCGGCGCGCCCAGGGCGAGCACCCCGTGACCCTCTCGGCGGGCCGCGCGCCAGCCGCCCCGCGTGTGCGCGAGGAAGGCGGCGCGCGCCGAGATGCGCTGGTCGGGGTCGGTGTGGAACGCGCAGGCCCGTACCGCCGCCCACGGGTCGAAAGGCGTGACGGGGGTGTCGGAGCCCAGCGCCAGCGGCACGCCCGCCGCGGCGAGAGCGGCGAAGCGGTTCAGCGCAACGCCCCGCTGCGGCCCGAGCCGCTCGACGTACATGCCGTCCGGGCCGCCCCACCGCGCGTCGAAGACCGGCTGCACGCTCGCCGTCAGGCCCAGCTCGGCGATGGCCCGGACGGCGTCGTCGTCCACATGCTCGACGTGCTCGAGCCGGTGCCGGGCGGCGCGCACCGCCTCCACGCCGACCACCTCGGCGGCCCTGCGCACGCCGTCCAGTACCACGTCGACGGCGGCGTCCCCGATGACGTGGAAGCCGGCCTGCAGCCCGGCGCTGGTACAGGCGACGACGTGGTCGCGCACCTGCCCGGCGTCCAGGTACAGGTGCCCGCGTGGTCCGGGGGCAGCCCCACGGACGTCGCGTCGGCGTACGGCTCGCGGAACGCCGACGTCCGTGACCCGACCGAGCCGTCGACGCAGAGGTCCCCCGCCAGCCCCAGCACGCGCGGCGCGACGTCCGGCCCGAGGGCGTCCAGCACCAGTCTCGCGTCCTTCTCGTCGGCAGCGAGCTGCCCCCAGTAGGCGAGGACGGTCGGCAGCGGCTCCTCGGTCGGGTCCAGCAGGACGGCCAGGTCGGCGGCGGAGCCGACGTGCGGTGCGGCGCACTCGTGCACGCTGCCGATGCCGGCCGCAGCCGCCGCACGCAGCGCCCGGGTCTGGACGGCGCGACGGGTGGCCGGGTCCAGGCCGCGTGTCAGGTCTCGGGCGCGGTGGTGAGCGTCCCGCTCGACCCGCCCGTCGTCGTCCCACCCGGCGAGCGCGGCGAGGCCGGCGCGCTCGGCCAGGGCGGTCGACACCACTGCCGAGTGGACGTCGACGCGCGAGAGGTAGACCTCGGCTCCGGCGGCCGCCCGGTCCAGCTCCTGACGCGTCGGCGGCCGCTGCTCGGGCCAGAGCCGCTCGTCCCAGCCGTGGCCGAGGACCGGCTCTCCGGGCCGGCGCGCGGCCGCGGTCGCCACGGCGTCCAGCGCCTCGGTCAGCGACCGGGTCGCCGACAGGTCGACCCCGGTGAGCAGCAGGCCCGTCTCGGTCACGTGCACGTGGGCGTCGACGAAGGCCGGCGTGACGAGGCGCCCGTCGAGCTCGACCACCTCGTGGACGGCGTCGGCGTGCGCCGCGGCCGCCTCGTCGGAGCCCACCCAGGCGACGCAACCGCCGTCGACGAGCATGGCAGTGGCGAACGGGTCGGCCGGGGTGTAGACCGACCCGCCGCGGTAGAGCGTCACGGGCACGGGCGTCAGTGTGCCGGTGACTCCAGGCGTGCGCCGAAGAGGGTGCGGACGCCGTCGTACCGCCGGAGGAGGTCCAGCGCGTACTCGGCGTGGCCCGGCACGTACCCGTTGCCCACCAGCATCGTCACGTCGGCGGCGAGGCCCTCCGCGCCGAGGGCGGCGGCGCTGAACGACGTCGCCATCGAGAAGAACACCACCGTCCCCCCGTCCGCGGTCGACAGGATCGCGCCGTGCTCGCAGCCGGGGACGTCGACGCAGACCACGGTGACGTCCGCGGCGGCGCCCAGCGCGCCGGTGACGGCGTCGGCCAGCGCCACCGGGTCGCGGGCGTCGGCCAGCACGACGTGGTCGGCGAGACCGGCGGCGGCCAGCGCGTCGGCCTCGCGGGCCACCGGCACGACGCCGACGGTGCCCGCCGCGCCGACGTCCCGCGCCGCGGCCAGCGCCAGCGACCCCGACTTGCCCGCACCCCCCACCACCGCGACCGTCGGGGGGCTCTCCCGTCGCTCGGCGCGCTGCGTGACGACCCGGCGGACCAGCGCCGGGGCCCCGCACACGTCCATCACCATGAGGGACAGCGCGGGGTCGAGGTCGTCGGGCAGCACGGCGGCGACCGACCGGCCGAAGAGGATGGCGTGGCCCTCGGCGGGCACCCGTTCCCCGAGGCCGTCCCAGCGGCGCAGGCCGTCGGTGATCCGCAGCGGCGTCAGCGACAGGGAGACGAGCGTGGCGACCCGGTCCCCGGGGCGCAGCCCCAGCGGCGACTCGGGGCCGACCTCGTCCACGGTGCCGATGAGCATGCCGCCGGACCCCGTGACGGGGTTCTGCATCTTGCCCCGCTCGGCGACGATGTCGAGGACGGCGCGGCGCACCGCCTGCCCGTCCCCCTCGGCGGCCGTGAGCAGCTGCCGGAAGCTCGCGGCGTCCAGGTTCAGCGTCTCGACCCGCACCCGCACCTCGTCGGGCCAGATGTCGGGCGCGTCGTCGAGCATGCGCGCCGCCTGCGGCAGCACCCCCGCAGGGTCGACGACACGGTGCAGTCCGATGGGTGACGACGACGGTCGCTCGGTCACGGCGGCTCCTCTCGGGAAGGTTTACGGCCAGGATGACCGAAGACCGGAAGACTTGCGGCTATCCTGCCAGGTGTGACGAGTCTCCTGGAGTCCCGTGTGCAGCAGCCGTACGCCTACCGCCGGCGCGAGCTCGTGGAGCCGGACTGGACCCGGCTGCCCGGCTGGCGGGGCGTCTCCCCCGAGCAGTGGGCCAGCGTGCAGTGGCAGCGCGCGAACTGCGTCAAGAACGTCAAGCAGCTGCGGGCGCTGATGGGTGACCTGCTGACCGACGCCTTCTACGCCGACCTCGAACGCGACCAGGCCGAGCGGGCCACCATGTCGATGCTCGTGCCGCCGCAGATGATGAACACGATGGTGCCGGCGACCGGCGTGTGGGACGACGGGGTGCTGCCGGCGCCCGGGGAGGCCTTCACCGAGGCGTTCTACGCCGACCCGGTGCGTCGCTACATGCTGCCGGTGTTCTCCGACCGACGCGCGGACTGGCCGAGCCACCCCTTCGCGACGCGCGACTCGCTGCACGAGCACGACATGTGGGTCGCCGAGGGGCTGACCCACCGCTACCCCACCAAGGTGCTCGCGGAGCTGCTGCCGACGTGCCCGCAGTACTGCGGCCACTGCACCCGGATGGACCTCGTCGGCAACTCGACGCCGCAGGTTCCGAAGCTGAAGTTCGACCTCAAGCCCGTAGACCGGCACGCCGCCATGCTGGAGTACCTGCGGGTCACCCCGAGCGTCCGCGACGTCGTGGTGTCCGGCGGCGACGTCGCCAACATGCCGTGGAGGAACCTCGAGGCGTTCCTCATGCGCCTGCTGGAGATCGAGAACATCCGCGACGTCCGCCTCGCCACCAAGGCCCTCATGGGCCTGCCGCAGCACTGGCTGGCGCCGGACGTCGTCGAGGGCGTCGGGCGCGTCGCGGCCGTCGCCCGGCGGCGCGGCGTGTCGCTGGCGGTCCACACCCACGTCAACAACGCGCGGTCCGTGACGCCGGCCGTGGCCGCCGCGGCCCGGGCGATGCTCGACGCGGGGGTGCGGGACGTCCGCAACCAGGGCGTGCTGATGCGCGGCGTCAACGACACGACGGAGCAGCTGCTCGATCTGAGCTTCGCGCTGCAGGACGAGGCCTCCATCACGCCGTACTACTTCTACATGTGCGACATGATCCCGTTCAGCGAGCACTGGCGCGTCTCCCTGGCCGAGGCGCAGCACCTGCAGCACTCCCTCATGGGGTACCTGCCGGGCTTCGCGACACCGCGCATCGTCTGCGACGTCCCCTTCGTCGGCAAGCGCTGGGTGCACCAGGCACACACCTACGACACCGAGCGCGGCATCTCGTACTGGACGAAGAACTACCGGACGTCGATCGAAGCGCGGGACGCCGACGCCCTGTCGCGCGAGTACGTGTACTACGACCCGATCTACACGCTCCCCGAGGCCGGCCAGGCCTGGTGGCGCGAGCACGGCGACACCGACGCCGCCCACGCCGCGGCCCTCGAGCAGGCCGCCGCGTCACGTGGTGCCGCGCGGCGGCAGCACGCCGACCACGCCGTGTCCCACGCCTGACCCCGTCAATGGCGCGGGGTGGCCCTCCTACGGTAGGTCCGTAGCGGGGCCACCCAGCGACGTTCCGGGAACGTCGTGATGCCACCCAGTGGCGTCGGTGGTGGGACCCCCACCCGACGGGGAGACCTCGGAACGTCAGCGCCGCAGGGTCGTGGACCCGCTGGACGGGGCGAACCTCGCGTCGCCGGCGAACGTCGCGGTGAACGTGGTCGTGCCCTTGCCGAGGTCGACCGCCGTCGTCACCGCGCCGTCCGACCCCACGGCTTCCTCCGCGACGACCCTGGACGGTCCCTGCTCGGGGGTGGCGGTGATCCTCACGACCGCGGTGGGTGAGAACGGCATCAGGGTCGCGGTCACCGTGGCGACGCGCCGATCCCGGCCGCTGCCGGCCTCAGCCGTCACGGTGAGCACTGTCGCCACCCGCTGCACCACGGTCCTCGCGGTGGCCGAGACCGGGGCCGTGCCGTCCTTCGGCGCGTAGGTCGCCGTGTACGTCACCTCGCCCGCGCCCGCCGGGACGTGGCTCAGCTGGAACACGCCGTCCTCGTTCGTCGTGGCGACCCCGAGGCTGACCGGGGCCGCTCCGGGGGTCTGCGCGCTCAGCGCCACCGGTGCACCGACCAGGGCGGACCCGTTGCGCCGCAGCGTCCCCAGCAGTGGCAGGTCCTCACCGACGGACGCCGTCGCCGGCGCGGTCAACGTGATGACCGGCGCGGGCGCGGGAGCCACCGACGTCGTGGCCGTCGCGATCACCGGCGCCACGCCGGGCGGCGCGTAGCTCGCGATGTAGACGGTCTCCCCCGCGGTCGCCGGCACGTCGGTGACGGACCACGCCCCGTTCGGTGTCGTGGTCGTCGAGGCCACCGGCAGCGGCTCGCCGTCCGCCACCCGCCGGGCGACCGTCACCTCGGCACCCTCGATGGCCGCGGTGCCGGACGTCAGCGTCCCGGTGAGCCGCAGCGGCTCCCCCACCGTGCCGGTGGCGGGCGCCTCGACGGTGAGCGTGGCGACCGCCCGCTCGACGAGCGTCAGCGGCTGGGTGGACGCCGACGCGGCCGGGTGCACGGGGTCGCCGGGATACGTCACCGTCCACGACACCTGCCCGGCGGGCGGCACGTCGGAGAACCGGAAGTCGCCGAGGCTGGCGTCGACGTCCGGCAGCCGCGTGGTGGTCACCACTGCGTCGACGACGACGGTGCGCGTGACCTCGACGAGCTTCCCCTCGGTGCTCGCCCAGTCGCGGAACGACAGGCTGCCGTGCACCGTGACCTCCTCGTTCGCGTACACCGCGGCGGGCGTGCCCACCCACAGCTCGGTGGGTGCGGTGTCGTCTCGCTCGACGACGAGCGAGAGGCCGCGGCCGTAGACGTCGCCGGTCACGGCCCACACCGTGCGCCCGTCGCGGCTGACGGCGAGCCCGCGGTCCTGCAGGTAGCGCCCGTCGGCGAGAGGCAGCCAGTTCCGCTCCCCGCCCTCGACGACGTCCCACACCCGCACTGCGGGGTCGGCGCCGTCGGAGCCCACCACGACGGTCCGGCCGTCACCCGACCACGCCGCCGCGTTGGGGTAGGCACCGGACGCCAGCGTCGAGGTCACCTCGAGCCCGGGCACCGACATCACCTGGTGGACGTAGGGGTGGCCCTGCGCGCTGACGACCGAGCCGCCGGCGGGTGACACCGCGAGGTCTCGCAGGTTGCTGCCGGTGTCGGCCCGGCGGGTGACCAGCAGCGGGTCGGCGCCGCTGACGTCGAGGACGTACAGGGACGTCGGGCTCAGCCCCGCGTCCCCCGCGACCACGAGCCCGGGCGCCCCGGGCGAGGTGGCCAGCACCGGGTCGTACCACGGTCCCGCCGTGCTCAGCCGGACCGTCGCCGTCCCCGTGAGGTCGACGACGCCGATCCCCCCGCTGCCGCGGCCGGTCGCGCAGTCCGCGTGACCGAAGACGAGGCGGTCCCCGGTCACGGCCAGGTCCCCGGGGCAGATCCCCGCACCGAGCGCGATCGGTGCCAGTGGCTCGAGCGTGCCTGCGTCGAGCACCGCGATCGTGCCCAGCCGCGGCTGGGAGACGTACACGGCGCCGTCGTGGACGACGACCGCCTCGGCGCCCGGCACCGGCAGCTGTCGCTCGAGGGCGCCGTCCAGCCCGAGGACGAGCAGGTCGTCCTGGCCGTCCCTTCCGGTGGTGAGGAACAGGCGTCCTCGGTCCTCGTCCGCGACGATCCGCTCGAAGGACGTGAGGCGGACCGGCAGCTCGTCAGTCGACGACCCTTGCGCCGGAGCGGCCGCGAGCGCGGCCATCATGGCGGTGACGGCGACCGCACCCAGCGGTCGGAGAACGGCACGACGCATCGCAGTGACCCCCCTGGTCGCGGTGACGGTGCCCAGCCTGTCGAGGCGGCGGGTCGCCCCGCATCGGCCGATCGGATGGCCGGGGACGCCCGGACGGCCCCCACGAGCCGACTCCTCACACGGCCGGTGGGCGGCCCTCGTACGGTGTCGAGAGGACGACGCTGGTGCGGGTCGCGACGCTGGCCGCAGCCCTGATCCGGGCCAGCAGGTCCTCGAGGTCCCCCGGCGTCGCGACGCGCACCTTGAGGATGTACGACTCCTCCCCCGCGACCGAGTGGCACGCCTCGATCTCGTCGAGGTGGGCCAGCCGGTCCGGGATGTCGTCCGGTGCGGCGGGGTCGAACGGCGTCACCGAGATGAACGCGGTGAGCGGCAGGCCGACCGCCACCGCGTCGACCACCGCCCCGTAGCCCCGGATCACACCGCGCTCCTCGAGACGGCGCACCCTCTGGTGCACCGCCGACGTCGACAGGCCGGTGGCCTTGGCGAGGTCGGTGTAGCTCATCCGGCCGTCCCGGGCGAGCAGGCGCACGATCGTCCGGTCGGTCTCCTCCACGCCCCGAAGGCTACTGCCCGGCGCCTCGACGATCACCGCGCCAGGTGGCGGCCGATCACGAGTCGCTGCACCTGGTTGGTGCCTTCGACGATCTGCAGCACCTTGGCCTCGCGGAAGTAGCGCTCGACCGGCCAGTCCTTGACGTAGCCGTAGCCGCCGAGCACCTGGACGGCGTCCGTCGTCACCCGCATGCAGG
Organism: Actinomycetes bacterium; assembly: GCA_046566185.1. GTDB lineage: Bacteria > Actinomycetota > Actinomycetes > Actinomycetales > SCSIO-59966 > SCSIO-59966. The sequence continues at coordinate 15,015 of JBKHXE010000101.1, read as the reverse complement.
CGTCGGTGGCGAAGAGCTTGGCCATGGCGGCCTGCTTCGAGAAGGGCAACCCGTCGTCGCGCCGCCGGGCCGCGGCGAGGTAGAGGGCGCGGGCCGCCTCGACCTGCGTGGCGAGATCGGCCAGGAGGAACGAGACGCCCTGCAGGTCGATGATCCGCTGGCCGAACTGCACCCGCTCCTTGGCGTACGCCACCGCGGTGTCGAGCGCGGCCTGCGCGATGCCGACGGCGCACGCGGCGATCCCGAGCCGACCGGCGTCCAGCGCTGCCAGGGCGATCGAGAAGCCCTGCCCCTCCTCGCCGACGAGCCGCTCGGCGGCCACCCGCGCGCCGGAGAACACCACCTGCGACGTGCGCGACCCGGTGAAGCCCATCTTGCGCTCCGGCGGGGCTCCTTCCACACCGGGGGTCGCCGCGTCCACGAGGAAGCAGGAGATGCCTTTCGCGCCCTCGCCGCCGGTACGCGCCATCAGCGTGTAGAAGTCGGCGGCGCCGCCGTGCGTGATCCACGCCTTGGTCCCGTCGACGACGTACTCGCCGCCGTCGAGGACGGCGCGGGTGCGCAGGGCCGCGGCGTCCGAGCCGGACTGGGGCTCCGACAGGCAGTAGCCGCCGAGCAGGTCGCCACCGAGCAGGTCGGGCAGCCACCGGTCCTGCTGCTCGCGGGTGCCGAACTGCGCGAGCGGGTAGCAGGCGAGCGTGTGCACGCTCACCCCGAGAGCCACCGTGCCCCACGCCGCGGCCAGCTCCTCGAGCACCTGCAGGTAGACCGTGTAGGGCTGCGCGCCTCCGCCGTGCTCCTCGGCGTACGGGAGCGAGAGCAACCCGGCCTTGCCGAGGGTGCGGAACACCTCACGCGGGAAGTCGCCGCTCTCCTCGACCTGCGCGGCCCGCGGCGCCAGCTCGTCGGCCGCGATCTCCCGGACGAGGGCGAGCAGGTCCCGCGCCTCCTCGGTCGGCAGCTCTCTCTCGACGGCGGTCACGGCACGCTCCTCCTGGGGTCGCCGGTGGCGGGCATGGCGCGACCCGGGTCCCGGCGCCGTCGCCGGCTCTCACTCTAGGTCAGCCCACCGTCGGTGCCGGCTGGCAGGATCACCGGCGTGACCGCGCCGCGTGACCGCCTCATGCTCCTGGACGCCGCGAGCCTGTACTTCCGGGCGTACTTCGGCGTCCCCGAGTCGATCACCGCCCCGGACGGGACGCCGGTCAACGCGGTCCGGGGGTTCCTCGACATGGTGGCGACCCTGGTCGGGAGGTACCGGCCGGACCGGCTCGTCGCCTGCTGGGACGACGACTGGCGACCCGCGTGGCGCGTCGAGGCGATCCCGTCGTACAAGGCGCACCGCGTCGCGCAGGAGGTGCCGGGCGCCCCGGACGTCGAGGAGGTGCCCGACACCCTCACGCCCCAGGTGCCGGTGATCGCCGAGGCCCTCGCCGCGCTCGGCATCGCCCGCGTCGGGGCCCCGGGCTGCGAGGCGGACGACGTCATCGGCACCCTCGTGACGCGCGCCGTGGCGGCGGGCGCCGCCGTGGACGTCGTCACCGGTGACCGGGACCTGTTCCAGCTCGTGGACGACGCGGCCGAGGTCCGGGTGCTGTACACGGGTCGCGGGGTGAGCAGGCTCGAGGTCGTCGACCAGGCCCGCCTGCGCGAGCGGTACGGCATCGCCGGGGGCGACGCCTACGCCGCCCTCGCCGTCCTGCGCGGCGACCCCAGTGACGGCCTGCCCGGCGTCCCCGGTATCGGGGAGAAGACCGCCGCGGGACTGCTGGCGCGCTACGGCGACCTCGCCGCCCTGGTCGCCGCGCTCGACCGCGGCGACCCGGCGCTGCCGAGGGGGCAGCGCGCCAGGCTCGCCGCGGCCCGCGACTACCTCCTGGCCGCGCCCGCGGTGGTCCGGGTGCTGCGGGACGCCGAGCTGCCCGACGTCGACGACCGCCTGCCGGCAGAGCCGGCCCGTCCCGAGGCGCTCGTCGCGCTCGCGGACCGCTGGGGCATCGGGTCGAGCCTCGGCCGCGTCGTCGACGCCCTGGGCTGAGCAGCTGGGGCGGTCAGGGGACGACGAGCAGCTTGCCGGTCGTCCGGCGCGCGGCGAGGTCCGCGTGCGCACGCCCCGCCTGGTCGAGGCCGTAACGGCCGCCCACCCGGACGGCCAGCCGGCCGGACGCCACGAGCCCGAGCACGTCACCGGCCCGCTCGAGCAGCTCCTCGCGGGTCTCGATGTAGTGCGCCAGCGACGGGCGGGTGAGGAACAGCGAGCCCTTGGCGTTGAGGGTCTGCGGATCGAACGGCGGCACCGGCCCGCTGGCCGCGCCGTACAGCACCATCATCCCCCGGCGCCGCAGGGAGGCCAGGCTCGCGTCGAAGGTCGTGGCGCCCACCCCGTCGTACACCACCGCGACGCCGCGCCCGTCGGTGAGCCGCCGCACCTCGGCCGCGACGTCCACCGTGCCGACGAGCACCTCGGCGGCGCCCGCCTCGCGGGCCAGGTCGGCCTTCTCCGGCGTCGACGTCGTGCCGATCACCCGGCCGCCGGCCAGGGTCACGAGCTGAGTGAGCAGCAGCCCCATGCCGCCGGCCGCCGCGTGCACGAGCACGTCGTCGCCGGGCTGCACCGGGTACGTGGACCGTGTGAGGTAGTGCGCGGTCATCCCCTGCAGCATCGACGCGGCAGCGGTCTGGTCGTCGACCGAGTCCGGCACCGGCACCAGCCGGTCGGCGGGTACCAGCACCTGCTCGGCGTACCCGGCTCCGGTGACCATCGCCCAGGCGACCCGGTCCCCGATCGCCACGCCGTCGACGTCCGGCCCGACCGCCGACACGCGTCCGGCGCCCTCGGATCCGAGCACGAACGGCGTCGGCGCCGGGTACGCGCCACTGCGGAAGTAGATGTCGATGAAGTTCACGCCCGCGGCCGCGACGTCGACCAGCACCTGCCCGGGGCCCGGATCGGGGGTGGGGCGGTCGGCGACCTCGAGCACCTCCGGTCCTCCGGTGCGGTTGACGACGACGGCCTTCATCGGTCCTCCTGCTCGACGCGGGTCGTGGCGAGGCGGCCCGACATCAGGCCGCCGCCCGCAGCGTAGGCGACCACCCCGCGGTTCACCGCGGCGGCGGCCTGTCGGGCGGTGCGGCGCAGCCGGGGGTCGCCGACCGTGTCGGCCACGACCTCGACCTGGCCCAGCAGGTCGAGCACCTGCCGGCACCAGCGCACGAAGTCGCCGGCCGCGACGTCGGCCTCCTGCAGCACGTCCTCCAGCCGGGAGCCGGTCGCCCAGCGGTGCACGGCGAGCGCGAGCCCGTAGTCCGGCTCGGCGGTCCGGTCGAGCCGGTGCTGCTCCTCGCGGTCGGTGAGACCCGACCAGATGCGCGTCGTCTCCGCCAGGGCGGCCCGGACGGCGCCGCCCGGGACCCGGGGCGCCAGCCCCTCGGTCTCGCGACGCGCCTCGTAGACGACCCCGCTCACCACGGACGTCAGCCCGGCGGCGTCCAGGCCGTCCCACACACCGTGCCGCAGGCTCTCGGCCACCAGCAGGTCCTTCTCGGAGTACACGTGCCGCAGCCGCTCCCCCGCCTCGGTGACCTTCAGGTCACCGTCGCGCCGCTCGAGGTACCCGAGCTCCACGAGCAGGTCGCACACGCGGTCGAAGGTGCGCGCGATGGTGTTGGTGCGGCCTTCGATGCGCCGCACCAACCCGTCGGTCTCGCGCTTCAGGCGGTGGTACCGCTCCGCCCAGCGGGCGTGGTCCTCTCGCTCGGCGCAGCCGTGACAGGGGTGCTGCCGCATCTCGCGCCGGAGCCGCGCGATCTCGCCCTCCACGTCCCGACCTCTGGAGGGTTTGGGGGGTCTCCCCGCCGGCTGAGACCCCGCAAACCCTCCAGAGGTCGGGTCGCGGCGGCCTTCGGCGAGGGCGTTGCGCAGGGACGACGCGAGGTCCCGTCGGGCGGCGGGGTTGCGGGGGTTGAAGTCACGCGGCACCGAGACGCGGCCGACGCTCTCGACCGGCTGACCGACGTCCACCACCGAGAGGCGGCGCACCTGCCGCTCCGCCGTCAGGACGGTGGGCCGGGGGCCCTCGAATCCGCCGGCGACGCCCGGGTCGAGCACCACGGCGAAGCCGGCGCGGCGGCCCGTCGGGACGCGGATGACGTCGCCCACCCGCAGCCCCGTCAGCGACGCGACGGCGTCGGCGCGCTGCCGCCGCCCGGCCTCCTTGGACGCCTGCTTCTCCAGTTCGCCCACCTGGCGTCGCACCGCGGCGTACTCGGCGAAGTCGCCGAGGTGGCAGGTCATCGCCTCGGCGTACCCGGCCAGGGCCTCCTCCTGCCGGCGCACCTGGCGGGCCAGTCCGACGACGGCGCGGTCGGCCTGGAACTGCGCGAACGAGGTTTCGAGGATCTCCCGCGCCCGGGCCCGGCCGAACTGCGCGACGAGGTTCACCGCCATGTTGTACGTGGGCCGGAAGCTGGAGCGCAGGGGGTACGTGCGCGTGGACGCCAGACCTGCCACGGCCTCGGGGTCCAGGCCCGGCTGCCAGACGACGACGGCGTGCCCCTCGACGTCGATCCCGCGCCGCCCGGCCCGGCCGGTGAGCTGGGTGTACTCCCCGGGCGTGATGTCGACGACCTGCTCGCCGTTGAACTTCACGAGCTTCTCGAGGACGACGGAACGGGCCGGCATGTTGATGCCCAGCGCGAGCGTCTCGGTGGCGAAGACCGCCTTGACCAGGCCGCGCGAGAACAGCTCCTCGACGACCTCCTTGAACGCCGGCAGCATCCCGGCGTGGTGGGCGGCGAGGCCGCGCTGCAGGCCCTCGAGCCACTCCCAGTAGCCGAGGACGGCGAGGTCCGACTCGGGGATCTCCGCGGTGCGCCGCTCCACGACCCGCCGGACCTCCTCCCGCTCGGCCGGCGTGGTGAGCCGCACGCCCCAGGCGAGGCACTGCCGGACGGCGGCGTCGCACCCGGCCCGGCTGAAGATGAACGTGATGGCGGGCAGCAGCCCCTCGGCGTCCAGGCGCTCGATGACCTGGGCACGGCTCGGCACCCCCGCCCGGCGCGCGGCGGACGGCGGGCGACCCGGACGCCCGCCGCGCCCGCGCCGGTTGCCGCGGCCGTCCATCCGCTCGCGGCGGGCGTCCTCGCGAGCGAGGCGCACGAGGTCGGGGTTCACGGTGAGCCCGGTGGTGTGCTCGGGCTCGGAGCCCTCCGTCCCCTCGACCGCCTGGCCGCTGGAGTCGACGAACAGGTCCATCAGCGCCGTGCCGGCCATGACGTGCTGCCACAGCGGCACGGGCCGGTGCTCGGTGACGACGACGGCGGTGTCGCCGCGGACGGTGTCGAGCCAGTCCCCGAACTCCTCGGCGTTGCTCACCGTCGCCGACAGGGAGACGAGCAGCACGTCCTCGGGCAGGTGGATGATCACCTCCTCCCACACCGCGCCGCGGAAGACGTCGGCGAGGTAGTGCACCTCGTCCATGACGACGTACCCGAGCCCGGCGAGGGTCGGGGAGTCCGCGTAGAGCATGTTGCGGAGCACCTCGGTGGTCATCACGACGACCGGGGCCTCGCCGTTCACCGTGGTGTCGCCGGTGAGCAGGCCGACGCGCTCCGAGCCGTACCGGGCCACCAGGTCGGCGTACTTCTGGTTGCTCAGGGCCTTGATCGGCGTCGTGTAGAACGCCTTGCGGCCCGAGGTGAGGGCGAGGTGGACGGCGAACTCCCCGACCACGGTCTTGCCCGCGCCGGTCGGGGCGGCGACGAGGACGCCGTGACCGTTCTCCAGCGCCTCGCAGGCCTGCTCCTGGAACGGGTCGAGCTCGAACCCGAGCAGCTGCCGGAACCGGTGCAGCTCCGTGCGCTGCTGCGCCTGCCGGCGCCGTGCAGCGGCGTAGCGCTCAGCGGGCGAGGCCATGCCGTCAGGCTATGACACGGCGCCCGGGGTCACGCGTCGGGCGCGAGCACCCTCACCGCCCGGGGCACCGCCTCGCACACCAGCGGCAGCGCGGCCAGCCGCTCACCGTCCGCGTAGCCGACGATCCCCGGCGACTCGACCCGGACGACGCGGGCCCTGCGGACGCTCACCCGAGGGTGCTCGACGTGCCGGCCGGAGTAGACGCGCGGGTAGAGCCGCACGAACTCCAGTGTGCCGACCGGCTCGAGCACCACGACGTCCAGCAGCCCGTCGTCGACCCTGGCGTCGGGGGCGATCCGCATGCCGCCGCCGTAGGACGGCGCGTTGGCGACCGCGACGAGCATCGCGTCGACCTCCAGCAGCTCGCCGTCCAGCTCGAGCCGGTAGGGGCGGGGCCGGAACACCGGCAGCTCCCGCGCGATCGCGAGGTTGTACCGCAGCCGCCCCCGGGGACGGGTCCACTGGTTGGCGCGCTCGTTGACGACCGCGTCGAACCCGGCGGCCAGCACCGCGGCGTACCAGCCCTGCTCCCCTCCTGCGCTCACCCACCGGACGGCGTCCACCGCACGCCCGGCACCGCGCAGGCCTGCCTCCACGGCCGTCACGGCAGAGCTCGCGTCGTGCAGCGGCAGCCCGAGCGCGCGGGCGACGTCGTTGCCCGAGCCGGCCGCGACGACGCCGAGCGGCGTGCCGGTGCCGGCGACCGCCTGCAGGCCGAGGTGCACCACACCGTCCCCGCCGACGACGACGAGCGCGTCGACGCCGGCGTCGACCGCCTCCCGCGCGAGCTTCTCCGCCGCCTCGGCGGTGGGGCCGGTGAGGTCCTCGACCTCGTGGCCCGCGACGGCGAGCAGGCCGGCGACCTCGCGACCGACGGCGGCGCCGCGGCCCTTGCCGGACGTCGGGTTGACGACCAGCGCGACCCGCGAGCTCACAGAGGGCTCGGTGCGTCGTCGTCCAGGTCGGCGAACGACGGCTCCCGGCGGGCGCGGCGCCGGTCGTTGAGCAGGCTGAGCCCGATCGCCACGGCGAACAGCAGCAGCATCGGGGTCGCCAGCATGAACATGGCGGTGATCTCCGGCGTCGGCGTGGCGATCGCCGCGAACGTGAGCGCGAGGACGACGACCCAGCGCCAGCCCTTGAGCATCGTGCGGCCCTGCATGAGGCCGGCGACGTTGAGTCCGACCAGCACGACGGGCAGCAGGAACGCGATGCCGAACGCCAGCAGCAGGCGCATGACGAAGCCGAGGTAGTACTGCGCGTCGATGATGTTCGACCCGCCCTCGGGGGTGAAGCCGGTGAGGAAGCGGACGGCGTTGGGGATGAACTGCCACGCCAGCCAGATGCCGGCGAGGAACAGCGGCACGGCCGCCGCGACGAAGGCCAGCGCGGTGCGCCGCTCCTTCCTCGTCAGCCCGGGGGTGATGAACGCCCACAGCTGGTAGATCCACACCGGGCTGGAGGCGATGATGCCCAGCCAGATCGACATCTTGACCTTGAGGTCGAAGGACGACGCGACCTGGGCGAAGTTGATCTGGGCGACCCGGCCCTCCTGGGCCGCGATGCGCTGGATCGGCTCGGTCAGCTCCGACACCAGCGGGTCGTAGAGGAACCATCCGACGAGCGAGCCGGCGAGGATCGCCAGGCCCGCCCGGACGACACGCCGCCGCAGCTCGCTGAGGTGGTCCCGCAGGGGCATGCGCCCCTCGGGGTTGCTACGACGCGACGCAGTGATGGCCACGGTCCGCCCGGGAGTGGTCGAGCGCCTGCTCAGGAGCCGCGGTGCGGCTCGTCGGCGCGTGTGGCGTCCTGGGCGCGGTAGCCCTCGGTGCGCTGGTCGTCGACGACCCGGCCCTCGAGGGCCTGGCCCTGGCGGCCGGGCGCGGGCTTGTCGTCGTCCTTCATCTCCTTGACCTCGGATTTGAAGATGCGCATCGACCGCCCGAGGCTGCGGGCGGCGTCCGGCAGCCGCTTCGCGCCGAACACGACGACGATCAGCAGGACCAGGACGATGAGCAGAACGGGGTTGTCGAACAGGTTCCTCATGGCGACCCTCCAGGCGCGCGGACGTTGGCCAGTCTAGGCGGAGCTCAGCGGGCTGTGGTGCGACGTCGGACGGCGCGGGCGCGCTGCAGGCGACGCCGGCGGTCGCGGCGGGCACGCTCGCGCTTCAACCGCTGCGGGTCGTCGAAGACCGCCAGCCCTGGATCGGCCTGCCGGTGCTCGGAGAGCTGCTCGACCTGCGAGGCGATGGCCGCGAAGCGCTCGGACGCGGTGCCGAGCTCCTCCGCGAGGCCGACGCCTGAGCGGAAGACGCGCAGCCCGAGCCGGAACAGCACCAGCCCCGCGCCCACGACGAGCACGGTCCACAGCAGCAGCCACCACCACACGGCGACGACCCTAGCGGTCGCAGGTGACGCGGCGGCCAACACCGCAAGAAGCCCGCTTGTTGCGTCTATACGGCGCCGATGGGCGCAAGAACCATGGTGATTGCGGTGAGGGGGTCAGACGAGGCGGTAGCGCAACTGGGCGCCGGCGGCAGCGGCGGCCACGAGGTCGGAACGGCCGAGCCAGATCGCGAAGTCGAGGAGGTCGTCGTAGTCGAGCACCGGGCCGGCGTGCTCCTCCAGGGCCTCGGCGGGCACGTCCCAGGGCTCCGCCACCACGCCGCCGGCGCGCAGCAGACGCACGACGTCGCTGTCGGCCGGCTTGCGGACCTCGGTGGCGCACCCGGTGCAGCGGAACGCGTAGTAGGACCAGTCGGCCACGCTGCACACGACGAGCCGCACCTGCGGGGGCGTCAGCTGGACGTCACCGCAGCTCGGGCACGACGCCTTGATCGTGGTCATCGCGCACCTCCCCTCCACCGGACTGCTGCGCACCTCATCGGCAGCCGGTGACGGGTACTTGAGCGGGTGACCTAGCGGTAGGCGTCCAGCGCCGCCCGGGCCGACTCCCGGGCGCCGTCGACCAGCTCCGGAGGGTCGACGACGACGGCGAGTCCGCCGAGACGCAGCACGAGCCGGCGCAGCCAGGCCGGGTCGGCCGTGCGCAGTCCCACGCGAAGCCGTCCGCCGCCCAGCTCCTCGACGCTCTCCGTCGGGTAGTAGTCGACGACCCAGCGCGCGCCCGGCTCCAGCTCGAGGCTCACCAGCAGGTCCTGGGCGCCGGGACGGAACAGCGCGTCGTCCAGGTCGCGGCCGATCGCGTGAGGCGGAGGCGTCCCGTCGGCGTCCAGCACGGTCGCCTCCCGGACGCGGTCGAGCCGGAACAGCCGGACGTCCTCGGCCCGGTGGCACCAGGCCTCGAGATACCAGCGGCCGTCCAGGGAGACCAGGCGCATCGGGTCGACGTCCCGCTCGGTCGTCTCGTCCCGCGCCGGCACCAGGTAGCGCAGGTGCAGCCGGCGCCGGTCGCGCAGCGCCTCCCGTACCGCCTGCAGGGCGTGATCCCCCGCACCGGCCTCGAGGTCGACGTGGACGGCGGACGCCGCGGACGCTGCCTCGCCGGCCGCGGCCGACAGCTTGGCCAGCGCGCCCTCGAGGGCCTCACGGGCGCCCTCGCCCGGCACCTCGGCGAGTGTACGCAGCCCGACGAGCAGCGCCGTCGCCTCGTCGATGCCGAGGCGCAGCGGGCGGGAGATCTCGCCGGCGTTGCCGAGGTAGACGTGCCCGGACTCCCAGTCCGCCTCGATGAGGTCGTCCGGCATGTGCCCGGGCGTCCCGCAGACGAACAGCAGCTCGAGGTCCTCGACCAGCTCGTCCTCGGTGATCTCGAAGTGCCGGGCGGCCTCCGCGAGCGGAACCCCCTGCCGCTGCACGAGGTACGGCACCATCGCGAGCAGCCGCGACAGCCGGTCCGCCGCCCCGGCGCTCACCGCGTGCTCCCGCGGGCACCGACGGCGTCGTGCGCGGCCAGCGCCGCCTCGAGCCGTCGCACCACGGCGTCGCGGACGTCCCGGGGCTCGAGCACCACGGCTCCCGGTCCCACCCAGAGCACCTCCTCGGCGAGCTCGTCGGCGTCCCGGAACGGCACGTCGACCTCGAGGGGGGCGTCGTGGCGCACCCCCGCCCGCAGCCGCAGAGCCTGGCCCACCCCCTCGGCGAGCCGCACCCGCGCCGTCCGCGTCGGCGGCTCGGTCACGGCGCCCGACACCATGGCCCGCGCGTCCAGGTCCGCGGGGACGTCGTAGCTGCCCGGTTCCCCGATGCGGGTCACCCGGCCCTCGACCCTGGACAGCCGGAAGACGCGCGCCGCGCCGCGGTCGCGGTCGTGCCCGACGAGGTACCAGCGCCCGTGCCACGAGGTGATCCGCCAGGGCTCCACCCGCCGGGTCGAGGCCTCGGGCCCCCCACCGCGTCGGTAGGCGAAGCGCACCGGGGCACGGTCGCGGGTCGCGGCGTAGAGCGGCGAGAACGCCGGCTCGCTCGTGCGCACCCGCGGCTCGACGCCGACGAGGGACGACGCGTCGGGCTCGACCCCGAGGGCCTTCAGCTTCGTCAGCGCCCGCGCCGCAGGCCCGGCGAGGCTGGCCTGCTGCCACACCCGCGACGCGAGGCCGAGGACGGCGAGCTCGGCGGGCGTGAACGACACCTCCGGCAGAGCGTAGGCGTCTCGGTCGACGCGGTAGCCCTGCTCGTCCTCGAACCAGGCGGAGTCGCTGCCGGTGACCAGCGGCACCCCGAGGTCGCGCAGCTCCTCCTTGTCGCGCTCGAACATCCGGTCGAACGCCTCCGTGGACTCGCACTCGGCGTACTGCGGCACGGCGCGCCGGATCTGCTCCTTCGTCAGCCAGCGCCGGGTCGCGAGCAGGGCGATCACCAGGTTGAGCAGGCGCTCGGTGCGTCGTGCGGTCATCGCCGGGCACGCTACCCGAGGTAGCGTCCGCGCTCGTGGAACGAGCAGCCGAGCAGTCGGTGGTGCGGTGGCGCAGCGGCACCGTGACCGAGCGGGGACGGCGCTGGGCCGGCGCGCAGGAGATCGTGGTGGACGTCGACGGCGAGCCGACCAGGGCCCTGGCCTACCCGGCGCTGGTGGGGACGCCGGTGCCGGGCGACCGCGTGCTCCTCAACACGACCGCGCTCGCCCGTGGCCTGGGGACCGGTGGCTACGCGCTCGTGGTCGCCGTGCCCGACCGGCTGCCCGCCGACCCGCCGGCGGGCCCGGGCCACCTGGTCAAGGCCCGCTACACGCCGCTGCAGGCGATGGTCCTGGGCGTCGACGAGCAGGAGTCCGAGCACCACGACGCGATGGCCCGGGCGGACGACCTGGCCGGCACGCCCGTCGTGGTCGCGGACCTGCACTCCGCGCTGCCGGCGGTGCTCGCCGGCCTCCGCGTCCACCGCCCGGCGGCGCGCGTGGCCTACGTCATGACGGACGGCGGGGCGCTGCCGGCGTGGTTCTCCCGGACCGTCGCCGGCCTCCGGGACGCGGGGTGGCTGGCCGGGTGCGTCACCGTCGGCCAGGCCTTCGGCGGGGACCTGGAGGCGGTCACGCTGCACACCGGCCTGCTCGCCGCCCGGGAGGTGCTCGGCGCGGATGTGGTCGTCGTCACGCAGGGCCCCGGCAACCTCGGGAGCGGCACGCGCTGGGGCTTCTCCGGGGTGGCCACCGGCGAGGCCGTGAACGCCGCCGCCGTGCTCGCGGGGCGACCGGTCGCGGCCCTTCGGGTGTCCGAGGCCGACCCGCGCGACCGGCACCGCGGCGTCTCCCACCACTCGCTCACCGCCTACGGCCGGGTGGCACTCGCCCCGGCGGACGTCGCGGTCCCGCTGCTGCCCGGCCCGTTCGGCGAGCGGGTGCGTGAGCAGGCCGCCGGGCTGGGCGCGCCGCACGGCCGTCACCGGGTCGTCGAGGTGGACGTCACCGGCCTGCGCGCGGCGCTGGACGGCGTCCGGCCGCGGACCGGCGTCGCCCTGTCGACGATGGGCCGGGGCCTGGACGAGGACGCCGCGGCGTTCCTCGCCGCCGCGGCGGCCGGCCGCCACGCCGCCGGCCTGCTCACCTGAGGGGTCAGCGGACGTCGACCAGGTCGACGACGAAGATCAGCGTCTCGCCGGGCGCGATCGCCGAGCCCGCACCGCGGTCGCCGTAGGCCAGCTGCGGCGGGATGACGAGTCGGCGACGGCCGCCGACGCGCATGCCCTCGATGCCGCGGTCCCAGCCGGAGATGACCTGACCGACGCCGAGGCGGAACTGCAGCGGCTGGCCGCGGTTCCACGACGCGTCGAACTCCTCGCCGGTGGAGAAGGCGACGCCGACGTAGTGCGCCGAGACGGTCGAGCCGGCGGTCGCCTCGGTGCCCCCGCCGACCACCTCGTCGACGATCTCGAGATCGGCCGGCGGCTCGCCACCCGGGAAGTCGATCTCGGGCTTGGTGCGGTCCATGGTGGTCGCCTTTCGCGGAGAGGTCGGTCAGGACGCGTCGAGGATGTCGACGACGAAGACGAGGGTGTCGGTGCCCTCGATGCCGGCGCTGGGCTGGCCCTGCTCGCCGTAGCCCTGGGCGGGCGGGATGACGAGCAGCACCTGGCTGCCGACGGGCTGCCCGACGAGGCCGGCGTCCCAGCCGGGGATGACCTGGCCGACGCCGATCGGGAACTGGGCGGGGCTGCCGTTCTCCCAGCTGGAGTCGAACACCTCGCCGCCCGGCCACGTGACGCCGGTGTACTGCACGGTGATCGTCTGGCCCTGCTCGACGACCGGGCCCTCGCCCGTGATCAGCGGCTGGACGACGAGCTCGGCGGGCGGCTCCCCCTCCGGCAGGGTGATGGTCGGCGCGCCGTCCTCGGCGAGCGTCACGGTCGGCAGGCCCGCCGGAGGCTCGACGGGGGTGCCCTCCGCGCGCGTGGGCACGACCTTGGCCGAGAGCAGGTCCAGCACCACCAGCGCACTGCTGCCGCCCTCGCTCTGGGCCGGGACGCCGATCAGCACCCGGCTGCCCACGGCGGCGCCCAGGACGCCGTCGATCAGCGCCTCGTTCACCTGGGCCGCGTCCACGGGGAAGCTCGCCGGCTGCTCGGACTCCCAGCTGCTCTCGATCTCCTCGCCGGTGTTCCCGTCGACCGTGACGATCTGGGCCTGCACCTGCTGGCCTTGCTCGACGGCGGCGCCGTCTCCCTCGACGACGACGGTGCTGGCCGCCTCCTCGAGGACCAGGGGCGCGTCGAACTCCACGGTGGGCTTGGTGTCCATGTCCTCGCTCACCGTGACGGCGTCCAGCGAGGTCGAGACGGCAGCCGTGGACGCCGAGGCGTCACCGGCGTCGTCCCCGCCCTCACCGCAGGCGGCGAGGGCGACGAGGGGCAGGACGAGCAGGGCGGTGACACGACGGAGCACGAGGAACCTCAGGGGAGAGAGGACAGGGGGTCTCGGACGACGACGAGGAACCCTAGCCCGGAGTGCCCCCGCCGCGCGCCTCCGGGGTCGGTCACATGCTGGCGATGAGTCGCTCGACCCGCTCGTCGACGTGCCGGAACGGGTCCTTGCAGAGCACCGTCCGCTGCGCCTGGTCGTTGAGCTTGAGGTGCACCCAGTCGACCGTGAAGTCGCGTCGGCGCTCCTGGGCGCGCCGCACGAAGTCGCCCCGCAGCTTGGCCCGCGTCGTCTGCGGCGGCACGGCCGTCGCCTCGAAGACCTCGATGTCGCTGCTCACCCGCTCGACCAGGCCCTTGGCCGCCAGCAGGTGGTAGAGACCTCGGCGGCGCGAGATGTCGTGGTAGGCAAGGTCGAGACGCGCCACCTTGGGGCTGGAGAGCGTCACGTCGTGCTTGGCCATGTAGCGCTCGACCAGCCGGTGCTTGATCACCCAGTCCAGCTCGCGGTCCACCAGCGACAGGTCGCCGTCCCGCACCGCCCGCAGGCCGCGCTCCCAGAGGTCCAGCACGCGCTTGGTCGTCGGGGAGTCGTTGCCGGAGGAGTCGAGGAAGGTCTTGGCCCGCTCCAGGTACTCCTCCTGGATGTCCAGCGCGCTGGCCTCGCGGCCGTTCGCGAGCCGCACCGGACGGCGTCCGGTGAGGTCGTAGCTGATCTCCCGGATGGCGCGGATCGGGTTCTCCAGCGACAGGTCACGGACACCGAAGCCGGCCTCGATCATCCGCAGCACGATGTCGGCCGCCCCGACCTTGAGCAGCGTCGTCGTCTCGGACATGTTCGAGTCGCCGACGATGACGTGCAGCCGGCGGTACCGCTCGGCGTCCGCGTGCGGCTCGTCGCGGGTGTTGATGATCGGCCGGGACCGGGTGGTGGCGCTGGAGACGCCCTCCCAGATGTGCTCGGCCCGCTGGCTGACGCAGTAGACCGCGCCGCGCGGGGTCTGCAGCACCTTGCCGGCGCCGACGACGATCTGCCGGCTCACCAGGAACGGGATGAGCACGTCGGCCAGCTTGCCGAACTCCCCCTGGCGAGCGACCAGGTAGTTCTCGTGACAGCCGTAGGAGTTGCCGGCCGAGTCGGTGTTGTTCTTGAACAGGTAGACGTCGCCGGCGATGCCCTCCTCGCGCAGGCGCCGCTCGGCGTCCATGAGCAGGCCCTCGAGGATCCGCTCGCCGGCCTTGTCGTGGGTGACCAGGTCGACGGCGTTGTCGCACTCGGGGGTGGCGTACTCCGGGTGGCTGCCGACGTCGAGGTAGAGCCGGGAGCCGTTGCGCAGGAACACGTTGGAGCTGCGCCCCCAGGAGACCACCCGCCGGAACAGGTAGCGGGCGACCTCGTCCGGGGAGAGCCGGCGCTGCCCGCGGAAGGTGCACGTGACGCCGTACTCGGTCTCGATGCCGAAGATCCGTCGGTCCACGGACCGAGACTAGGCGCCGGAGCCGACACGGACCGCCCTCCGGCGCGCCGCGGGTACCGAGCCGTTACGCGTCGCGCTTCTCGTCGAGGCGCGACAGCAGCCGGTCGGCGGCCTTCTCGATCTCGTCGTGCCCGTTCTGCGACGCGCGCTGCTTGCCGTGGATCAGCGCGGCCCGGTTGACCCGTGAGAAGTCCCCGTACGGGAAGTGGTAGCGCTTCTTGGTCTCCTCGTCGGCCTCCGGGTCGACGGCCAGGTGCCACAGCGCGTAGGCCTCCCAGCCGTGCTGCTCGATCTGGGTGTTGCCGTCGTC
>JBKHXE010000100.1:0-17966 GCA_046566185.1 Actinomycetes bacterium | reverse complement strand
CCCGTCGACGAGCTCGTAGCGACGCCCGTCATCGGGCATCGTCATCAGGTCCGCCCGGGTGTAGGCCCGTCCGCGCGGCAGCGTCGTCACGTCTCCCATCGTGCCTCATGCCGCCATCGCCGGCGAGGCTCCGGCCGAGTCGCTGAGGACGTCGACCCAGCCGTGAGGCGTCACCAGGATCAGGCCGCCGTCGAAGGCGTTCCGCAGGTGGTTGCTGTAGCGCCACGCGCGGTGCCACTGACCCTCGTTCGGACCCAGGACGCACAGCCCGTCCCGGACGACGACGGTCACGCCCGCATGCTCGCGACGGCGGGGTCGGTCGGGGATCTCGAACCGCTGCATCCGCTCATAGATCTCGTCGCTGGCCTCTTGCCAGTCGTCGATGACCGCCGGGGTGCGGAGCCTCTCCAGGCCGACGAGCGTCTGCTCGGTCGCGGGGTGCCGGACGAGGGCGAGCAGGGCGGTGTCCTCGACGAGGGGAAGCCGCTCCGAGATCTCGGTGAGGAGACGGGCTGGGTCGTGCAGCTGCCATGGGCGAAGAGTCATGGCCCAAACCCTGCCCCGGATCGCGCGAGGGCGTCGGCCGTCATCCACAGGGGCCGACATGACCCTCGATCGCCTCGGAGGTGTGCGCCAGGGTCGGTGGGACCACGACGAGGAGGAGCCATGGGCTACACCACCGACTTCATCGGTCACGTCGACATCGAGCCGCCGCTCAACGATGTCGAGATCGAGTACCTGATTGCGTTCAGCCAGTCGCGCCGATGCCGACGTCCCGGAGGGACGTATGTCGTGCCGGCCAACCCGCGTGCCGAGGACCCGTATGGCGCACCCGACGTCGACTCGGAGGCGGTGCCGGAGGGCCAACCGGGGTACTGGTGCGACTGGGAGCCCTGCTGGGACGGCTGCTGCCTGTCCTACAACGGCAACGAGAAGTTCTACGGCTCGGTGTCATGGATGCGTTACCTCATCGACCACTTCCTGCGGCCAGGTGCGCACGCGTCTTCGAGCTCGGACCCGCAGTTCGAGCACTTCACGTTCGACCATGTCCTGGACGGCACGGTGGTCGGGTGCCGGCGCGACAACAAGGAACTGTTCGCGATCGTCGTCGAGCGCAACGAGGTGCGCGAGGAGGTGATCCGTTCTGCGGATCCCCGCTACGTGGACTGGCCGCCCCTGCCCTACGAGGAGGCGATCGACAGGGAGCTCTCCCCGCGGCAGCGGCGCCGCCGGCGGGAGTCTCGATCGGACGGCTCGGTCCGCGAGGGGTGACGGTCCCCGAGTGACCTCGACGGGGTCGCCGACTCGGTCCCTCGTAGGCTGCGACGGTGACCGAGGTACCTGCCGAGCTGCTCCGCGACTTCACCGACTGGGCCGAGCGCAAGAACCGCGACGTCGACGTGATGATGCTCGACGAGATCCTCGACCTGCGGGCGTCGTACGACGAGCTCGAGCCGTCGTACTGGCCCGCCGGCAGCATCGAGCACCTGCTCCTGGAGCGCCTGCCGGCCAAGGGCCCGGTGGAGGTCTACGACGCCGACGTCCTGGCCGAGACGCTGGACGCCTACCTCCGGTTCCTGCGCAGCACCGGCCGGATGAGCGGGCGCTCCGCCGACCTCAAGGACCTGGTCAAGGAGGTCCGGCGCAACGCTCGGCTGATGACCGAGCTGTCCTCGGACCGGGTGAACTGGTCGCCCAACAAGGTGCTCGCCGACTTCGGCCGCAGCGTCGGCATCGAGCTCGATGGCGCGCCCGATCTCGAGACGCTGCAGAGCCGGCTGAGTCAGATCCAGGACGCGTGGAACGCGCTACCGATGCACGAGCGGCGCCGGCTCATGCCGCACCCGGAGGACATCGCCGACGAGGGGCTGTCGGAGCGCGAGGTCGCGATGCGGCACTTCGGGACCGACGACCAGATCCAGGCGCTGCTGCTGACGTTCGCGCCCCGGCTGCCGACCGGCGAGCTGCCACCACCGGAGCAGGTGGCGCCGCTGTTCGAGCAGTCGGAGCTCGTGCGTCGACTGCTCGCACTTGCCGACTGGGTCGGCGACGGGCGCGCGGTCACCTCCACGGGAGTGCTGCGGCCCGCGCTGGCCAAGCAGGCGTACGTCGACCTCGGGCTCGAGGAGTGGACCTACGCCCAGCTCCGGCGGGAGTACCGCGACGAGTCACTGCCCGGCGTCGCGGCTGTCGGGCTCGAGACGTGGATCGAGCGCGAGGCCCAGCGGCCGTGGTCCCGGGCGGCCGACTGCGAGGCGCTGCACCGGCTGTGGCTCGCGGCGGCGGCATGCGGACTCGTCAGGGTGGGCTCCTCGAAGGCCGTCGCGAACCGCGCCTTGCCCGAGGACCCCGAGGGCTGGGTGTCGCTGGGGCTGCGGGCCTGCGTCGGGCTCATGGAGCACCTGCTGGACCGGCCGTACTTCTCCGTGCCGGTCGTCTTCGCGCTCATGACGTCGTACGTCGACCAGCGGCGGCTCGTGACCTGGACGGAGCTCGTCGAGCTGTACCAGGCGTGGTGGCGGAAGCCGTCGGACCGGAAAGAGATCGCCGAGGACGCCGAGTGGTGGGACGCCCGCGACCGCGAGCACATGCGGGCGGCGCTGGGGCGGATCGCCGACACGGGCCTGGTCGAGGAGTCGGAGGAGGGCGTCGCGCTCACCGACGCCGGCGACGTCTTCGTGACCGCGTGGCTGGGTTACATGGAGGACCGCCCGGAGGCGTGAGGGAGCGCCCTCTCAGCAGCGGTCGATGGGGTTGCCCGAATTGTCGCCTGCGGGCCGCGGAACTTCGCTATCGTCGATGAGAACTTCTCGGGGCTTTCGCGCGCACCTGGGGGCCATGTGACTCATGCCGAGCAGGTCGGAGCTGCCCTCGCCCTGGGCGACGCGGTGGAGGGCGAGACGCCGACCGCGGGGTCCAGCGCTCTCGTGCTGGTCGTGGACGACGACCGGCTCAACCGACGGCTGATCGCCTCGGGAGTGCGCCGGGAGGGACACCGGAGCCTCGAGGTCGAGTCCGGGGAGGAGGCCCTCGACCTGCTGACGGCTCGTTCGGCCGACCCCGAGGCCGAGGACCCGGACATCGTGCTGCTCGACATCCTGATGCCGGGGATCGACGGCTTCGAGGTGCTGAAGCAGATCAAGGCGTCCCCGCGGCTGCGGCACCTTCCGGTCGTGGTCATCTCCTCCGTCGAGCACACGAGCGACATCGCTCGCTGCATCGAGCTCGGCGCCGAGGACTTCCTCCCCAAGCCTGCCCAGCCGGCCATCCTGCGCGCGCGGCTCAACGCCGGTCTCAGCAAGGTCCGGCTGCACCGGATCGAGCAGCAGCGGCTGCGGGACACATTCGCGCGGTTCGTGCCCGAGGAGGTCGTCGACGTCCTCATCCGCGACCAGCCGGACGACCCCCGCATCGGTGCCCGCGAGCTGGTCTCGACCGTCGTGTTCAACGACCTGCGCGGCTTCACCACGTTCGCGCAGCAACGTCCGGCGGCGGACGTCATCGACGTCCTCAACGAGTACCTGACGATCATGTCCGACACGGTCCTGGACCACGGCGGCACGCTCGTGTCCTATCTCGGTGACGGCATGCTCAGCGTCTTCGGGGCACCGGTGACCACCGCCGACCACGCCGACCGCGCACTGGCCGCGGCCACGCAGATGCGTGACGCCGGCATCGTCCGGCTCAACGCCTGGATGGCTGCCCGGGGAATGCCCGGCGACTTCCGGGTCGGCATCGGCCTGCACTCGGGTCCGGTCATGTCGGGCAACGTCGGTTCGACGCGTCGAATGGAGTACGCCGCGGTCGGGGACACCACCAACACCGCGGCACGCGTCGAGGCGGCCACCAAGGACTTCGGCACCCCGCTGCTGGTGACCGAGTCGACGGTCAGCGCACTGACCCTCGACGACTGGCCGCTGCGCTTCGTCGCGCAGGCACCGCTGCGCGGCCGGACAGGAACCACCGGCCTGTGGACCGTGGAGGACCGGACGTGATGCGCGGACGCCCGTCGCTGAGCTCGTGGGCCGTACCCTGGGCAGCGGCGCTGGTCATGGTGCTGCTGGCCGGATGCGGCTCGGGTACGGAGCCCGGCTCCGACGGTGGGCCCGCCGGCGCCGAGGCGGACCCGGCCACCGACAAGCTGGCGCAGGTGCAGGCGCGCGGCACCCTGGTGATGTTCACCGACCCGGAGTACCCGCCCCAGTCGATGGCGGTCGAGGGCGCCGAGCGACCGGACAAGACCCGGTGCGCCGCCAACCAGCTCACCGGGCCGGAGGTCACCGGCTACGACGCCGAGACGAGCAAGGCGGTCGCCGCGGCGCTCGGGGTCGAGCCGTGCTTCGTCACGCCCAGCTGGAACGCCGTGATCGCAGGGAGCTGGAACGACCGCTGGGACATCGCCTGGGGGTCGGGCGCGATCACCGCCGAACGGATGCAGCGCCTCTACGTCACCCAGCCCAGCTACTCCACGCCGACGAACCTCTTCGTCGCCGAGGACTCGGAGTACCGACGCGCCGAGGATCTCTCCGGCAAGAGCGTCGGGGCCTGCGCCGGCTGCACGATGGAGCAGTACCTCCGCCGCACGTTGGAGCTGCCCGGGGTCACGCTGACCTTCCCTATCAGCGATCCCGACGTGCAGCCGTTCGACAACGAGATCCCGGGCCTCGAAGCGGTCGCCCGGCACGAGCTCGAGGGGTTCGTGTGCTCCGAGCCGGTCGGCCAGGACGAGATCGACCGCGGCCTGCCGCTGCGCATGCTCCCCGACGTGCTCTACGAGACCTACAAGACCGGCTACGTGGACCGTTCCTCGGGCCTCTCCTCGGGGGCCTTCGTCGACGAGGTCAACGCGATCATCAACCGGCTCCACGACGACGGGACGCTGAGCGGACTCTCCGAGAAGTTCTTCGGCCAGGACTACGCCTCGGCCGCCGCGGAGTTCGACATCAGCGCCCTGCAGCAGCAGGTCAGCTGAGCCCCATGCGGCTGGGTGACGGGTCGACGGAGGACGTGACGGAGCGACCCGGGCGCGGCTCGCGCAGCCTCGTCCAGCGCATCGTGGTCACGTTCATGCTCCTGTCCTCGCTGATGGTCGGCCTCGTCGCGGCCGTGGCCTACGTCCGTGCCAAGGACGAGCTCCAGGCCGCCGAACGCACCCGGCTCGCCTCCGTCCAGGTGCTGGCGGTCGACGCACTCGGACGCTGGCTCGACGAGCAGCGCCGCAACGTGCAGTTCGTCTCCGGCCTGCTGGGTGGCGTCGAGCGCGAGGGCACCCTGCCGGGCGTGCGGGGACGGATCGCGGTGCTGTTCAGCGACGAGGCGACCGACGCGCAGCGCGCGCGAGCGGCCCGCGTGGTGAGCCGCACGCTCACCTACGCGGTCGGCCAGAGCTCCGACGCCCAGGAGCTCCTGGTCATCGACCCCGAGGGGAGGGTGCTGATCTCGACGGTGCCGTCCCACGTCGGCGTCGACCTCTCCGCCGAGCTCGGCGACGACGCGGTCGCCGGGGCACGCGTCCTTCCACTCGGCACGACCGCGCTGGGCGGCGGGGCGACCGTCGTGCTGACCACCCCGCTGTACGACAGCTCCGGCCGGGCCCGGGCCACCCTGGCCGCGACGCTCGACGTGCGCCGCATCGACCAGACCGTCCTCGCCCGGACCGGCCTCGGCGACGGCGGCCGGACCTACTTGGTGGCCTCCGACGACGGACGGGTGTTCGCCCGTGGACCTGCCCGCCCGGTGTCGTCGCTGGCGATCGAGCAGGGGCTCGCCGGACGCGACGGGCAGGCCACCTACGACGACTACACCGGCACCTCCGTGATCGGCAGCTGGACCTGGGTGCCGAGCATCCAGGCGGCGCTGGTCTCCGAGGTTCCGACGTCGGCGGCGTTCGCCCCGGCCGCCGAGCTGGCCCGCTGGATCGCGGCGATCGGGGCGGTCGTCGTCGCGGTGCTCGCGGGCCTCACCCTGCTGGCCGCCCGGCGGATCGCACGGCCCGTGCTCGCGATCACCGACGCGGCCGCAGCCGTCCGGGCCGGCGACCTCGACCGGGTCGCACCGGTCCTGACGCGCGACGAGGTCGGCAGCCTGGCGGTCGCGTTCAACGAGATGACGGGCCAGCTGCGTCGCAACGTGCAGGAGCTCGAGCAGCGGGTGCGGGAGCGGACCCATGAGCTGTCGACCCAGAAGCGCTACTTCGAGACGTTGGTGGAGATCAGCCCCGCCGCCGTCGTGACCATGGACACCGAGCTCCGGGTGACCGGCTGGAACCCGGCTGCGGAGAAGCTGTTCGGGTACGGCACCGGTGAGGCGGTCGGTCGTCTCGTCGACGAGCTCGTGCTCACCTCGGAGAGCATGCGGGGGGAGGGGCAGGAGGCCGCCAGGGAGGCCCTCGAGCGCGGCCGTGGCTACCGGGTCACGCAGCGTGCCCGCAAGGACGGTTCCTTGGTGGACGTCGAGATCGTCCTGGTGCCGCTCACCGTCGACGGCCGGCACGTCGGCTTCTACGCCGTGTACCACGACGTGACCGAGCTGAACGAGGCACGCCTGGAGGCCGACCGCGCGAACGCCGCCAAGAGCGCGTTCCTGGCCGCGATGAGCCACGAGATCCGCACGCCCCTCAACGCCATCATCGGGCTCGGCCGCCTCCTCCACGAGTCCGAGCTGACGCCGGAGCAGGCCGACTTCGCGGGCTCCATCGCGGCGAGCGGCGAGGCGCTGCTCGCCGTCATCAACGACGTCCTCGACCTCTCGAAGATCGAGGCCGGGCGGATGGAGCTGGTCCTGGACGAGGTGGACCCGGCCGAGGTGGTCGAGGAGGCGGTGGAGCTCCTCGGGTCGGCCACCGACTGGCGGACCGGCGTCGTCCTCGACGTGGCCGGGGACGTCCCGGCCCGGGTGATCGCCGACGGCACCCGGCTCCGCCAGGTGGTGCTGAACCTGGTCGGCAACGCGGTGAAGTTCACCGAGGGCGGCCGGGTCACGGTCGCGGTCCGCGCGGACGGACCCGCAACGGCGGGGGCCACGGCCCGGTTGTCGGTGTCGGTCACCGACACCGGTGCGGGGGTCACCCCCGAGCAGCAGGAGCGCCTGTTCGAGAGCTTCGTCCAGGCCAGCGCCCAGACCCAACGTCGCCACGGCGGGACCGGGCTCGGCCTGGCGATCAGCCGGCGCCTGGCCGAGCTGATGGGCGGGACGCTCACGCTGACCAGCCCGGTGTCAGACGGCAGGGGGAGCCGCTTCGAGCTGGACGTCCCGGTCGAGGTCGTGGCGCCGGCCCGGGAACCACGGTTGGACTCCCTGGCCGGCCGCCCGGTGCACGTCGTGCACCACGACCCCGTCGCGGAGGAGGTGCTCGCGCGGCGGCTGCGGGAGGCGGGGGCGGACGTCAGCACGGGGGGAGCGGCTGACGGCTCCGGACCGCACGACGCGCGAGTGGTGGTGCTGGACGCGCTCCTGCGCGGCGCCGAGGAGGTCGTCGCCGAGGAGGACCCCGTCGCGACCGTGCTCGTCTCGCGGGTCCCCCGGTGGCGCTCGGTCGAGCTGCTCGGCTGGGCCCCACCGCCCTCGGTCCCGTGGCTCACCGAACCGGTGCGGACGCGGTCGCTGATCCGGGCGACCCTCACCGCTCTGGGCGGGCCCGCGCAGGCCTCACGTGATGTCGGGGGACCGCGGGAGGCGGCGCCGTTGCCGCCGCTACGGGTGCTCGTCGCCGAGGACAACGCGGTCAACCGGAAGCTGGTCGTCGTCCTGCTGGCCCGGGCCGGCATCGTCCCCGACGTCGTCGAGGACGGTGCAGCGGCAGTCGCCGCGGTGGCGGAGACGCGGTACGACGTCGCCCTCCTCGACCTGCGGATGCCGGTCATGGGTGGCCTGGAGGCCGCCACGGCCATCCTCGCGCGGGCGACACCCGGAGCCCACGTGCCGGTGCTCGTCGCCCTCACCGCGGACGTCGGCGAGGCCGACCGCCGGGCTGCGCGAGCCGCCGGGATCACCGAGTTCCTCGCCAAGCCGCTGCGGGAGGAGGAGCTGCGGGCCGTCCTGGCCCGGGTGCCCGCCGCCGAGGCGGCGCCGGCCACCACCTCGGCACCCCGCGCCTCGGCCACCTCGGCCACCTCGGCCGCCATGGTGCGCCTGACCACGCTGGCCGGTGACGACGAGGACCTCGCCCGTGAGCTGGTGGCCACCTTCGTCGAGGACGTGCCGGGGCTGGTCGCCGAGCTCGACGAGGCCCTGGCCGTCGCCTCGGCGGCCGACCTGCGACGGGTGGCCCACACGCTGAAGTCGCACGGGGCGCTGCTCGGCGAGGCCCCCCTGGAGCAGCACGCCCGAGAGGTGGAGGCGATGGCCACGGAAGGGCGTCTCGAGGACGCCGTAGGCGCGGTGTCACAGCTACGCCTGACCGCTGTCGAGGCGGCGGGTCGATGGGACGAGGGCGGGACGTGACGACGGACGAGATCAGCCACCGCGTCAGCCGGGGCGAGGCCCTCCGCGGCTGCTGGACCAACCGCCGGCTGCGCCGGATGCTGGCGGCCTACCTGCTGTTCAACCTCGCCGAGTGGGCGAACTGGATCGCGCTGCTGGTGTGGGCCTACGACCAGGACGGCGTGCGCGGGTCGAGTGCCATCGCCCTCGTCCAGCTGCTGCCTGCGGCCGTGGTGGCGCCGGTGATCGCGGGTCGGCTGGGCCGGATGCGGGGGCCGCGCGCCCTGCGGGCCGGCTACGCCGTCCAGGGCCTCGCCGCCGTGGTGCTGGGCACCGTGACCCTCGTCGAGGGCAACGTCGTGGTCGTCGCGGCGCTGGCAGCCGTGTACAGCTGCGCGGTCACGGCGACACGTCCGGTCCATCACTCGCTGCTGCCGGAGATCTCGGAGACGACGAGCGACCTGGCCGCCGGGAACGCCGGGTCCGGCTGGACCGAGGCGGCGGCGGCATTCGCCGGCCCGCTGCTCAGCGGCGCCCTCGTCACGCTGTGGGGCGCCGGCGGTGTCCTGATCGCCCTCGGCGCCGGCAGCGTGCTGGCGGGGGTGCTGGCGTTCGGGCTGGGCACGGGCGCGCCCAGGGTGGCGGCCACCGCGACGTCGCGGGTCCCCTCGCCGCTGCGGACGGTGGTCGGCGACCCGGCCACGCGGCTGCTGTCCGGTCTGGTGGCCGCCGAGTACGTGCTGGTCGGGATGATGGACATCCTGCTCGTGGTGCTGGCGCTGGACCAGCTCGACATGGCCGAGGGCGGCCCGGGGCTGCTGAACTCCGCGATCGGGATCGGCGGGCTGGTGGGGGCCGTCGCCACGGTGCTGCTGATCGGAGCCCGCCGACTGTCGCCGTTGGTCGTGCTGGGTGCGGTTCTCGTGGGTGCACCGTTCGCCCTGGCAGGCTCGACGGGCAGCGCCGTCGTCGCCATGGCGCTCATCGCCCTGTGCGGAGCCGGAAAGCTCTTCTTCGACGTAGCGTTGCGCACCGTCATCCAGCGGCTGCTTCCCGACGCGCTGATCACCGCGATGTTCGGGCTGCAGGAAGCCATGATGATGGTCGGGCTGGCGCTGGGGGCCCTGACCGCGCCGTTGCTGGTGACCGTGGCGGGCCCCGAGGCCGCGTTCCTGCTCGCGGGTTCCTTCCTCCCGCTCGTCGCGCTGGTCGCCTGGTGGCCGCTGCGTCGTCTCGACCGCGCCGCCACGGTGCCCGCCGACAAGCTGGCCCTGCTCGGCGGTCTCCCCATGCTGGCGGTCCTCGCCCCGCGCGTCGTGGAGCGGCTGGCGGTGTTCTCCGACCGCGTCTCGGTCCCGGACGGGGTCGCGGTGGTCACCGAGGGCGAGACCGGCGACCTGTTCTACGTGGTGGAGTCCGGCCGGCTCGTGGTCTCCCACGGCACGGACGAGATCCGCACCCTGGGTCCCGGCGGCTGGTTCGGGGAACTCGCCCTGCTGCACCCCGACGCGCGGCGCACCGCGACGGTCACCGCCGACGGACCCGTCCAGCTGGTCACCATCGACCGGCAGACGTTCCTCACCGCCCTCACCGGCACCTCGGCGTCGATGACGGTTGCGACCGACTACGCGCGGGACCACTACCGATGAGCGGCAGGTCGCCGATCTCCTGCTCGTCGCCGCGGGTGCGTCCGGGTCAGTAGCCGCCTCCGGTGCCGTCGCTGCCGCCGCCCCCGCCGCCGTACACGAAGGCAAGGACCACGACGATCACCGCGGCGACCGCGAGCCCGACGTAGAGGAGCTGCTTGCCCTGCATCCTGTGCACACACCTTCCGTCCTCGGGTGATGGTGGTAGTCCAAGTGTCCTCCCACCCGGTGGTACGAAGCAGCTGGGTGACCGGTTCACCCACCGGGGGAGTCGCTGGGGACCTCCAGGTTCCGGTCCCGGGATCGCTCAGGTCCCGCAGAAGGTCTGGTACGTCGCCCCGAAGTCACCGGGTGCGGGCTCGGCGTACCGCTCAAGGACGGGGCGCTCGTCGAACGGCGCCGCGAGCGCCTCCAGCAGACGCTGCAGCGGCGAGAGGTCGTCGGGCGCGGCGGCAAGCGCCTCCTCGACCAGGTGGTTGCGCGGGACGTAGACGGGGTTCGTCCGGTCCATCAGCGTGGCGGCCGGCTGCAGCGCCAGCCACCGCTCCGCCCAGGCGTCGAACCCGGCGAGGTCCAGCACCAGGCTGCGCGCGGGCTCGGTGTCGCCGCGCGCCGCGTCGCCCAGCCGCCGGAAGAAGCCCGTGTGGTCGACCCTGTTCTCCTGCATCAGCGCGACGAGGTCGTCGACCAGCGCGGACGCGACCGCGTCGTCGAGGCTTTCGGGCAGACCGAGCTTGGCACGCATCCCGGCCGACCACGCCGCGCCGTACGCGGGAAGGAACCCACGCAGCGACTCCGTCGCGATCTCGACCGCCTGCTCCTCCTCGTCATGGAGCAGCGGCAGCATCGCCTCGGCGAGGCGGGCGAGGTTCCACTCGGCGACCACGGGCTGGTTGCCGTAGGCGTAGCGGCCCTGGACGTCGATGGAGCTGTAGACGGTGGCCGGGTCGAACGCGTCCAGGAACGCGCACGGCCCGTAGTCGATGGTCTCCCCGGAGATCGTCATGTTGTCGGTGTTCATGACGCCGTGGATGAAGCCCACGAGCATCCACCGGACGACCAGGGAGGCCTGTGCCGCCACGACCGCCTCGAACAGGGCCCGGTAGCGGTGCGCCGCCTCGGCGGCGTGGGGGTGGTGCCGGGCGATCGCGTGGTCGGCGAGCCGGCGCAGCACGTCGGGGTCACCGAGGCTGCGCGCGTACTGGAAGCTGCCCACGCGCAGGTGACTGTCGGCGACGCGGGCGAGAAGCGCTCCCGGCAAGGCGGTCTCACGCCGCACCGGGCGACCCGTCGCCACCACGGCCAGCGACCGGGTGGTGGGGACGCCGAGGGCGTGCATGGCCTCGCTGACGACGTGCTCGCGCAGCATCGGCCCGACCGCCGCCAGCCCGTCGCCGCCGCGGGCGAACGGGGTGCGCCCGGAGCCCTTGAGGTGCAGGTCGCGCAGCCGGCCCTCGGCGTCGGTGAGCTCGCCCAGCAGCAGCGCACGCCCGTCGCCGAGCCGCGGGACGAAGCCACCGAACTGGTGGCCAGCGTAGCCCTGCGCGACCGGCTGCGCGCCTTCGGGAACGGCGTGGCCGACGAGCAGCCGGACCCCGTCGGGGCTGCGCAGCCAGTCGGGGTCCAGGCCGAGCTCGGCGGCCAGTGCCTCGTTCAGCACCAGCAGGCGCGGGTCGTCGACGGGCTCGGCCGCCCAGGGGACGGCGAGCTCGGGCAGCTCGTCGGCGAACCGGTGCCCGAATGTGACGGTGGAGGCGGGTGCGACGCTCACCGCTCCACGGTACGGGGGAGGGGTCAGCGGCCCCGGGTCACCCGGCGGCCGGGTCGAGCCCCGCCTCGATCGCCTCGATCACCCGCGGACGGAGCCGGGCGACCGGGATCACCTCGTCGACCGAGCCCACCCGGACGGCCCGGTGGATGTCGTGGACGGTGTCGAACTCGGCCGCGACCTCACCGATCTTCTCCGGCCGCACCGCAGCCCTCATGTCGGCCAGCTCGACGACCAGCCGGCTCCGCTCCTGTCCGGTGGCGTCGGCGATCCGGTCCTGGAGGTCACGGACCCGGTGGTCGGACGACGTACGCTTCTCGACCTCGCCCGCGAACACGACCGCCGCGGCCGGCGCGCCGCCGATGACCGAGGCGTACGACCCCTCGAGGGCGAGCACGGTCATGTTCGGGTTCAGGGCCTTGGAGAAGACCACGAACGCACCGCCGTGGTAGCGCGAGATGACGCAGAAGACGATCGGGCCGTCGAAGTTGACGATCGCGCGGCCGATCTCCGCGCCGTACTCCAGCTGCAGGTTGCGCATCGAGTCCGGCGAGCCGTCGAAGCCGGATAGGTTGGCCAGGACGACGAGCGGGCGGTTGCCGCTGGCCGCGTTGATCGCCCGGGCGACCTTCTTCGAGGAGCGCGGGAACAGCGTGCCCGCGGTGTAGGTGTCCGGCCCGTCGGTGGGCGGGAAGCCCCGCCGCGGCACCGGCTTCGACTCGATGCCGAGCAGGCACACGGGATGCCCGCCGAGGTGCGCGTCCTGCACCACGGCGGTCTCCGCGTCCGCCATGCCGGCCCAGCGCTCCAGGGTGGGGTGGTCCTGGTCGGCCACGGCACGCATCACCGTGCGGATGTCGAAGGGCTTCTTCCGGTCCGGGTTGGCCGACTCGGAGAAGATCTCCCCGACGGTGGTGAAGTCGCTGTCGGGGGAGTGGTGCGGGAACGACGAGACGTCGCGGTCCACGGGGTCGGTGGTGGGGGCCCGCCGCGGCCGCGGCTCACCGGGCACGACGTAGGTGTGGTCGTAGTGCGCCATCAGGACGTCGAAGGCGCCGGCCAGGTCGGGGGCCCAGTACTGCGCCTGCCCGTTGGGGCCCATGACTCGGTCGTAGCCGCCGATGCCGTAGTTGTCCTCCGCGGACACCCCGCCGGAGAAGTCGAGCGACTGCTTGCCCGTCAGCACCATGGCACTGTCCGGGGTCATCACCAGGATGCCCTTGGTGTGCATCAGCATCGTGGCCTCGGCGTTCCAGTACGGCTGCGCCCCGACGTTGATGCCCGCGACCACGACGTTGATCTCCCCGCCGGCCTGGGTGAACTCGATGATCCGCTTCAGCGCCGCGGCGACCCAGTCCATGTTCTCGGTGCCGGAGTCCATGGAGATGCGGGCTCCTGCGGAGAGCGCGTACCACTCCAGGGGCACCTGCATCCGCTCGGCGAGGTCGAGGGCGGCGATGATCCGTGAGCACTCCGGCTCCGAGACCGCGCCCAGGGCCTTGGTCGGGTCGCCGCAGAGCACGACCCGGGTCATTCCCTCCGGGTGCAGCTCGGTCGGGGTGGTGACCACGGCGACCAGGATCCCGGCCTTGTTGTGCCCGGGCGACCTGTCGACCGGCACCAGCTGCCCGAGCTCGTCGAGGTCGTGCTCGACGAAGCCACCCTCCGGACCGGTGAGCACGCCGGCGAGCTCGTAGGGGTAGACCAGGCCGCGCCGGCGGGCGCGCACCACCTTGCTGGTGTAGTCGTCGAGCGGCTTGAGCGGTTCGGACGGGGGACCTTCGACGGCCGCCATCACGCCGGCGCCGGGACGGGCGTGGAACCGGATCGCGACCGGGGTGGGCCTCCCGTCGGGTCCCGCCACCCGGCCCTGCGCGAGCACCTCCTCGATGCCGGCGTCGTCGGTGAGCGGGGTGATCTTGTACTGCAGCAGGGTGAGCTGCTCGACGTCTGCTTCGACGACAGGCCAGACCTGGACCCAGACGTGGTTCATGTCGAGCTTGCTGCCGGCCGCTCCGCGCGACGCACGGACGCGGCGGATCGCCTCGAGGCAGTTCTCCACAGCCCGCTCCGCGTGCGGCAGGCCGGTGACCTT
This sequence comes from Actinomycetes bacterium, assembly GCA_046566185.1. Lineage (GTDB taxonomy): Bacteria > Actinomycetota > Actinomycetes > Actinomycetales > SCSIO-59966 > SCSIO-59966. The sequence continues at coordinate 4,036 of JBKHXE010000100.1, read as the reverse complement.
GCCCTCCTCGTCGCGAACGACGGCGAGCTGCCGGACCTGGGCGAGGGCCACGAGCCGGCGGTCGTCGGGGTTCTCGGGAGCCACGCACTCGTAGAGCAGCACGTCCTCGGGTGCCTCGATGCGGGTGACGTGGAAGTCGCGCAGCCGCCACAGGTCGAGCCGACGGCCGACCATCGGGTGCACGCCACGGACCAGGTCGTCCTCGACCACCCCGCCGTCGGCGCTCGGACGGTAGGTGAAGTAGTTCACCGGCCCGTCCCCACCGGGGCAGACCGCCACCGCGACCCGTCGCGTGTCGTGCGCGAACGGCAGGGCACCGACGAGGCGGCCGAGCTCCGCGCCGGCCTGCTCCGGCTCCTCCGGGGCGTCCGGCCAGTGCAGGTAGAGGTCGAGCACGACCTGGTGCCCCGCTGCACGGGCGGCGACCTCGTCGCCGACCGCGGCGACCAGGGCGCTGTCCGGGTCGCCGAGCTCGGCGGCGGTGCCCTCGGTGGAGATCACCCGGGTGTGGCGGTCGTCGAGGACGTAGTCGGCGACCGCGAAGGTGCGACCCGCCTGCACGACGGACCGCAGGTCGTGCAGGTCGTGCTCGCGGTAGTGGCGCCGCAGCAGCACCTCGAGCAACGGCTCCTGCTCCGGGACGCCGCCCTCGAGCCGCTCGGCGAGGAACCGGACGATCTGCTCGGGGATCGCGGCGAGCGACTCCAGGCGTGACGTCCGGTCCGGGGCGTCGGGGTCGGCCGCGAGCGCCGCCACCTCGTCGCGGACGCCGGCGAGGACGCTGGACCGCTCGGCGTCGACCAGCGGCTGGTCGAACCAGCGGAAGCGGACGCTCCTCGCCAGGTCGCCGACCGCCGGGAACCGGAGCTGGGTGGCCCGGACCAGACGCTCGAGGAGCTCGCGCGCCGACCCCGCCAGGTCCCGCGGCGGAGGAGGCTCGACGATCCAGCGCTGGAGGATCCCCGTGACCAGGTGCACCTCGGGCGCGGAGCGCTGCTGCGCCAGGAAGATCCGGAACACCGCCTCCTCCAGCTGCGGCGTCCGGTCCCAGCCGGTCACGCCGTAGTGGGCGAGCACCCGGGCCAGCCGGTCGCGGAACTGCTGCGGGAGCCCGCCGCGGTCGGGGTCGAGGCTCTGCAGGTAGGTGTGGAAGTGCTCCCTCGAGCTGTGCACCCGCAGCTCGGTGTGCAGGTCCTCGTCGAGGGGGCGGTTGCGGCTCAGCTCCGCGAAGTCGGCGAAGCACCCGAGGAGCTCGAGCTCGGCGGCCGCGACGTCCTGCCCGGAGCCGAGGAGCTCGTCGCGAGCGGCGAGGTAGTCGTCGACGACGCTGCCGTCGCTCTGTGCGTCGACGTCGAAGCCCATCAGGATCGCGGCGAGGTCCTCCCGGCCACGCGCGGCCCGTTGCCGGGCCGACGGAGCGGACGCCGGTTGCGGCAGATCGAGCTCGGGGCCGTCCTCGACCGCCGCCTCCGGGCCGGCAGCGCCGGTGGCCTCGTCGGCGACCGGTTCCAGTCGGACCAGAGGAGCACCGGTCTCGACCTGGCTGCCGGTCGCCACCAGGAGCTCACGCACCCGCGCGGCGAACGGCGACCGCAGCACCGTCTCCATCTTCATGCTCTCGAGCACCAGCACCGGAGCGCCCGCCTCGACCAGGTCGCCGGCGCCCACGGGGCAGGCCACGACCAGGGCCGGCGCCGGCGAGCGCAGCACGCCGCCCTCGTCGCGGCTCACGCGGTGGGCGACGCCGTCGACCTCGATCAGGTGGACCGGCCCGTGGGTGGCGGTCACCAGTCGGTGGACCCGGCCACCGGCGGTCAGCCGGGTGCGGAACGCGTCGAGCCGCTCGACGTCGACGTCGACGACCTGGGTGGTGCCCCCGGCGGCGACGGCGACCCGGAACCGGTGCGGACCGGTCCGGAGCACGGTGACCTTGTACGACGCACCACGGAGCTTGAAGTCGACGGCCTCGCCGACCTTGTGCTGCACCTGGGGCCGGCCGCCGTGGGCGCTCTCGAGGAGCCGGGTGATCTCGACCTGCTCCTCGTCCTCGTAGGCCTCGATGCCCGCCGCGACGACGGCGATGCCCGAATGCTCGTGGACCACGAGCCGCCCCTCGGAGCGCGCCCGGTCGATCCAGGCGGTGTCGGCCCAGCCGGCGCTCCCGTCGACCACCTCGGGCTGGTCGAGCAGGTCGAGGATGAAGCTCTTGTTGGTGGCGCCGCCCTCGATCACCACCGTGGTCTCCGCCATCGCCCGACGCAGCCTCGCGAGCGCCTCGGCGCGGGTGCGGCCGTAGGCGATGATCTTGGCGATCATCGAGTCGAACTCGGCCGGGATGGTGTCGCCCTCGGCCACCCCGGTGTCCACGCGGATCCCCGGTCCCGACGGCAGGTCGAGCAGCGCGATCCGGCCGGGCGACGGGGCGAAGTCGCGGTCCGGGTCCTCGGCGTTCAGCCGGGCCTCGACGGCGTGCCCCCGCTCCGGTGGCTTCGCGCCCTCGAGACGGCCGCCCGCCGCCACGTGCAGCTGGGCCTTGACCAGGTCGAGATCCGTCGTCGCCTCGGTGATCGGGTGCTCGACCTGCAGGCGCGTGTTGACCTCGAGGAACGCGAACGACCGCTCGCCCGGGTGGTAGAGGAACTCCACGGTCCCCGCACCGACGTACCCGACGGCGACCGCCAGCCGCTCGGCGGACGCCTTGAGCTCCTCGGCCTGGCTCGGGTCGAGCAGCGGCGAGGCCGACTCCTCGATGACCTTCTGGTTGCGTCGCTGCACCGTGCAGTCGCGGACGCCGACCGCCCAGGCGGTGCCGTGGCCGTCGGCGATCAGCTGGACCTCGACGTGCCGGGCCCCGGTCACGAGCCGCTCGAGGAAGACCACGCCGCTGCCGAAGGCGCGCTCGGCCTCGTCGCGGGTGCGCTGGTAGGCGTCCTCGAGCTCGTCGGCGGAGTCGACCCGGCGGATGCCCCTGCCGCCCCCGCCCGCGGTCGCCTTCAGCATGAGCGGGTAGCCGATGCGCTCGGCTGCGGCCAGCGCGTCGGCCAGCGTGTCGACGCCTCCGCCGCTCCACGGTGCGACCGGCACCCCCACCTCCTCGGCGAGCAGCTTGGAGCCGATCTTGTCGCCCAGCCGGCGCATCGCCTCCGCGCTCGGACCGAGGAAGGTGACTCCGAGGCGCTCGCACAGGTCCGCGAACGCGGGGTCCTCCGCGACGAACCCCCACCCGACCCACACGGCGTCCGCCGAGCAGTCGACCAGCACGCGCTCGAGGACGCCCAGGTCGATGTAGGGGCGGGCCGAGGCGGGGCCCAGCGCGTAGGCCTCGTCGGCCTCCCGCGCGAACATCGCGGTGCGCTCCTCGTCGGTGTAGAGCGCGATCGTGCGGATCGGAGTCCCGTCCCTCTCTGCGTTCATGTCACGGACGGCGTGGATCAGCCTCATCGCGGACTCGCCGCGGTTCACGATCGCGATGCGCGAGAACACCGGTGCTCCTCCCGACTCGACGGCTCCCCGGTGGAGCGGCCGTCGCGAGCCTGTCACGGTCGTGGGGCTACGAGCGAGTCACCTCGCTTCTCGGGGGTCGGTACGGCGGCAGAACGACCCGCTCAGGTTCCGCAGAAGGTCCGGTACGTCGTCCCGAAGTCACCGGGCGCGGGCGCGGCGTACCGCTCGAGCCCGGGCCGCTCGTGGAACGGCTCCGACAGCACGTCCAGCAGGCGCTGCACCGGGGCCAGGTCGTCCGGCGCCGCGCCGAGTGCCTCCTCGACCAGGTGGTTGCGCGGGACGTAGACAGGGTTCGTCCGGTCCATCAGGTCGGCGTCCGGCTGCAGCGCCAGCCACCGCTCGGCCCAGGCGTCGAACCCCGCGAGGTCCAGCACCAGGCTGCGCGCGGGCTCGGTGTCGCCGCGCGCCGCGTCGCCCAGCCGCCGGAAGAAGCCCGTGTGGTCGACCCGGTTCTCCCGCATCACGGAGACGAGCTCGTCGATCAGCGCGTCCGCCACGGTCTCGTCCAGACCGTCGGGGAGTCCGAGCTTTG
>JBKHXE010000099.1:0-61293 GCA_046566185.1 Actinomycetes bacterium | reverse complement strand
GCGCCGTCACGAGTCCGGCGCGGCGGCGACCCCGGACCCCGGCCCGCCGCCGTTCTGACGAACCCGGTGCAGCGGCTGGGCTCGGCGTCAGGGAGTGGCGACGAGCTCGATCTCGAAGCCCTGCGCGTTCTCCAGGAACAGCGCGGTGTGGTCGGGGCCTCCGGCATGGGGATAGCGGTCGCCGAAGAGCTCGGTCCACCCGTGAGACGGTCCGTCGGTGCGCATCGAGTCGAGGTGGTCACGCCCGTCGCACCAGAGGGCGAGGTGGTTGAGGCCGGCGCGCGTCCGGTCGTGCGGGGCCGCACGGACGTCCGCTGACTGCTCGAGGACGAGGTAGGTGCCGTCCGGGTGGTGCCAGGTGTGACCGTGCGGCCAGGTGTCGCCGTCGCGCCAACCGAGGCTGGTCAGCAACCAGTCCCAGGCGTCCACGACCGACCCGAGGTCCGTCGTCCAGAGCTCGACGTGGTGCAGGGCAGGAGGCACGCCGTCGACCCTCCCACGACGACGGGTCAGCCCCGTGCCGACCCCCAGCCGAGGAGGACCGCGATGCCGAGCACGCTGCGGGGGTCGTAGGGCTGCCGCCACAGCCCGCCGTGCGCGGCGCCCCAGGCCTCGTCCTGCCACGGGTGCTCGTGCCGCGGGGTGCCGGCGCACAGGTCGTGCACCAGCTTCGCGGCCATCAGCGTGTTCGCCGTCCCGGGCTCGAAGACCTCCACTCCGAACCGGCCCGCCCCCGCGTAGGCGGCGGCCAGCGCCCGGTTCCGCACGACCGACCGCGTGCGGGTCGGCGGCGCCACGGCGAGCGAGACCTCCACCCCGGCGGCGCGGGCCACCGCCGCCCGCCAGCGCTGCAGCCGTTTCGCCAGCGCGTAGTTCGGACCCTGCTGCGGCACGAGGGCATCGGTCAGACCCGGGGCGGTGCCGGGCGCGTAGTGGCGGCGCAGCAGCCGGCCCCCGCTGACCGCCCGCAGCGGACGCCGCAGCGTCCTCGTCAGCGACCGCTCCCGGTACCGGCGCTCCGCCTCCGCGACGACGTCGTCCGGCACGGCGAAGACGTCCGTCGGCGTCGCGAGGAACGCGAGGGCCACGTCGTCCCGCAGGTCGAGCAGCCGGGAGGAGAGAGCGTCCACCGCGGTGGAGACCCGTAGGTTCGTCACACCGTCCGCGTACACGTAGTTGCCCAGCACCAGTGGTCCTGGCTGCTCGGCGAGCCACGCCGCGACGTCCGGGAGCTCGTGCAGCAGGTCCGCCCCGGCCCGCGACGCGAGCAGCGAGTCGGACGCCGCCTGGCCGACGGCCACCGGCACGTGCATCCGCCCGCCGAACCGTCGGGTCTGCTCGAGCAGACGGCGCCACAGGTCCGGGCGCGGCAGGTCGACCGCGACCACCTCGCCGCCCCACCGCAGCAGTGACAGCAGCGGACCCATCTCCGCGCCGGCCCCCAGGGCGACGACCCGGCGGTCGGCGATGCGGAGCCACTCGGGGTGCCGGGCCACCTGCCGCACCGCCTCGGCGAAGCTCGGCTCGACCGTGCCGGCGGCGACCCAGGCGTCGAGCTGTCGCAGGAGCGCGTCGCCACGCAGCCTCTGCCCGTGCAGGGGCACCGACAGCTCGGTCTCCACCTCTCCGGTCCCGGCCACCGTCACGGTGCCGAGCGATCGGTCGGGGTCGTGCGCGAACGTGTCGCCGAGCGGCCTGTCGCCCTCGGCGTCCGCGTACCGCATGCGGGCAGCGAGCGAGTCCAGCCCGTCGCCGGCGATGCGCAGCTCGGCCTCGCGCGAGGTGAGACCGGCTTCGACGAGTCGGCGGAAGGGCACGAGGTACCCCCGCCGCCAGTCGGTCTCGCGCTCGACCGACGCGGCGCCGACAGGGTCGACCGACCGCAGCGCGTCGGCGACCACGGCCCGGCCGAGCGCCGTCGAGCTGCGACGCCCGTCGACCTCGGGCACCACCACTCCTGACGGATGGCTGCTCATGGCCCGAGTCTGACCGATGTCACGCGACGAGGGCGGCCATCGCCTTGGCGACGCGCTTCTCCGAGACCGGGTAGGCCGTCCCCAGGCCCTGCGCGAAGAGGGACACCCGAAGCTCCTGCAGCATCCAGCGCACCGCGACGACGTCCTCGTCCTGGCGCCGCTCCGGCGGCAGCCGGCGCACGACGTCCGCGTACTCGGCCTCCAGCCGCTGCACGACGCCGGTGCGGTCCCGGTCGCGCACCGGGTCCTCGGGCAGCTTGTCGAGCCGCCGGCCCACGGCGCGCAGGTAGCGCAGCAGGTCGGGCAGCCGAGCCAGGCCGGTCGCCGTGACGAAACCGGGGTGGACGAGCGCGGTGAGCTGCTCGCGGGCGTCGGCCAGCGACGGCAGCAGCATCAGGCTCGCCGTTCCCTCGACGGCACGGGACACCGCCTGCGCCGCGGCGAGCACCCTCGCCACCAGCACGAGCACGTCTCGCAGCGCGGTCTCCAGCCCGGCGCGGACGTGCTCGGCCAGCCGGGCGAAACCGGGCTCGTCCCAGGCCGGGCCGCCGCCGGAGGCGACGAGGGCGTCGACCGCGCAGTCCAGGCAGTCCGCGAACAGCGCGTCGGTGCTGCCGTGCGGGTTGTGGCTCAGCGCCAGCCTGCCGGCGGTGTCGAGCACCGCCGAGGCGACCCGGGCCGGGTTCGGGGCCCCCTGCGTGATCAGCAGTCGCCGCGTGCCCGCCCACATCGCCCGACGCTGCTCCGTCTCCGACGCGAGCACCCGGACGGCGACCGAGCCGGCCTCGTCGACCAGTGCGGGGTAGCCGCGTACCCGGTGACCGGTGGACGCCGTCCGCTCGACCGACCGGGGCAGCTCGCCGAGGCTCCACGACGTCAGGCCGCCGCGCTCGAGTGGCGCGCCGCGGACCTCCTGTGTCACGGCCGCGGAGACGGCCGCGCGCACCCGACCGGCGAGCTGCTGCTGCAGCGCCGCCAGGTCCTTGCCCTCGCCCAGGGTGCGTCCCCGCTCGTCCTCGACGCGGAACGTCATGCGCAGGTGGTCGGGCACCCGGTCCAGGTCCCAGGCGTCGGCGGGGACGTCGAGCCCCACGGTCGCCCGCAGCTCGTCGGCGACGGCCCCGGTGAGGGGCCGACCGTCGGGGGAGCCAGGCAGCCGCTGCAGCACGAGCCGGGCGTGGTCCGGTGCCGGGACGACCTTCTTGCGCAACGCCTTCGGCAACGACCGGATCAGGGCGGTCACCAGCTCCTCGCGCAGACCGGGCACCTGCCAGTCGAAGCCTCGCGGCGAGACCTGGTTGAGCACGGACACCGGCACGTGCACCGTGACGCCGTCCGCGTCGGTGCCGGGCTCGAACTGGTAGCTGAGCGGCAGCTCCAGCTCGCCCTGCTGCCAGACCTTCGGGTAGTCCCGCTCGTCGACGACGTCGGCGTCGTCGTTGACCAGCAGGTCCATGCTGAACGTCAGCAGGTCGGGCCGGCGGCGCCGCTCCGACTTCCACCACGCGTCGAAGTGGCGGGCCGACACCACGTCGGCGGGGATCCGCTCGTCGTAGAAGTCGAACAGCGTCTCGTCGTCGACGAGGATGTCGCGGCGGCGCGCGCGGTGCTCGAGCTCCTCGACGTCCGCGAGCAGCTGCCGGTTCTCGGCGAAGAAGCGGTGATGGGTCTCCCACTCGCCCTCGACGAGTGCATGCCGGATGAACAGCTCACGAGCCGCCTCCGGGTCGACCGTCGCGTACCCGACGCGCCGCGAGGCGACGAGCGGGACGCCGTAGAGCAGCACCTTCTCCTGCGCCATCGCCGCGCCGCGCTTCTTCGACCAGTGCGGCTCGCTGTACACCCGCTTGACCAGGTGACCGGCCAGCTCCTCCGCCCACTCCGGCTCGATGCGGGCGACCTCGCGGCCCCACAGCCGGGACGTCTCGACGAGCTCGGCGGCCATCACCCAGGCCGGTGGCTTCGTGAAGAGGGCCGACCCGGGGAAGACGGCGAAGCGAGACCCGCGGGCACCGAGGAAGTCGTTGCGGTCGCCCTGCTTGAGGCCGATGTGGGACAGCAGGCCGGCGAGCAGCGCCTGGTGCACCTGCTGCGGCTCGGCCGGCGTGCGGTTCACCGTGATGCCGACGCCCCTGGCCACCTCACGCAGCTGCGCGAACAGGTCCTGCCACTCGCGCACCCGCAGGTAGCTGAGGAACTCTGCCGTGCAGAGGCGGCGGAACGCACTGGACGACAACGCCGTCTGCTGCTCGGTGAGGTAGGTCCACAGGTTGAGGTACGCGAGGAAGTCGGAGGTCTCGTCGCGGAACCGGCGGTGCTTCTCGTCGGCCGCCTGCTGCCTGTCGGCGGGCCGCTCCCGGGGGTCCTGGATCGACAGGGCCGCGGTGACGACGAGCACCTCGCGCACGCAGCCGAGCCGGTCGGCCTCGAGCACCATCCGGCCCAGGCGGGGGTCGACGGGGAACTGGGCGAGGCGGCGGCCGAGCGGCGTGAGGCGCTTCGCCGGGTCCTTCTCGGCCAGGTCGATGGCGCCCAGCTCGTGCAGCAGCGCGAGCCCGTCCTTCACCTGCCGGGGGTCGGGCGGGTCGACGAACGGGAAGGCGGCGACGTCGCCGAGCCCGAGCGCCGACATCTGCAGGATGACCGACGCGAGGTTGGTGCGCAGGATCTCCGGGTCGGTGAACTCCGGGCGTTCCGCGAAGTCCTCCTCGCTGTACAGCCGCACCGCGACGCCCTCGGAGACCCGGCCGCACCGACCCGACCGCTGCCGGGCGGACGCCTGGCTGATCCGCTCGATGGGCAGCCGCTGCACCTTGGTGCGGTGGCTGTAGCGGGAGATGCGCGCCGTCCCGGGGTCGACGACGTACCGGATGCCCGGCACCGTCAGCGAGGTCTCCGCGACGTTGGTCGCCAGGACGACGCGCCGTCCCTGGTGGGGAGCGAAGACCCGGTGCTGCTCGGCCGCCGACAGCCGCGCGTACAGCGGCAGGATCTCGGTGCCCCGCAGGCCGAGGGCGCGCAGGGCGTCGGCGGTGTCGCGGATCTCCCGCTCACCCGACAGGAACACCAGGACGTCGCCGGGTCCCTCGTGCGCCAGCGCCTCGACGGCGTCGCAGACGGCCTGCACCTGGTCGGTCTCGTCCGGCTCGTACGGCCGGTAGCGCACCTCGACGGGGTAGGTGCGGCCGGAGACCTCGATGACCGGCGCGCCGCCGAAGTGGCGCGAGAACCGCTGCGGGTCGATCGTCGCGGACGTGATGACGACCTTGAGGTCGGGACGGCGGGGGAGCAGCTGCTCGAGGTAGCCGAGCAGGAAGTCGATGTTGAGGCTCCGCTCGTGGGCCTCGTCGATGATGATCGTGTCGTACTGGAGCAGGGACCGGTCGTTCTGGATCTCCGCCAGCAGCACGCCGTCCGTCATCACCTTGACGAGGGTGTCCTCGCGGGAGGAGTCGGTGAACCGCACCTTGTAGCCCACCGTCGTGCCCAGCTCGGTGCCGAGCTCCTCCGCGACCCGCTCCGCGACCGAGCGCGCCGCGATCCGGCGGGGCTGGGTGTGCCCGATGGTGCCCCGCACGCCGCGCCCCAGCTCCAGGCAGATCTTCGGCAGCTGCGTCGTCTTGCCCGACCCGGTCTCGCCCGCGACGACGACGACCTGGTGGTCGCGGATCGCCGCCGCGATCTCCCCCCGCGCCTGGCTGACCGGCAGCTCGTCGGGGTACGTGACCACCGGGACGGCGGCCCGCCGCCGCTCGGCGCGCTGCTCGGCCCGCGAGACCGCCTCGGCGACCTGCGCCAGGGCGCGCTCGCGGCCCCCGTCCTCCCGAACCGAGCGCGCGCCGTCCAGCCGACGGCGCAGCCGACGCTCGTCCCGCAACGTCAGGTGGGGGAGTCGGGCACGCAGGTGCCGGAGCGATGGCTCGGTGGGTGGCGCCGACATGACCCCACCAGGGTACGGGGGCGCACCCCAGGGCTTCCGCCTACGCTCGTCGACCGTGAGGTCAGGGCTGGTCGAGCTCGTCGGCGCGGGGGGCGTCCTCGTCCTCAGCGGCGCCGGGCTGTCGACCGACTCGGGGATCCCGGACTACCGGGGACCCACCGGCGCGCTGCGGCGCGGCAGCCCGATGACCTTCCGGGAGTTCACCGGCTCGGCGACGGCTCGGCGGCGGTACTGGGCGCGCAGCCACCTCGGCTGGCGCACCATCGCGCGGGCCCGGCCCAACCCCGGGCACGAGGCGGTCGCGCGGCTTCAGGCGACCGGTCTCGTGGACGCCGTCGTCACGCAGAACGTCGACGGGCTGCACCAGGCCGCCGGCGCCACCGGCGTCGTCGAGCTGCACGGCGGGCTCGACCGCGTCGTGTGCCTGCGCTGCGGCGACGTCAGCACCCGGGCCGAGCTCGACTCCCGGCTCAGGCTGGCCAACCCCGGCTTCTCCGCCGCCGTCCAGCGCGTCAACCCCGACGGGGACGCCGACGTGCCCGACGACGTGCTGGAGGGCTTCGTGGTCGTCGACTGCCTGCGCTGCGGGTCCGGGCCGCTCAAGCCGGACGTCGTGTTCTTCGGCGAGACCGTGCCGAAGGACCGGGTACGCCGCTGCTTCGGCCTCGTGGACGCCGCCGACGCCGTGCTCGTGCTGGGGTCGTCCCTCACCGTGATGTCCGGCTACCGGTTCGTGCTGCACGCCGCCCGGCGGGGGACGCCGGTCGCGATCGTCAACGCCGGAGCCACCCGCGGCGACGGGCGGGCCGACGTCCGGCTGGACGCACCGCTGGGGGAGGTGCTGCCGTGGCTGGTGGCCGAGCTGACCGACCGCACGGCGGTGGACCGGCCGGCCTGACGGTCGACGTCGACGAGTCGCTGCGCTTCCTGCTGCCGCCGCGCCTGCGCGGCCGGGCGCCGGTGGTGGGGATCGACGCCGACGCGACTCTTGGCCACGTGGTGCAGTCCCTCGGCGTCCCCCTCACCGAGGTGGGAGCCCTGCTGCTGGACGGCGAGCCCGTCCCGCCGCAGACCCGCGTCGCCGTGCCGGGCCGCCTCGCCGTGCCTGCGGTGCGGCGACCGCAGCCGGCGCCGACGGACCCGCCGCGGTTCCTGCTGGACGTGCACCTCGGGAGGCTGGCGAGGCGGCTGCGGCTCCTCGGCCTCGACGTCGCCTACGACAACGACGCGCACGACGCCGAGCTGGTCGCCCGGTCGCTGGCCGAGCAGCGGGTGCTGCTCACCCAGGACCGTGGCCTCCTGCGGCGGCGCGCCCTGCTCCACGGCGCGTACGTCCGCGGGCAGCACGTCGACAGGCAGACGGACGACGTCCTCGACCGCTTCGCGCCACCCCTCGCGCCGTGGTCGCGGTGCCCGGCCTGCGGCGGGCTGCTCGAGCCGGTCGACCGGGCCGCCGTCGAGCACCGGCTCGAGCCGGGCACGCGGCGCACCTACGACGAGTTCGCGCGGTGCACCGCGTGCGGGCGGCCCTACTGGCGGGGCGCCCACGCCCGTCGGCTCGAGGCAGCGGTGGCCCGCGCCCGCGGCCGACGCCTGTGGACGACGTGAGCGCGACGTCGCCGCGCCGGAGCATGCTGCGGGCATGGGGACTCCACGGACCGGTCGCGTCGTCGCGGCCCTGCTCGCCGAGCACGGCCGCACCTACGCCGAGGAGGCGGGCATCACGCTGCGGGACCAGCCGTCACCTCTCTACCGGCTGCTGGTCCTGTCGGTGCTGCTGTCCGCGCGCATCTCCTCGTCCCTGGCCGTCGCCGCGGCCCGGGAGCTCGGACGGGCCGGGTGGCGGACGGCCGACGCGATGCGCCGGTCGTCCTGGCGCGACCGGGTCGCCGTCCTCGGTCGCGCCGGGTACAGGCGGTTCGACGAGCGCACGGCGACGATGCTCGGCGACGGCGCCGAGATGGTCCTCGACGCGTGGGGCGGTGACCTGCGGCGGCTCCACGAGGAGGCCGCCGGGGACGTCGACGCCCTGCGCCGCGGACTGCGGCGACTGCCCGGGATCGGCCCCGTGGGCTCCGCGGTGTTCTGCCGGGAGGTGCAGGGCGTGTGGCCGGACGTCGCCCCCTTCGCGGACGACCGGGTGCTCCGGGGGGCGCAGGCCGCGGGCCTGCCCACCACCGCGAGCGGGCTCGCGAGGCTCGTGCCGCCGGACGACCTGCCGCGGCTGGTGGCCGCCTGCGTCCGCGTCTCGCTGGATCCTGCGGCGGCAGAGGCGGTTGCGGCGTCGACCGGGCGCGAGGGGGGTCGCCGGTCGTAGGGTCTCGTCGTGGCCACCGAGCACCTCGAGGTCGAGCGGACGTACGCGGTGGGCGACGACTGGCCGGCGCCCGCGGACCGGGAGCTGACGTCGCTCCCGGGTGTCGCGGCGGTGAGCGAGCCGCGGGAGGTCGTTCTCGACGCCCGCTACCTCGACACGTCGGACCTGCGGCTGCTGCGTTCCGGGGTGACGCTGCGCCGCCGCACCGGGGGAGACGACGCCGGCTGGCACCTCAAGCTGCCCGTCGGCGCCGGACGACTCGAGGTGCGGACGTCGCTGGGCCGGGCGACCCGGACGCCGCCCCGGCTGCTGCGCGACCTCACCCTCGCCCGGCGCCGGGGGCTGCCGGTGGCGCCGGTGGCGCGGCTGGTGGACCACCGCACCGTCCGGCGGTTGAGCGGCGCCGACGGCGACGAGGGCACCGACCTCGCCGATCTCGTCGAGCTCACCGACGACCGGGTGACCGCCTACCTGCTGGCCCCCGACGGCCGCGAGGTGGAGATCGTCCGCTGGCGCGAGCTGGAGGTCGAGCTGGTGGACGCCGGCTCGACCGCTGCACGCGAGGTCGCCCGCGCCCTCGACGGGCTGCTGCGGTCCCTCGGCGCCAACGACTCACCGACGTCGTCCAAGCTGGCCCGGGCCCTCGCCGGGCGCCTGCCGGCGGAGGAGCGCCGGCCGCGCGCCAGGGGAGGCTCCCCGTCCGCGGACGCCGTCCGCGGCTACCTGCGGCACCAGGTCGACGAGCTCACCGCCCGCGACCCGGCCGCTCGGCGCGACGAGCCGGACGCCGTCCACAAGATGCGCGTGGCCACGCGCCGGCTGCGCAGCACGCTGAGGGTCTACGAGCCCCTGCTGGAGGCCGACGTCGGCCCGTTGCTCGACGAGCTGCGGTGGCTCGCCGCCGTGCTCGGTGAGGCCCGCGACGCCGAGGTGATGCGCGAGCGACTCCGCGACGTCGCTCGGCACCTTCGTCCGCCGGCGGTCGACGACACCACGCGGCTGCTCGACGAGGTGCTCGGCGAGCAGCACGCGGAGGCCATGGAGCGGCTGCGCCTCGCGCTGTCGAGCGAGCGCTACCTGGCCCTGCTCCGTCACCTCGACGAGGTGGTGGCCGACCGCGAGTCCACCGGGCCGGGGCGGCGGCGCGCCCGCACCGCGCTGCCCCGGGCGGTGCGGCGCCAGTGGCGGCGGGTGCGCCGCCGCGTCGAGGACGCGACCGGGCCGGCGGAGCGCTTCACCCTGCACGACGCCCGTAAGGCCGCGAAGCGGGCGCGCTACGCCGCGGAGGTGGCCGCCGCGGCGGTGCCGAGCCGCTCCGGCGCCGCAGCCGACTTCGCCTCGGCGATGGAGTCGGTGCAGGAGGTGCTCGGCGAGCACCAGGACGCCGTCACGGCGACGGAGCTGCTCACCGACGTCGCGCGGCGTCCCGGTCTCGCGTCGGCCGCCGTCTTCGACCTGGGCCGTCTCGTGGAGAGCGAGACCCGCCGGTCGGACGAGGCCGAGCAGGCCTTTGCGGGCGTGTGGCACAAGGCGTCCCGCAAGCGGCTGCGCCGCTGGTGGTGATCAGGCCGACTGGTCCTGCAGGGAGAACCAGACGCTCTTGCCCGGGCCCGAGGGGTCCACGCCCCACTCGTCGGCGATCGCCGAGACGATCGCGAGACCCCGTCCGCTGGTCCGCCACACGTCCTCGGCCCGGAGTGAGGGGCTCTGCACGCTGGTGTCGGAGACCGACACCGTGAGCCGGTCGCTCGTCGCGGTCAGCGTCACGGTGACCATGCCGCCCACGTGCAGCACGGCGTTGGTCACCAGCTCGCTGACGAGCAGCTCGACCTCCTCGGTGCGGGCTGCCCACCCCCAGTCGCGGCACGTCGAGGCCACCTCGCGCCGGATGCGCCGGACGGCCGTCGCGTCCGTGGCGGCCGCGGAGAACGTCTCCTGGCGCAGACCGGAGTCACCGCTGGCGGCCACTCTCTCCAGGACGAGGACCGCGACGTCGTCCTCGCGCCCCTGCTCACCGCCGACGACTGCGTCGGCGAACTCCTCCAAGGGGCGGTCCGCGGCCGCCAGCACACGCTCGACCAGGTGGCGCTCCCCCTCGCCGGGGTCGCCGACGCGGTGCTCGACGAGCCCGTCGGTGTAGAGGACGACGCGGCAGCCGGTGGTCAGCGGCACCCAGGTGACGGGGTAGGCGGCCTGGGGGTCGATCCCCAGCGGCAAGCCGCCCGGGACCTCCAGCGGCCCCGCCGCCCCGTCCGGCGTGACGAGCAGCGGGTGGGGGTGGCCGGCCCGGACGATGGAGACGCCGTCGTGCAGGGCGTCGAGCGCGGCGTAGGTGCAGGTCACGAACGAGTCGGCCCCGGCCGTGTAGAGGAACCGGTTCGCGCGCGCGACGATCGTCGCCGGGTCGTGGCCCTCGGCGGCGTACGCGCGCAGTGCGCCGCGCACCTGCCCCATGAGCGCCGCGGCCGCCGCCGAGTGTCCCTGGGCGTCTCCGATGACGATGCCGGTGCCGCCCTTGGGCAGCGGGATGACGTCGTAGAAGTCGCCGCCGACCTCCAGGCCCGCCATCGCCGCCTGGTAGCGGACGGCGATCTCGCAGCCGGGTACCTCGGGGATGCTCCGCGGCAGCATGCTGCGCTGCAGGGTGCGGCTCACCGACAGCTCCGCCGCGAGCAGCTCCGAGCGGGCCACCGCTTGCGCGAGCAGGCCGGAGAGCGTGAGCAGGAGAGCCCGTTCCGACACGGTGAAACGGTGAGGGCCGCTGTAGCTCAGGCACCAGGAGCCGATGACCTGGCCGCCGGCGATCATCGGGAGGAACGCCCAGGCCTGCTTGCCGGACGCCCGGGCCAGGGCCGCTCGCGACGGGAAGGCGGAGGTGTACTCCTCCAGCGTCTCCAGGAAGATCGCGGAGCGCCGGCGCACGACCTCGGCCATCGGCGACGGCTCGTGCAGGGTCTGGTCCTGCAGCAGGGCCTGCACCTCGTCCGGGTAGCCGCGGCAGGAGATGAGCCGCAGCCGCGGCCCCTCGACCAGCGCCACGAGCAGCCCGGCGGCCTCGAACGCCTCGACCTGCCGCTCCATCACCGCCGTGACGTCGGCGAGGGACACGGCGCCCGCCAGCGCCGAGGCGGCGTCCTCCACAGCCCGGGCCTGGACCACGCGCAGCGGCACCCGGGACGGCGTCCGGGGGAGGCCACCGTCGGAGTCGGGCGCCGACGCGGTGCTGTCGAGGTCGGGGAGGACCTGGACGACCACCATGCCGCCGGGGGCGATGTCTTCGGGGATCGGCGTCCGCACCACGTCGAGGACGACCTCGCTGCCGTCCGCGCGCACCACTCGGCGGCGCTGCCGCAGCCCCGCGTCGTCCGTCGGAGCCTGCTCGTCGGCACGAGCCGCCGGGAGCAGCAACGGCTCGAGGTCCTGCCCGTCGAGCTCGTCGAGGCTCAGCCCCAGCAGCCGAGCCATCGCGGCGTTCGCCCACCGCACCCGGGCCCGGACGTCGACGACCGCCAGGCCGTACGGGGAGACGGCCGCGGCTCTACCGAAGACCCGGCCGAGCACCTCGTGGTCGAGCACCGCCCCCTCCAGCGCTGCCGGTCGCGGCCGGAGCGTGCGCGCCGGCGACACGCCACTCTAACGGCGTGATGCCGTCCGCCCGGGTGGGAAACGGCCGGTTTGGGGCACGGTTCGCCCGGGTAGCGGACACCTGACCTCACAGCGAACGACCGACCGAGAGGAGACGCCCGATGGAGACCGCCTGGCTCCAGAGCGTCGTCGAGACGCCCGGACCGTACGCCTCGGTGCACGTGGACGTGTCCCGCACGGACGCCGCGGCGCAGGAGGAGCTGCGCCTGCGGTGGGCGGCGGTGCGGCGGTCGCTGGCGGACGACGGCGCGCCCGACGACGTCGTGGCGGTGGTGGAGGAGCGCGTCCTCGCGCCGACGGGACTGGCCGGCGAGCAGGGGCGCAGCATCATCGCGACGCCGGGTGGCGTGCTGCTGGACCGGGTGGTCCCGCGGCGCCCTCTGCGGGACTCGGGACGCTTCGGGTCCGTCCCGCACCTCATGCCCGTCGTGCGGGCGCTGGAGGGCACGGCGCCCTACGCGCTCGTCGAGGTCGACCGGGCCGGGGCGGACGTCACCCTCGTGGACGCCATGGGTCGCCCCGCCGAGGAGGCCCAGGTCGAGGGCGGTCACGACGTCCTGCACAAGGTCGGCGGCGGCGGCTGGTCCCACCGCCGCTTCCAGATGCGGGTGGAGGACTCGTGGGAGCGGAACGCGACGGCCGTCGCCGAGCACCTCGACGACGTGGTCGCCCGGAACCCCGTCGACCTGGTGCTGCTGACGGGTGACCCCCAGGCCTGCACCTACGTGCGCCGCCACGCCACCGGCCGGGTCGCCGAGCGGCTGGTGGAGGTGGAGGGCGGCGGCCGCAACGAGGGTGTGCACCACGAGGCCTTCGCCCGCCGGGTGGACGAGGTGCTCGCGGCCCACGGCCAGAGGCGGATGGGAGACGTCCTGGCGCGCTTCGAGCAGGAGCGGGGCCGCGACGGGGCGGCCGCGGCCGGGCTGCCCGGCGTCGTCGAGGCGCTGCGGGGCGGCGCCGTCGAGGTGCTCCTGCTGCACGACGACCCGTCGTCCACCGCCGAGCTCTGGGCGGGGGAGCAGCCGCTCCACCTCGGCTGCACCGAGGACGAGGTGCGTGCCCTGGGGTCGGCGTCCGCGACGACGGACCGCGCCGACGCCGTGCTGCTGCGGGCGCTCGTCGCCCAGAAGGGCGAGGTGGTGCTCGTCGAGGGGGAGTCCATGGTCGACGGCGGCGTGGGCGCGCTGCTGCGCTTCGACGTCCGCCCGCCGGTGCCGGGGCGGTGAGCCACAGCCCGCGTGACCTCCCGGCCCGCCGGTCGTTGAGCACCCCGAGCGCCCCAGCTGCCGTCCCGGAGGTCACCGCCATGCGTCGTCCCGTCCTCGCACCCGCCGTCCTGGCCGTCGCGGCGCTGTGCCTGACGCCCGCCACCGCGTCAGCGCACGGCCCGCAGCCGGCGTCCGGCGCCGGTGACTCGAGCGCCGGAGCGACCGTGCCCCTGGTCACGAGCCCGAACGTGCGCCTCGTCGACACGGTGCCCTATGAGACCGGCATGATCTCGGGGACGTTCGCGAGGACCGGGAGCTTCTTCTACGCGTCCAGCCTCGACAGCATCAGCGTCTTCGACACCAGCGACCCGCTGCACCCGCGGCTCACCGGGACCGTGGACAACCTCGTCTTCGAGAACGAGTCGATGACGTACGGCGAGCGCCGTCGGGCCGGTGAGGTGAGCGACCGGTTCGTGCTCGTCGGGGCCGACCTCTACCAGGCCAGCAGCAGCGACGTCCAGCACGTGAACGTCGGCGGCGGCGAGCTGCTGGTCGTTGACGTCACGGACCCCGCGCGGCCGCACGTCCGCTCCCGGGTGGAGGTGCCGAACAGCACGCACACGGTGGCCTGCGTCGACGCGTGGGACTGCCGCTACGCCTACAGCGTCGGCAACGGGGGCCAGTTCTCGGTCATCGACCTGAACGACCTGGACGCCCCGACGGTCGTCGGCACCCACCGCTCGGCGGCGGCCGGACCGAACCCGGTCTTCAGGCGCGGCGCGGGCCACCACTGGAGCTTCGACGGTGCCGGCGTGGGCTGGCACACCGGGTCGGGAGGCACCGCCGCCTTCGACGTGAGCGACCCGGCCAACCCGGTGCCGCTGGAGGCCACCGACGCCAACGGCATCAGCGAGGGCTGGAACGACTTCATCCACCACAACTCGCTGCGCCCCAACGGTTCCCGGTTCCGGCCGGGCGCGGAGCCGAGCCTCGCCAACGGCAACGTCCTGCTCGTGACCGAGGAGGACTACCTCAACGAGGGCGACGAGGTCGTCTGCGAGCGGGCGGGCAGCGTGCAGACGTGGTGGGTGCAGGGCCTGGACGGCGAGGCGTACCGGGCCGGCGACCCGACGGCTCCGGGCAACGGCACCATCACCCCGCTGGACGCGTCCAACGTGCCGGCCGAGTTCGGCGGCGGGCTCTCGCTGCCGGCGGGGGCGTTCTGCTCGGCGCACTGGTTCGACTACCACCAGAGCGGCATTCTCGCGCAGGGCTTCTACGCCGGTGGGCTGCGCCTCGTGGACGTCCGCGACCCGCGGCAGATCGGCCAGTACGGCTACGCCACCGGCGGCGCCACCGAGGTCTGGGACGCCTACTGGGTGCCGCAGCGCAACAGCAAGGGCATGGCGACCGGCAAGAAGACCAACGTCGTCTACACCGCCGACCTGGTGCGGGGCATCGACGTCTACACCGTGGACCTGCCGACCAAGGACCTCGGTGACACCGGGTCCACGCTGCCCCCGCTGCTCGGGGTCACCCTCCTCTGACCGCGACCTCTGGAGGGTTTGGGGGGTCTCGGGGCCGCTCGAGAGCCCCGAAACCCTCCAGAGGACGCCGAGGGCGGGTCAGTCGAGCACGTCGCCCAGCAGGGGCCGGACCTCGTCGGTGAAGAACCTGAAGAAGCCGTCGGCGTCCGGCCCCATCTGGGAGACGTAGAGCCGGTCGAAGCCGGCGTCGGCGTACTCACGGACCGCGGCGGCGTGACGTTCGGCGTCCGGACCGCAGACGACCGAATGCGCGGTCATCTCCTCGCTCACGATCTGGGCGCCCTGCTCGAAGTGCCTGGGGCTGGGCAGCACCTGGGCCAGCTCTCCGGGCAGGCCCTGCGTCGACCACAAGCGGTGCGCCGTCTCGACGCCCTCGGCCTCGCTCGGTGCCCAGCAGACCTTCAGGCCGCCCTCACCCGGCCCCTTGCCGCCTGCGGCGCGGTAGGCCTCCAGGTCGTCGGCGGCCGGCTTGGTGGTGATGAAGCCGTCGCCGATCCGGGCGGCGACCTCGATCGCCTTGGGGCCGAAGCCGGAGACGTAGATCGGCACGTCGTCGGAGGGCAGGGTGTAGATGCGGGCGTCCTCGACGGTGTAGTGGGTGCCGTGGTGGTCGACCCGCTCGCCGGTCAGCAGGGCACGGATGACGCCGACGGCCTCCTCGAGCATCTCCAGGCGGACGTCGGCCGTGGGCCACCGGTCGCCGAGGACGTGCTCGTTGAGCGCCTCGCCGCTGCCGACGCCGAGCCGGAACCCGCCCTGCACCATGCAGGCCGACGTCGCCGCCGCCTGGGCGATCACGGCGGGGTGGATGCGGACGGTCGGGCAGGTCACCGCCGTGGTCACCGGCAGGGACGTCAGCCGGCCGATGGCCCCGATCACCGACCACACGAAGGGACTGTGGCCCTGCTCGTCGTTCCACGGGTGGTAGTGGTCGCTGATCCACAGCCCCTCGAAGCCGGCGTCCTGCGCCTGCTGCGCCTGGCGGACCAGCTCGCCCGGGTCGTGCTCCTCGCTGGACAGGAAGTACCCGATCTGCATGCCGTGCTGTACCCCACAGGGCAGGCCGGCATGCCCCTTCACGTGCCGGGTACACGCGGTTCGTGACAGCACTCGACGACGCCGCCCGCGCAGTGCTCGGCCCGGAGGCGGACCTGCGAGCCGAGCAGCGGGCCGCGCTCGACGCGCTGGCCGACCGCGACACGCTGCTGGTGGCGCGTTCCGGCTTCGGCAAGACCGCCGTCTACGACATCGCGTCTCGCCTGACCAGCGGCCTGACGGTCGTCGTGTCGCCCACGCTGTCGCTCCAGCGCGACCAGCGGGCGGCGCTGGAGGCGACCGGGCGCCGCGCCGCCGTGCTCAACTCGTCGCTCACCGCGCGGCAGGAGCAGGAGGTGCTGGGCGCCGTCCGCGACGGCGGGCTGGACGTCGTGCTGCTGGCGCCGGAGCAGCTCGGCCGCGACGAGGTCGTCGACGCCCTGTCGTCCGGGGACGTGCGGCTGCTCGTCGTGGACGAGGCGCACTGCGTGAGCGAGTGGGGGCACGACTTCCGGCCGGACTACCTGCAGATCGCCACGGCGGCGGCCAGGCTCGGCGGCCCGCGGCTGCTGGCGACGACGGCGACCGCGTCGCGGCAGGTGCGCCGGGACGTCGTCGAGCGGCTCGGCGTGCCGCACGCCGAGGTGGTCGTCGGTGACGTCGACCGCCCCAACATCTGGCTGGGGGCGCGCGATGCGGCGGACGCCGGTGCGGCCGACCGTCTCGTCGTCGAGGCGGCGACGTCCCTGGACGGCGCCGGCATCGTCTACGCGCCGACCCGCGCGGACGTCGACCGGCTGGTCGGCCTGCTCGCCGCCGCCGGTCGCGCGGCCCGGGGGTACCACGCAGGGATGGCGTCCCGGGAGCGCGACGAGGTGCAGGACGGCTTCACCTCCGGCCGGCTCGACCTCGTCGTCGCCACCAGCGCGTTCGGGATGGGCATCGACCGGCCCGACGTGCGCTTCGTCGTCCACGCCGCCCTGCCGCCGTCACTCGACGCGTACTACCAGGAGGTCGGCCGTGCCGGCCGGGACGGCGAGCCGGCGACCGCCGTCCTCGTGCACCGCGCCGAGGACGTCGCCCTCGGGCGGTACCTGCGGGGCTCAGGAGGGCCGCGCCCGGCCACCCTCGAGCGCGTCGGGCGGGCGCTGCGCGAGCACGGACCGCTGCCGCGTCGCGAGCTCGTGGAGGTCACCGGGCTCGCCGACCGGACCGTGTCGCGCGCGGTGGGTGCGTTGCGCGAGGCCGGCGCCGTGGGTGAGGACGACGAGGGCCGGCTGGCGTGGACGGCGTCCGACGACCTGCCCGCCGTGCTCGACAGGGTGGTTCAGGAGCGAGAGCGCCGGCGCGCGACCGACGCCTCCCGCGTCGAGCTCGTGCGCACCTACGCCGACACCCGCGACTGCCGTCGCCGCGTGCTGCTCGAGCTGCTCGGCGAGGACCGGCCGGAGCCGTGCGGGCACTGCGACTCCTGCGACGACGGCACGTCGGAGGCGGTGCGCCACGACCGGTTCCGCACCGGGCAGCAGGTGCGGCACCGCGAGTTCGGTGCCGGCACCGTGTCGCTCGTGGAGGCCGACCGCGTGACCGTGCTGTTCGAGGACCGCGGCTACACGACCCTCGCGCTCGACCTGCTGGAGGGTGCCGACTCGCCGGTCACCGTCGAGCAGGTGTGAGCGCGCGCCTCGCGTCTCCTCGGTCCTACGGACGCCGCCAGTCGTCCGAGGTCAGGTGCGACCCCGCCATCGGGCCCATCTGCAGCATCCCGCCGTCCACGGCCCACGAGGCGCCGGTGACGTAGCCGGCCCGGTCGGAGCAGAGGAACGCGACGACGGCGGCCACCTCCCGGGCGTCCCCGGGCCGGCGCAGCGGGATGCCGGGGCGCTCCTGCCGCGACGGGTCGACGTCCTCCTGACCGGTCATCGGTGTGGCGATCTCCCCAGGGGCCACCGCGTTGACGGTGATGCCGTGCTCGGCGAGCTCGATCGCGGCGGTCCGCGTCAGCTGCCCGAGGCCGCCCTTCGCCGCGCAGTACGGCGCGGCACCGACCCGCGGTGCGTGCTCGTGGACGCTGGTGACGTTGACGATCCGGCCGCCGCGGCCGGCGACCACCATGCGGCGTGCGGCTCGCTGCAGGCAGCAGAACGCGCCGTCCAGGTCGGTGGCGACCACCTCGCGCCAGGTGGCGTAGTCGAGGTCGAGCAGCGGCGTCGCGGTGCCGGTGCCGGCGTTGTTCACGAGGACGTCGAGCCGGCCGTCGTCCGACAGCGCCTCGGCGAGCTCGTCGACGACGTCGGCGGCGCCCGGCAGGTCGGTGAGGTCGAGCCGGCGCACCTCGGCGCGGCGTCCGGTGGCGCGCACCTCCTCGGCCGTCCGGTGGGCGCCGGGCTCGTCGCGGTGCCACGTCACGCCGACGTCGTGCCCGGCCTCGGCCAGGGCCACCGCGACGGCCCGGCCGATGCCGGAGTCGGAGCCGGTGACGACGGCGACAGGGTCGACGGGCCGGGAGTCGGGGACGTTGCTCGGTGCGCTCATGGCGTGTCCGTACCCTGGGCGCGGCGGCCGGACACCTGCCGCGTTTGCCGGCGCGGTGACCGGGTAGCGCACCGACATGGCCACCGATCCTCAGAACAGCACCGTGGACGAGCTGTGGTCGGAGTTCCACCGCGTCGTGAACATGACCTCTCGCGAGCTCGAGGACTGGCTGCGCGCGAGGTCGGCCGGCGAGGACGCCGAGGCGCTGCCCGACGAGGCCGGCACCGAGCGGGGCCGCCGGGTGCTGGCCGTGCTCGGCAAGCGACGCACGGACCTCACGGACGACGACGTCGCGCTGATGCGCCGGGTCGTCGACGAGGTGCACGCCGTGCGCCGTGACGACCTCGAGCCCACCGCGGGCCAGACGGCCTGGCGGCACCGGCTGATGTCGATCGGGCACGACCCGCTGAAGCCGCCCGGCGCCGACCGCCGTGCCCCCTGAGGGCGCCTCCGCTCCCTCCCCGGCCCCAGCGGTGACGTCGGCACCGCCCTGCTTCGGCGGCTCGTCGCGGTGCCGACGATCGGTACCGCCGGCGGACACGTCCCCGGGCACGCGACGAGCTCGGCTGGACGCCGGGCGTGCGCGGCCCCGAGGCGCTCGCCGAGCCGGTGCGCGGGATGGGGGACGGCGCGGGCGCGCCGTCCCCGCCGCCGGCGGCCAGGATGGGGTGGTGAGCCGGCACCTGCTCCTGCTTGCCGACACCCACGTGCCGGTCCGGGCGCGGTCCCTGCCCGACGAGGTGTGGCGGGCCGTCGACGCCGTGGACGTCGTCGTCCACGCGGGCGACTGGGTGGACGTCCGGCTGCTCGACGAGCTGGAGGAACGGGCGCGCTCCCTCGTCGCGGTGCACGGCAACAACGACGGGCCGGAGCTGCGCCGCCGGCTGCCCGAGGTCGCCCACGCCACCGTCGACGGCCTGCGGCTCGCCGCCGTGCACGAGACCGGTGCCGCCGCTGGCCGCGAGAGGCGCTGTGACGCCCGGTTCACCGACGTCGACGTGCTCGTCTTCGGGCACTCGCACGTCCCGTGGGACACCACCACGCCGGCCGGGCTGCGGCTGCTCAACCCCGGGTCGCCGACCGACCGTCGCCGGCAGCCGGCGTGCACCTACATGACGGCGGTGGTCCACGGGGCCCGGCTGCGCGACGTCCGTCTCCACACCCTGCCACCGCGGACGGCGCGCCGGTGAGCCGGAGGCCCGGCGTCGTCCGCGTCGGGATCTCGGGCTGGCGCTACCCGCCCTGGCGCGGTGTCTTCTACCCGCGTGGGCTCCCGCAGCGCCGGGAGCTGGCCCACGTCGCCGAGCGGATGACGAGCGTCGAGATCAACGGCTCGTTCTACTCGCTGCAGCGGCCCGAGAGCTTCCTCGCCTGGTCCGCGGAGACCCCGCCGGGGTTCGTGTTCGCGGTCAAGGGCGGGCGGTTCATCACGCACATGAAGAAGCTGCGGGACGTCGAGGTGCCGCTCGCCAACTTCCTGGCGTCCGGGGTACTGGCGCTCGGTCCGAAGCTCGGTCCGCTGCTGTGGCAGCTGCCGCCGACCCTCGGTTTCGACGCCGAGCGGATCGCCGCCTTCGCCGACCTGCTGCCGCGCACCACCGCGCAGGCCGCCGAGCTGGCCCGGGGGCACGACGAGCGGCTCGCCGACCGTGACTGGACGACCGTGGACGCCGACCGGCCCCTGCGCCACGCGATCGAGGTCCGGCACCGCTCGTTCACCGAGCCTTCGTTCGTGGAGCTGCTGCGCGAGAAGGGCATCGCGCTGGTCGTGGCCGACACCGCCGGCCGGTGGCCGCTGCTGGAGGAGGTCACCGCCGACCACGTCTACGTGCGCCTGCACGGCGACGTCGAGCTCTACGTCAGTGGCTACTCGGCGGAGGCGCTGGACATGTGGGCCGCGAAGGTGCGCACGTGGGCGGAGTCCGGCCGCGACGTCTACGTCTACTTCGACAACGACGCCAAGGTGCACGCCCCGTTCGACGCGCTCGCCCTCGCCGACCGCCTCCGCGACCTCGCCCCGCCCACCCCACCCACCCCACCCCACCCGTGATCAAGGACGGGAGGCGTGATCAAGGACGGTAGGTACACACGACGTACGCCACGCCGAACGGGTCGTCCGCGTAGAGCACCTCACCCGCCGGCACCCCCAGCGCCGGCAGCGCGCCGGCGAGCACCTGCCATGCCGGCCGGCCGGCGGCCAGCAGCTCGGCGGCAGCGACGGCGTCCAGCGCGCCGAGCCGCTCGCCGTCCGCCGTCCCCAGCGCCTCGAGCACCTCGGCGTCGAAGGGCTGCGCGCGCTCGTCGACGTAACCGGGCGCCTTGGGTCCACGGCGGGCCGAGCCGTCGCCCAGGACCAGCAGCGCGGCGCGCTCGTCACGGGCGGCGAGCTGGGCGCCGAGCCGGGCGCAGTCCGCGGCGGAGGCGTCGTGGGCGACCGGATGGTCGGCCACCGGGCCGCTCCAGCCCGCCTGGTCGAGCACCCGGTGGCCGACCAGCAGGCTCAGCGGCCGTGCACACCTTCCTTGATCACGCCTCGGTTCCTTGATCACGGGGGAGGGGGCGAAGGAGGCGGGGGTGACCGGCGGGCCGTCTGCGCCGACGAGGTGGACGACGTCGGGCCCGGTCCCGAGCGTGGCAGACACGGCACGCAGGCAGGCCGTGCGCAGGTCGGCGGCGGGGTCGGCCGCGCCAGAGACCTCGCGCAGCAGCAGCGGCGGGTGCGGCAGCAGGGCCGCGGCGACGATCACGCCAGGCCCCGCACGGTGCGCGCCGGCGCCCGGGTGCCGCGGATGGAGGCGACCATGTCGAGCACCTGGCGGGTCTCGACGACCTGGTGCACGCGGTACACCCGCGCGCCGTGCCAGGAGCAGATCGCGGTGGCGGCGAGCGTGCCGACGAGCCGTTCGTCGAGCGGGACGTCGAGCGTCTCGCCGACGAAGTCCTTGTTGGACAAGGACACCAGCACCGGCCAGCCGGTGGCGACCATCTCGTCGAGGCGGCGGGTCACCTCCAGGGAGTGCCAGGTGTTCTTGCCGAAGTCGTGGCCGGGGTCGATGAGCACGCTCTCGCGGGCCACACCCGCCGCCACGGCCCGCTCGGCCAGCTCGAGCGTGCGGCGCAGCACGTCCGCCACGACGTCGTCGTACGCCACACGGTGCGGCCTCGTGCGGGGCCGCTGGCCGCCGGCGTGCGTGCAGACGGCGGCGGCACCGAACTCGGCCGCCACCTCGGCGAGCGCCGCGTCGACCCCGCCCCACGCGTCGTTCACCAGGTCCGCCCCGGCGGCGCAGACCGCGCGGGCGACCTCGGAGCGCCACGTGTCGACGCTGATCACCACACCCGGATGGCGGTCGCGCACCGCCGAGACGAAGTCGACGGTGCGGCGGATCTCCTCCGCGACGTCCACCTCGTCGCCGGGGGCCGCCTTCACGCCGCCGATGTCGACGATCTCGGCGCCCGCGGCGACCACCTCGTCGACCCGGTCCAGGGCGGCGTCGGCCGCGTAGGTGGCGCCGCGGTCGTAGAACGAGTCAGGGGTGCGGTTGACGATCGCCATCACGAGCTGCGCGTCGTCGTCGAACGTGTGCCGCCCGAGCCTCAGCACGACCGCGCCTCGGTGATGAGGGCGCCGGCCGGGGGCCGCTCCGCCACCGGCACCGGCCTGGCCCGCCAGGGGTCCCCGCCGCTGCGCACGTACTGGTGCAGGTAGGGCTCGTCGGCCACGCCCCGCGGCGTGGGCGAGCGCGCGTCGGCGACGGCGAGCAGCTCGGCCGCCATCACGCCGAGGTCGTGCACCGCCTGGTGCTGGTGCGCGCGGCTGCCGAGGTCGACCTGTGCCACGGCGTCCAGCCCGAAGCGCTCCACCGTGTCGATGAGGGTGGCCAGCTCGACGCCGTACCCGGCGGGGAACGGCAGCCGCGTGGCCAGCGACCGCCGTATCGCCCACTCACCGGCCAGCGGCTGCACGACGGCGGCCAGCTGCGGCCACCAGAGGCTGAGCAGAGGACGCGCCACGAGCTCGGTGACCCGCCCGCCCTCGGTCGACGGCGGGCCACCGTCCGATGACAGCACCCGGTCGTAGAAGCCCTTGACGAGCAGCACCGACGGGTCGTCCAGCAGCGGTCCCACCAGGCCGGTGACGAAGTGCGGCCCCCACAGCGTGAGGTCGGCGTCGACGAACACGACGACGTCGCCGGTGGTCACGAACAGCGACTTCCAGAGCGCCTCGCCCTTGCCCGGCAGCGAGCCGAGGGACGGCGCGACCCGGGACGAGGCGTGCACCACCGCCCCGGCGGACCGGGCCACCTCGGCCGTGCGGTCACGGGAGTCGGAGTCGATGACGACCAGCTCGTCGACGAGGGGGACGCCCTCGACGAGCCCCGCGCGAAGGGTGCCGACGACGTCGGCGATCGTCGCCTCCTCGTCGCGGGCCGGGACGACGACGCTGATGCGACTGCCCGTCGCCGCCTTGAGGTCGAGGCAGCGGTCGGTCGGCCAGTCGGAGGCGGCGGTGGTCCGCCGCGCGAACCAGGCTCTCGCGCGGTCGTCCACAGCGGAGAACCTAACCGCTGCCGAGTTTCCCGGCCCGGCGGGTGGGGTAGGTGGGTTCGATGCGAGCGGTCACCTGGCAGGGCAAGCGGAACGTATCGGTCGAGACGGTGCCGGACCCGGTGCTGCAGGAGCCGACGGACGCGATCATCCGGGTCACCACCACCGGGCTCTGCGGGTCGGACCTGCACCTGTACGAGGTGCTCGCCCCGTTCCTGGACGCCGGCGACGTCCTGGGGCACGAGCCGATGGGGGTCGTCGAGGAGATCGGGCCCGCGGTCAGCCACATCGCGCCCGGCGACCGCGTCGTCGTCCCGTTCAACATCTCGTGCGGCAGCTGCTGGATGTGCACCCGAGGGCTGCAGAGCCAGTGCGAGACGACGCAGAACCGAGAGCAGGGCAAGGGCGCGTCCCTGTTCGGCTACACCAAGCTGTACGGCCAGGTTCCCGGCGGGCAGGCCGAGTACCTCCGCGTCCCGCAGGCCCACTACGGCCCCATCCCCGTCCCCCAGGGGCCCCCGGACGACCGGTTCGTGCTGCTCTCCGACGTCCTCCCGACCGCGTGGCAGGCCGTCGAGTACGCCGGCGTGGCGGACGGCGGGACGCTCGCCGTCCTCGGCCTCGGCCCGATCGGCGACATGGCCTGCCGCATCGCCCTGCACCGGGGGGTCTCACGCGTCATCGGCATCGACCTGGTGCCCGAGCGGCTCGCCCGGGCCGGCGCTCGCGGCGTGGACGTCGTCGACCTCACCGCGACGGACGACGTCGTGGAGGCCGTGCGGGACCTCACCGGCGGTCGCGGTCCGGACGGCGTGGTGGACGCCGTCGGCATGGAGGCGCACGGGTCGCCGGCCGCCAAGGCGGCGCACACGGTCGTCGGCATGCTGCCGGACGCGGTCGCCCGCCGGTTGATGACCACGATGGGCGTCGACCGCCTCGACGCGCTGCTGACGGCGCTCGCGCTGGTGCGTCGCGGCGGCACCGTGTCGCTCTCCGGGGTCTACGGCGGCGAGGCCGACCCGATGCCGATGATGACGATGTTCGACAAGCAGGTGACGCTGCGCATGGGTCAGGCGAACGTCCACCGATGGGTCGACGACATCCTGCCGCTGCTCACGGACGACGACCCGCTGGGCGTCGACGGGTTCGCCACCCACCACCTGCCCCTGGAGTCCGCACCCGAGGCGTACTCGATGTTCCAGGAGAAGACGGACGGCGCGGTGAAGGTGCTGTTCCGGCCCTGAGGCGGCAGACTCCGCTGGCGTGACGGGCAACCGCGGAGGCAGTCGTCCCCACGTCGCGGCGGTCCTGGAGGACCGGCTGCGCGGGGTCATGGAGGGCATCCTGCGTCGTCGTGGTTGGGTGCCGCACGTCCTGGCCTACCACGGGTACGGGGCTCCCGGCTGGGTGCGGGTCATGGGCCGGGTCCTGCTGTCGCGGCCGGAGGCACGCCGCAGCCACGAGCGCGAGGACCGGGAGGGCGCGGTGCGCGGCTGGCGCAGTTTCACCACGGCCCCGGTGCCCGAGGCGGTCGTGGACGTCACCATCGGCGACCGGACGACGCAGGTGCGCACCGACCGCGGCGGCTACGTGGACACCGTGGTCGAGTGCGACCTGCCTCCTGGGCGGCACGAGATCACGATGGGCGTCGAGGGGTCCGAGCCGGTGTCCGCTCCCGTGGTCGTGGTGGGCCCGGAGCAGACCCGCGGTCTGGTGAGCGACATCGACGACACGGTGATGGTGACCTCGCTGCCGCGGCCCCTGATCGCGGCGTGGAACACCTTCGTCCTGCACGAGCAGGCCCGGCACGTCGTGCCCGGCATGGCGCCGCTGTACCGGGAGATCGTCGTCCGGCACCCCGACACCCCGGTGTTCTACCTGTCCACCGGGGCGTTCAACGTGGCGCCGACGCTCGCCCGCTTCCTCGAGCGGCACGGCTACCCGCCGGGGCCCATGCTGCTCACCGACTGGGGGCCGACGAACACCGGCTGGTTCCGCAGCGGGCGTGAGCACAAGCACGCCGCCCTGCGCCGCCTGGCCCGCGAGCTGCCGCAGGTGCAGTGGCTGCTCGTCGGGGACGACGGGCAGCACGACCCGGAGATCTACGCCGAGTTCGCCCGCGAGGCCCCCGACAGGGTGCGGGGTATCGCGATCCGCCAGCTGACCGTCGGCGAGCAGGTGCTCGCGCACGGCACGCCCGGCCCATTGCCCGACGACCACGGCCCCGAGGACTCTCCCGTCCCCCAGGTCCGCGCCCCGGACGGCACCGCGCTGGGCGAGGGGCTGCACGAGCTCGGCCTGCTCTGAGGCGGCACAGGGCCGGCACGACGCATGAACCGTCCCGGTTCGGGGTACAAGGTCCCACGGGTCAGCGGCGACCCAGCCAGGAGGACGCCGGGCGGCCGCGCGCAGGGGACGCGGCCGCCGGGCACCGCCGGACGGTCTGCGGCTGCCGCTCCGCAGGAGGCACGCCAAGATGGCCGGGTGACCTACATCGCCGCACGAGACCGCTACGACTCCGTTCCCTACCGGCGCTGCGGACGCAGCGGCCTCGACCTGCCGGCCGTCTCCCTGGGGCTCTGGCACAACTTCGGTGACGACAGGCCGCTGGAGACCCAGCGCGCCATCCTGCGCCGAGCGTTCGACCTCGGCATCACCCACATCGACCTGGCGAACAACTACGGCCCCCCGTACGGCAGCGCGGAGACCAACTTCGGGCAGGTGCTGAAGCAGGACCTCGCGCCGTACCGGGACGAGCTGGTGATCAGCACCAAGGCGGGCTACGACATGTGGCCGGGGCCCTACGGCCAGGGTGGCGGGTCGCGCAAGTACCTG
This sequence comes from Actinomycetes bacterium, assembly GCA_046566185.1. Taxonomy (GTDB): domain Bacteria; phylum Actinomycetota; class Actinomycetes; order Actinomycetales; family SCSIO-59966; genus SCSIO-59966. Next base: position 35,707 of record JBKHXE010000099.1, on the reverse strand, counting down.
CTCGCCAGCCTCGACCAGTCGCTGCGCCGGATGGGCGTCGACTACGTGGACATCTTCTACAGCCACCGCTACGACCCGTCGACGCCGCTCGAGGAGACGATGGGCGCACTCGACGCCGCCGTCCGCGCGGGCAAGGCGCTGTACGCGGGCATCTCGTCGTACGGTCCCGAGCGCACGCGCGAGGCGGCGCACCTCCTCGCCGACCTCGGCACGCCGCTGCTCATCCACCAGCCGTCGTACTCGATGCTCAACCGGTGGATCGAGAGCGAGGGGCTGCTCGACGTCCTCGCCGACGTCGGCGCGGGCTGCATCGCCTTCTCGCCGCTCGCTCAGGGCATGCTCACCGACAAGTACCTGGACGGCGTGCCTGCCGGGTCACGGGCCGCGCAGGACAAGTCGCTCTCGACCGACCTGCTCACCGACGAGGCGCTGACGCACGTCCGCGCCCTGGACGGGATCGCTCGCGGCCGGGGACAGTCGCTGGCGCAGATGGCCCTCGCGTGGGCGCTGCGCGACGAGCGCGTCACCTCGGTGCTCGTCGGCGCCAGCTCCGTCGCGCAGCTGGAGCAGAACGTCGCGGCAACGCAGCGCCTGGACTTCACCGACGAGGAGCTCGCGGCGATCGACGCGCACGCCGTCGAGGCGGGTATCGACCTGTGGGCCCCGTCGCGGCAGGGGTGACGGTGACGGCAGGGGTGACGGTGACGGCGGGGGGCCAGGTCGAGGGCCGGGCGGTCGTCGTCCTGGGACTGATGGGGTCGGGCAAGACGACCATCGCGTCGGCGGTGGCCGAGGCGCTCGGCCGGCCGCTGCGCGACAGCGACCCCGACCTGCGCCGCACGCACGGCCTCGACACCACCGCGCTCGCCGAGCGCGACGGCACGCAGGCGCTGCACGACTGGGAGGCCGACCACGTGGTGGCCGCCGTCGCCGAGCGCCCCCCGGTGGTCGTGGCGGCCGCGGCGAGCACCATCGAGGTGGAGCGCTGCCGCGAGGCGATGGATCGGGCGTTCGTGCTGTGGCTCGACGCGCCGCCCGAGGTGCTCGCGCAGCGGTTCACCTCCGGTGCCTACCGGCCCGCGTTCGGCAAGGAGCCGCTGGCGCTGCTCCGCGAGCAGGACCCGGTGCGTCGCCCGCTGTTCAGCCAGGTCGCCGACGTGGTGCTCGACGCCGCCGCACCGCTGGAGCGGGTGCGGGCCGCGGCGCTGCGCGCCGTCGGCGTGACCGAAGGTGCGCGCTGATGCGGGCGGTCGTCACCCGGCGCTTCGGCGAGCCGCCACGGGTCGAGGACGTCGAGGAGCCCCGACCCGCCCCGCACGGCGTCGTGGTCCGGGTGGAGGCGACCGGCGTCTGCCGCAGCGACTGGCACGCCTGGCAGGGGCACGACCCCGACGTCGTCCTGCCGCACGTCGGCGGCCACGAGCTCGCCGGCACCGTCGAGGCAGTCGGGCGCGACGTCCGCGGATGGCGTGCCGGCGACCGGGTCACCGTGCCGTTCGTGTGCGCCTGCGGCTCGTGCGCGACGTGCCTTGCCGGCGAGGCGCAGGTGTGCCCGCACCAGACGCAGCCCGGCTTCACCGGCTGGGGGTCGTTCGCCCAGTACGTCGCCCTCGACCACGCGGACGTCAACCTCGTCGCGCTGCCCGCCGAGCTGGATGCCGCCTCCGCTGCGGGTCTCGGGTGCCGCGTCGCCACCGCCTACCGCGCGGTGGCTCAGCGCGGCCGCGTGCGCCCAGGGGAGTGGCTGTCCGTGCACGGATGCGGTGGTGTGGGGCTCTCCGCGGTGGCCGTCGGTGTGGCGCTCGGCGCCCGGGTGGTGGCGGTCGACGTGTCGCCGGCCGCGCTGGACGTCGCCGGGCGGCTCGGCGCCGAGGTCGTGGTCGCAGCCGGGGAGGTGGACGACGTCCCCGGTGCGGTCGCCGACGCCACCGGCGGCGGTGCCCACGTGTCGGTGGACGCCGTCGGGTCGGCGGCGACGTGCGCCGACACGGTGCTCGCCCTGCGCCGTCGCGGGCGCCAGGTGCAGGTCGGTCTGCTGCCGGCCGCCACCGGGCACCCCCAGGTGCCGATGGAGCGGGTGATCGCGTACGAGCTGGACCTGCTCGGCAGCCACGGGCTCGCCGCCGCGGACTACCCGGCCCTGCTCGAGCTCGTCGTCTCGGGGCGGCTGCCGGCCGGCGCCCTTCTGGGGCGGCGCATCGGCCTCGACGGCGTGCCCGAGGCACTCGAAGCGATGGGGCAGGGCCGGCTCGGCCCCGGCATCACGGTGGCCAGCCCGTGAGCGACTCGGTGGAGCGCCCTGGTGCCCAGCAGTGGGTACCGGAGCCTGCGACGGTGGAGGACCTGCGGGCGGCGGCCCCGGCGTGCCGGGGCTGCGAGCTGTGGGAGCCCGCGACGCAGGTGGTGTTCTCGGCGGGGGACGACCGGGCGCGCGTCGTCCTCGTCGGTGAGCAGCCCGGGGACGTCGAGGACCGGCGCGGCATCCCGTTCGTCGGGCCGGCGGGCAGGCTGCTCCAGGACGCCCTCGACCAGGCCGGCGTCGACCGCGGCTGCGTCTACGTCACCAACGCCGTCAAGCACTTCCGCTTCACGGTGCGGGGCAAGAGGCGCATCCACGCGACGCCCGAGGCGGCTCACGTGGCGGCCTGCCGGCCGTGGCTCACCGCCGAGCTGCGCGCCGTCGACCCGGACGTGGTGGTGTGCCTCGGCGCCACCGCCGTACGGGCCCTGCTCGGCGCCGACGTCCGGGTCATGCGCGACCGCGGCCGGCCGATGCGGCGCGAGACCTCGTTGGGGGAGAAGACGTTCGTCGTCACCGTGCACCCGTCGTCGGTGCTGCGTGGTCCGGTCGAGAAGCGGGACGAGGCCTTCGCCGCGCTCGTCGCCGACTTGCGGGTGGTGGCCGAGGTGGCAGGGTCGGAAGGGTGACGGAGATCGAGATCCCCAGGCCGCAGTCCGGTGACGTCGTGGACCTCATCCTGGAGGACCACCGGCTCTTCGAGGACCTGATGCGGCGGCTGCGCGACGAGACCCAGGACCGGGTGGCGGTGCGCGCCACCCTGGCCGACGTGCTGGTCGCCCACGCCGAGGCCGAGGAGCAGCACGTGTACCCGGCGCTCGTCCGCAAGGACGCGATCGACGACGAGGACGCGGAGCACGGCGAGCGCGAGCACGACGAGGGCCACGAGGCGCTGCTGGCTCTCCTCGAGGTCGACGACGTCTCCTCCGAGGACTTCGGTGAGGCGCTCGAGGAGCTCACCACGGCACTGGCGCACCACCTCGACGAGGAGGAGCGCGACATCCTCAACCCCGCCCGCACCGAGGTTCCCGACGACACCCGCGCCGAGCTCGGCCGCCGGTTCGCCGGCGAGCGGGCCACCCAGCTGGAGGCGCGGTGCGGCGAGCTGGACAACGTGCGGCGGCTCGTCGAGCGCGCCCGCCAGCGAGCCGGCGACTGACGTGCGCGTCGTCGTGGCGGGCGCCCACGGCCAGGTCGCCCGCCGGCTGGTCCGTCGCCTCGCCGACCGCGGGGACGAGGTGCTCGGCCTGGTGCGCAACCCCGACCACGTCGTGGACGTCGTCGCCGACGGCGGCCGCGGCGTCGTCGTCGACCTGGAGTCCGCCTCCGTCGAGGAGGTGTCGTGGGCCCTCGCCGACGCGGATGCGGTGGTCTTCGCGGCCGGCGCCGGGCCGGGAAGCGGTGCGGCCCGCAAGGACACCGTCGACCGGGGCGGTGCCGTGCTGCTGGCCGATGCCGCCGAGCGCGCCGGCGTGCGTCGCTACGTGCTGGTGTCCTCGATGGGCGTCGAGCGGGTGCGCGACGGGGCCGAGCCGGACGGGGTGGACGAGGTGTTCCTCGCCTACCTGCGGGCGAAGCTGGCGGCCGAGGACGATCTGCGAAGCCGTGACCTCGACTGGACCGTGCTGCGCCCCGGCAGGCTCACCGACGAGCCGGCGACGGGCGACGTCTGGCTCCAGCCGTCAGTGCCGTACGGGGAGGTGCCGCGCGACGACGTCGCCGCGGTGGTGGTGCGTCTGCTGGACGACCCGACGACGTCGGGTCAGGTGCTCGAGCTGACCTCGGCCGGCGCGGGCAGCAGCTCGAGGAGCGCCCGGGCGTAGGCCTCCTCCACGTCGTCGGCCGCGACCCACGTCTCCCCGCCGCCCGCGGACGGCGTCCTGATCCCGACCTCGACGCCGGTCGGCACCGGGCGCAGGCCCAGGAAGGACGGACCCAGGGCGCGCCGGAGCTGGTCCTCACGCGGCAGCCACAGGGCCTGCTCCACCGCGACCGAGTCCAGCGCCCACTCCGTGGTCCCGTTGAAGCCGAGCACGCGGCCCGTGGGGAAGTCGTGGGCCTCGATCGTCATGTCCGACAGGACGAACACCTCGTCGTCCATGTCGCGGTCGGCGATGACGAAGCGGTCACCGCTGGCGGGTGACCAGCGCAGTCCGGCGGCCCGCAGGGCCCGGGCGGTGGCGAGCGAGAGCACCGGACCAGTCTGCGGTGCTCAGCCGGCGAGCGCGAGCACGAAGGGCAGCACGTCCGCCGCACCGGCCTGACGCAGCGCGCGGCCGGCGACGGTGAGGGTCCACCGTGAGTCGGCGACGTCGTCGACCAGCAGCACGGGGGAGCCGTCGAGACGTGCCAGGCCGTCGCGGACGTCGACGGGCACGGTGAAGCGGTCCCACACGCCCGCCAGCCGGAACGCGCTGTTGCCGCCCGGTTGGCCGACCGGACCCCCGCCGGCCGGTTGCAGCGTGCCGAGCAGGGGCAGCCTGCCGAGCTCGGCGATGGCCTTCGCGAGGGACGTCACGAGCTCCGGACGTCGCCGCGACGGCAGAGCCACCACGGCGCCCGGTCGACGCTGCCACCCCCAGCCGGCGAGCACCTCGACGCACGCCCGGACCAGGGGCTCGGTCACCGGCCCGTCCGGGGTCTCGTCGGCGAGCAGCTCCCGCAGGCGCACCCCCCAGCCGAGGTCCGTCATCCGGGCGACCGCTCGCCCCGGTGACAGCTGCTCCTCGGCGGGGATCCGGCCGCGGACCGGGACCCCGAGCCGGTCCATGCCGGTCGGCCACATGCCGCGGGGCTCGACCTCGACCCCGACGCGGCGCAGCACCCGACCGGCCGACGTACGGGCTCCATCGGGCACGTCGGTCGGGTACCAGGGCCCGGCGCACACGTCGCAGCGACCGCACGGGGCAGCGGTCGGGTCGTCGAGCGCGCGCTGCAGGAACGCCATCCGGCACTCCTCGCCCCGCTCGTAGGCGAGCATCGCGTCCTGCTCCGCGCGGCGAGCCGCCGCGACACGCTCGTAGCGCTCGGCGTCGTACGTCCAGGGGCGACCGGTGGCGACCCAGCCGCCGCCGACGCGCTCCACGGCGCCGTCGACGGCGAGCACCTTGAGCAGCAGATCGAGGCGGGTGCGGCGCACGTCGGCCACGGTCTCCAGCGCCGGCACCGACATCGGGCGCGCGGCGGCGGCCAGCGCGTCGAGCACGGCCGCGGCGTCCTGCTCGCGCGGCATCGACGCGGTCGCGAAGTAGCTCCAGATCTCGCGGTCCTCCCGCCCGGGCAGCAGCAGGACGTCCGCCGTCTCCACCGCGCGACCGGCGCGCCCCACCTGCTGGTAGTACGTCACCGGCGACGAGGGCGCGCCCAGGTGCACGACGAACCCCAGGTCGGGCTTGTCGAACCCCATCCCGAGGGCGGACGTCGCGACCAGCGCCTTGACGCGGTTGTCCCGGAGCGCGGCCTCGGCCTCTCGCCGCTCGGCGTCGTCGGAGCGGCCGGTGTAGGCGCGGACGTCGTGCCCGGCGTCCCGCAGCAGGGCGGCCGTGTCCTCCGCGGCGCCGACGGTGAGCGTGTAGACGATCCCGCTGCCCGGCAGGTCTCCCAGGTGGGCCGCCAGCCAGGCGAGTCGCGTGTCGTCGCCCGGCAGGTCGAGCACGCCGAGCCGCAGGGACGTCCGCGCCAGCGGTCCGCGCACGGTGGTGACCCCCGCGCCGCCGGCGGAGAGCTGCTCGGCGACGTCGTCGACGACCCGGCTGTTCGCGGTCGCGGTGGTGGCGAGTACCGGGGTGCCCTCCGGCAGCCGGGCCAGCAGGTCGCCGATGCGGCGGTAGTCCGGCCGGAAGTCGTGACCCCAGTCCGACACGCAGTGCGCCTCGTCGACGACCAGGAGGCCGCAGCGGCGCACCAGGTCGGGCAGCTGCTCCGCCGCGAACCGCGGGTTGGTCAGGCGCTCCGGGGACACGAGCAGGACGTCCACCTCGTCCCGCTCCAGCGCCGCCGCGACGTCGTCCCACTCGGTGACGTTCGACGAGCTGATCTCCACGGCCCGGACGCCGGCCCGGGCGGCCGCGGCGACCTGGTCGCGCATCAGGGCGAGCAGGGGCGACACGAGGACGGTCGGTCCCGCGCCTCGGGCCCGCAGCAGGGCAGTGGCGACGAAGTACACGGCGGACTTGCCCCAGCCGGTCCGCTGCACCACGAGCACCCGGCGGCGCTCCGCCACCAGCGCGGCCACCGCGTCGTCCTGGCCCTCGCGGAACTCGGCGTCCGGCCGGCCGGTGAGGCGCCGCAGGACGTCGCGAGCCTCGGCCGGCAGGGTGTCGCTCGCGGTCTCCAGAGGCATGCCCGGCAGCGTAGGGGGCGGTGCCGACAGCCCACGGATTCCCTCCACAGGCTTGGCGGTCGCTTTTGACCGACCGGGGGGCCCCCGGGGCATGCTTGGGGGCCGTGCCTGCGCCGAGCGACCCGACCCGACCGCTGCCGAGCCGTCGCGCCCTGCGCGAGGCCGCCACCGGCCGCCCTGGCCGACGTCGGCGCGCCGAGTCACGGCCCGCCCGCTCGGGCGGGTACCCGGTGGAGATGCTGGCCGCGGTGGCCGTCGTCCTGGTGCTCGTCGTCGCGGTCCTCACGCTGGGCGGCCCGGGGGACCAGTCTCGGACGGTGAGCCGGCAACCCGCCCCCGCGGCGACCTCGTCGACGTCGCCCCGGCCCCCCACCGCCGCTCAGCAGGCCGTGCCGGCGCCGACGTCCGGGACGCCGACCCCCGCCGCGACGCCGACCGAGGAGGACGTCCAGCAGGAGACGACGCCGGAGGCGTCCGAGGCGCCGGTGCCCCGGACGACGACGGCGCCCCGGCCCCCCGAGCCCGAGCCGGACCCCGAGCCGGAGCCGACACCGTCGACGACGAAGACGAACGGTCCTCCGCCGGGGCGGGGCGGCGGGCGGCCGGATCCCGTCCCGACGGAGGACTGCCTGCTGATCGTGTGCCCGTGAGGCGCCGTCAGCCCTTGACGCCGCCGGCGAGCAGGCCGCGCACGAAGTACCGCTGCAGCGAGACGAACACGATCAGCGGGACGACGATGGCGATGAAGGCGCCGGCCGACAGCAGGTGCCAGTCCGCGCCGCGGGTGCCGGCCAGCTCGGCGAGCCGCACGGTCAGCGGTGCGACGTTGGGGGCGCCGCCCGCGAAGGTGAGGCCGACGAGCAGGTCGTTCCAGACCCAGAGGAACTGGAAGATCCCGAAGGCCGCGATCGCCGGCACGAGCAGCGGGAAGAGGACCTGGAAGAAGATCTTCACGTGGCCGGCGCCGTCCATCCGCGCGGCCTCGACCAGCGAGCGCGGGATGTCCTTCATGAAGTTGTGGAGCAGGAAGATCGCGAGCGGCAGCGCGAAGATGGAGTGCGACAGCCACACCGTCCAGAACGACCCGGCGAGCCCCGAGTCGACGTAGACGCTGAGCAGGGGGATGAGCGTCACCTGGATCGGCACGATCTGCAGGGCGAAGACCGCGACGAACAGCAGGTCGCGGCCCTTGAACTCGATCCACGCGAAGGCGTAGGCGGCCAGCAGGGCCAGCGTGATCGGGATGACCACCGCGGGGATCGTGATGACGATGGAGTTGACGAAGAACGTCGAGAAGGCGGTGCCGCTGCCGAACAGCGCCTCCTCGTAGTTCGACAGGGTCACCTGGGGGTCGGTGGGGAAGGTCCACCAGCCGCTGCGCCGGATGTCGAGCTCCGGGCGGAACGAGGTGATGAACAGCCCGATCGTCGGGATCGTCCAGAGCAGGGCGATGATCACCGCGAGCGCCGAGGCCCACGGAGAGCTGAGCTTGGTCCTCGCGTCGGCGGCCCGCAGCGCAGCCTTCTCGGCACGGCGGCTGCGACGCACCTTCTCGGCGGCGACGGGGCCCGTCGTGGGGGCGGAGGTGCTCATCGGATCTCCTCCGAGAGGCGCAGCTGGCGGACGTTGTAGACGACGATCGGGACGACGAGGACGAACAGCACGACCGCCAGGGCGGCCCCCAGGCCGAAGTTGAACTGGCGGAAGCCCTGCACGTAGAACTCGTTGGCGACCACGCTGGTGTTGAAGTTGCCGCCGGTCATGGTCCGCACGATGTCGAAGACCTTGAGCGTGACGATCGCGATCGTGGTGAAGACCACGACCACGGCCGGGCGGATGCTCGGCACGGTGACGTACCGGAACATCCGGACGCCCCCGACACCGTCCAGCCGGGCGGCCTCGACGATGTCGTCCGGGATCGCCTTGATGGCCGCCGACAGCACCGTCATGGCGAAGCCGACCTGGATCCAGACGAACACGACGATGAGGAAGATCGTGTTCCACGGAGCGGTGAGCAGGAACTGGTAGGGCTCGATCCCGAGCCAGACGAGCAGCTGGTTGCCCAGGCCGATCTGGTTCACGCCCGGCTGGTCCGGGCGGTACTCGTAGACGAACTTCCAGATGATGCCGGCGCCGACCATCGAGATCGCCATCGGCAGGAAGACGAGCGCCTTCGCGAACGCCTCGAAGCGGGTGCGGTCGACGAGCACGGCGTAGACGAGCCCGATGAACGTCGCGGCGATGGGCACCAGCAGCACCCAGATGGCGGTGTTGCGCAGCACGATCTGCAGCCCGTCGCTGGTGAAGATCGTGCTGTAGTTGCCGAGACCGATGAACGTGTCGCCGGTCCGGTCGAACAACGACTCGTAGACGGTGCGGACCGCCGGGTAGATCAGGCCGAAGACGAGCATCGCCACGGCCGGCCCGAGGAACCCGAGCACGACGACCCAGTTGGGGATGCGCTTCGGCCGGTCGACGGCGAAGAGGATGAGGCCCATGACGGCCACGAACAGGGCCACGGCGAAGAACATCACGAGGAACTTCTCGCCGGTGGACTCGGCGTCGAGCAACCAGCTCATGAACCACTCCTTCCTCGGGGCGATCCGAGCCGGGACCGCGACGTCCGCGGCCCCGGCTCGGATCATTTCGCTACGACGGGCTCACGTCTACGGCCAGGACGCCTCGATGGCGTCGAGCACCGCCTTGTCGTCCTTGTCGTTGGCGATCCACGCCGTCATCTCGGACCAGAAGGAGCCCGCACCGACCGCGCCGGGCATGAGGTCGGAGCCGTCGAAGCGGAACACCGCCGACTCGTCCTGGAACAGCTCGGCCGACAGCTGGTCGATCGGCGACTCCAGGTTGGCGGGGTCGAGGCCGGTGTTCGAGCTCACCCAGCCGGGCGGGCTGGCCTTGGCCTTCTCGTTGGCCCAGTCGTCCGAGGAGAGGTAGGTCTGGAACGCCTGGACGGCGGGCTCGTCGGAGAACGCGGCGACGAACTCGCCACCGCCGAGCAGCGGACGCTCGTCCTCGCTCATCGACGGGAAGTAGAACGCGAAGACGTCACCGTCCTCGGCCACCTCGGTGCCCTCGGGCCAGTTGGCCTGGTAGAAGGACGCCTGACGGTGCATCCAGCAGGAGCCGTCGAGGATCGGCAGGCCCGCGTCACCGAACTCGGTGGACGCGATGCTCTGGACGCCGCCGAGGCCGCCGTTGACGTACTCGTCGTTCTTGAGGATCGAGCCCACCTCGGCGAGCGCCTCGGCGACCTGCGGGTCGTTGAACGGGATCTCGTGCGCGACCCACTGGTCGTAGACCTCGGGGCCGGCGGTGCGGAGCAGCACGTCCTCGAGCCAGTCGGTGGCCGGCCAGCCGGTGGCGTCGCCGGAGCCGATGCCCGCGCACCACGGGATGCCGCCGTCAGCGACGATCTGGTCGGACAGCTCGATGAGCTCGTCCCAGGTCTGCGGGATCTCGTACCCGGCGTCCGCGAACATCTGCGGCGAGTACCAGACGAACGACTTGACGTTGGCCCCGAGCGGGGCGGCGTAGAACTCGCCGTCCACGGTGCCGTAGCCCTTCCAGCTCTCGTCCCAGAACTCGTCGACGTTGGCCTCGACGGTGTCCGGGGCCGGGACGACGGCGCCGGTGTCCCGCACGAGCGTCTGCAGCAGGCCGGGCTGCGGGATGTACGCGATGTCCGGGGGGTTGCCGGACTGGATGCGCACGACGAGCTGCGCCTCGAACTCGCGGGAGCCCTCGTAGTTCACCTTGGCGCCGGTGCACTCCTCGAAGGCCTTGTACGAGTCGATGTGCGCCTGGTCCTCGGGTGCCACGATGGAGGTGTAGATGTTCACCTCTTCGCCCTCGAGGTCGCCGAACTCCTCGAAGGCCGAGCAGTCGACGTCGCCGCCGCCGCCGGCATCGCCGCCGTCGCCGTCGCCGCCCCCACCACATGCCGACAGGGCGAGCGCGATGCCCAGGCCTCCGGCGAGCGCCGCGGAGCGGCGGCGCTGGGTGCTGAATCTCATCAATCGGTCCTTCCGTCAGACCGCGGCGGTGCGCCGCGCGTGTCCGAGGACGACTCAAGCCGCACCGACGTTGATGAGCAAGCAGAGTCGGTCACTCGTCAATAACGATCCCATCACGTCGCCGTCCTCGTGCGACGCTGAGCACGCGGCGCCGGACAGCGTGCGGCGCCGACGAGAGAGAACCGGAGGGACGGCGTGTACGAGTACCGGGTGGTCCAGCTACGCGAGGGACTCGTCGGCGGCAAGCTCAGTGCCGACAAGCTCGAGAAGCTGCTCAACGAGAACGCGCGCCAGGGGTGGCGGTTGAAGACGATCACCGCCGCCGACGTGAAGGGCCGCATCGGGCCGGGTGCCACCGAGGGGCTGCTCGTCACGTTCGAGCGGTCGGCGACGGGCTGAGCTGCTCCGCAGGAGCGAGCGGGTTGGCGTCGCTGGGGCACCCGCAGGGCCGGCGCGCCGGCTGACCTGGCGGTGCCACCGCGTGGTCCGGGGGACAGGATGTGTCCCATGTCCGACATCTCCGACGCGACCACCGCCCCGCCGCGAGTGCTGGCCGACGCCTACGTCGACGGCCTCGTCGACCTCGACCCGTTGATCGCCACGGCGCTCGGCCGCAACCCGGGCGACGACCGCCTGCCGGACCTGTCACCGGCGGGGCAGCAGGCCAAGGACGACCTGGCCCGCGCGACGCTGAGAGGTCTGGACGCCGCGCCCACCGCTGACGACCTCGAGCAGCGGTGCGCCCGCCTCCTGCGCGAGCGCCTGGAGGCGGGGCTCGCGCTGAGCGACGCCGGCGAGCACCTGCGGACGGTGCGCAACATCTTCGGCCCGCCACAGGCCGTCCGGCAGGTCTTCTCGATGATGCCGTCGGCCACCGTCGACGACTGGGCCGTGATCGCCCGCCGGATGGCGCGGGTGCCCGAGGCCTACGCCGGGTACGCCGAGAGCCTGCGCGAGGGCAGCCGGCGAGGTCTGCACGCCGCACCGCTGCAGGTGCGCACGCTCGCCGGCCAGCTCGACGAGTGGCTGGCGGCCGGCGGCGGTCGCGGCTGGTTCGCCACGTTCGTCGACGACGCCCCGGACGACGCTCCCGCCTCGCTGCGCGAGGAGCTCGACAGGGCCGCCGCCACGGCGGCCCAGGCCACCGCCCGGCTCCGCGACGTCCTGCTCGGCGAGTACCTGCCGGCCGCGGAGGGCACGCCGGACGCCGTGGGCGCCGACCGCTACCGCCTCACCTCACGGATGGCCACGGGCGCGGACCTCGACCTCGAGGAGGCGTACGCCTGGGGCTGGTCGGAGTACCGGCGGCTGGACGCCGAGATGCGCGCGGCGGCCGAGCAGATCCTGCCCGGCGCCGACCCGGTGGCGGCGATGCGGCACCTCGACGAGCACGGCGAGGCCGTCGAGGGCGTCGAGACGGTGCGGCAGTGGCTGCAGCAGATGATGGACGACGCGATCGCCGACCTCGACGGCACGCACTTCGACATCGCCGACCCGCTGAAGGTCGTCGAGGCACGCATCGCGCCACCCGGCAGCGCGGCTGCGCCGTACTACACGCGGCCGACGCTGGACTTCTCCCGCCCCGGCCGGACCTGGCTGCCGACGCTGGGCCGGGAGCGCTTCCCGGTCTGGAACCTGGTGTCGACCTGGTACCACGAGGGGGTGCCGGGTCACCACCTCCAGCTCGCGCAGTGGGTGCACGTCGCGCCCCGGCTGTCGACGTACCAGACCTCGGTCGGCTCGGTGAGCGCCAACACCGAGGGGTGGGCGCTGTACGCGGAGCGGCTCATGGACGAGCTCGGCTACCTGACCGACCCGGGCCACCGGATGGGCTACCTGGACGCGCAGATGATGCGCGCCGTCCGGGTCGTCGTCGACATCGGCATGCACCTCGGCCTCACGGTCCCGGACGACTCGACCTTCCACCCCGGCGAGACGTGGACACCCGCGCTGGCGCGGGAGTTCTTCGGCCGGCACTCGGGCCGGGAGCCGGAGTTCCTCGACAGCGAGATCGTGCGCTACCTGGGCTGGCCGGGTCAGGCGATCAGCTACAAGCTCGGTGAGCGGGCCTGGCTGGAGGGCAGGGAGGCCGCGCGCCGCCGCCACGGCGACGCGTTCGACCTCAAGGCCTGGCACATGGCCGCGCTGTCGGCCGGGTCCCTGGGGCTCGACGACCTCTCCGACGAGCTGGCGAGGCTCTGAACGCGAGGTCCTCGATCACGGCGGAGGAGTCGGGTCGTGTCGCGGGCGGGCGCCGGCGACGAGGTCGGTGAGCGCGTCGCCGTGCACGAGCCGGGCGGGGACGGCGCCCGACGAGGCCCGACGCACGAGGTCGCGCACGGGCAGCGCCTCGGCGGACGCCACGAGGACGGCGTTGGCCCAGCGGCGCCGGCGCAGCGCGGCCGGCTCCGCCAGCAGGGCGACGTGGCCGAACACGGCGCCGGCCGTCGCGGCCTCCTCGCGGAGCACCCGGGCACCGGCGTCCCCCGCCCCGCCGGCGACGTTCGCGAGGTACAGCCCGTCCGGGCGCAGCACCCGGCGGACGTCGCGCAGGAACTCGGCGGTCGTCAGGTGGCCCGGCGTCCGGTCACCGGCGAAGGCGTCGCGGACCACGGCGTCCGCGCTCGCGTCGCGACGCCGGGCCAGCCCCTCGCGGGCGTCGCCGGTCTGCAGTCGCAGCCGCGGCGCGCGCGGCAGGTCGAACCACTCCCGCGCCCGCCGGGCGAGCTCGGCGTCCAGCTCCACGACCACCTGCCGGGAGCCCGGCCGCACCGCGTCGACGTGGCGGGCCAGCGCGCACGCCCCGCCGCCGAGGTGGACGACGTCCACGGGTCCCGGCGGGCCCGCGACGTCCAGGACGTCGGCCATCCACTGCAGGTACTCGAAGTCGAGCACCCGGGGGTCGTCGAGGTGCACCGGTGAGCTCGGGACTCCGTTGACCCACAGCGTCCACATCGCCGGGTCGGTCCGGTCCGGCACCAGCTCGGCGGTGCCGGTGGCGATCGGGTAGGTCCCGGCGCGGGGCCCCGATCGCCTGGTCACTGCCACTCCTCCTCCGTGCGGTCAGCCGGACCTACCAGCCGCCGGGCGTGGTCCGGGACGTGCGTGACGACCACGTGGCGGTCGGCGCGCAGCGCGTCGAGCGTCGTCCGGAGCGCCAGCGCCCCGGTGACGTCGATCCGCCCCAGCCGGCGTAGGTCCAGCTCCACACGCGCCACTCCCGGGTGGGCCGCGGCCGCCCGCAGGACGCGCTCCTCGAACGTCGGTGCGGACAGGAAGTACAGCACGCCGCTGGGTGCCAGCCGTAGCGTGCCGCCGCGCAGCTCGGCGACGACGTCGACGCGCAGCTCCCGCCACAGGTGGACGGCCAGGGCGCACGCGACCCCGATCCCCAGCGCGACGTCCAGCCGAGGCGCCAGGGCGAGGACGGCGGCGCCGGTCACGACCGCGACGCCGAACTGCGGCCGCGAGAGGTGCCACAGGCGAGGCAGCGTGCCGAGGCGGATCAGGCCGGTCACCGCGGCCACCACCACCGCCGCGAGGACGGCGCTCGGCAGCCCGGACAGCAGCGGCGTCAGGGGGAGCAGCGCGGCGACGACGAGCCCGGTCAGCGCCCCGCTCCACCGGGTGGCGGCACCGGTGTCGAACGCCAGCGCCGTGCGGGAGAACGACCCCCCGGCCGGGTACCCGGACACCACGCCGGAGGCCAGGTTGGCCAGCCCCTGGGACACCAGCTCCCGGTCCGGGTCCCAGCGGGAGCGGGTCCGCACGGCGTAGTGGCGTGCGACGGCCGCCGGCTCGGCGAACCCAACCGTCGCGATCACCAGGCCCGGCAGCAGCAGCGCCGGCAGGGAGCCCCACGGCAGGTTCCCGCCGAGCGGCGGCAGACCGGCCGGGACCGTGCCCACCGTCGGACCGTCGTAGCCCGTCCAGGTCGCGACGGCGAGCGCAGCGACGGTGGCGATCAGGGCACCGGGGACGAACGGGCCGAGCCGGCGAGCACCCATGACGAGCGCGAGCGTGGCCGCCGCGTACCCGAGGGCCGGCGGGTGCCACGAGCCCGGGTCGGCCAGTGCCCGGGCCGCGCCGGTCAACGGGTTGCCGCCCCGGCCAGGCGCTCCCAGCATGGCGGGCACCTGGGAGGCGAGGATGAGGAAGGCCCCGGTCACCGTGAACGCACGGACCACCGGGTCGGACATCAGGTAGGCGATGGCACCGGCGCGCAGCAGGCCCAGGGCGAGCCGGACCGCCCCGACGAGCAGGGCCAGCAGCGCGGCGAGGCCGACGTAGTCCGCGCTGCCGGCCTCGGCCAGGGCCGCCAGGGCGCCGGCGGTGAGCAGGCTGGTCAGGGCCACCGGCCCGGTCTGCAGGTACGGCGAGGACGCCACCGCCGACGCGGCCAGCGGGGCGGCGATCGCGACGTACAGCCCGTTGACCGGAGGCAGGCCGGCGAGCTGGGCGTACGCCAGCGACTGCGGCACCAGGACGAGCGCCACCGTGACGGCCGCCAGCAGGTCTCCCCGGGTGGGCCCGAGGCCACGCGGGCGTGTCACCGACCGGCAGCCGCAGGAACCGGTGGACAGTGCAGCCGGAACTCGCTGACCCCGCCGCTGCCGACGAGGCGCACCGGGACGCCCGCGCCGTCCAGCAGGCTCGCGGCGATCGCCGCCCGGTGGCCGTTCGAGCAGATCACCCAGGCCGGCCGGTCCGTCGGGATCTCCGCGAGGCGCTGCGGCAGGTCGGCGACGAAGATCGCCGTGCTGCCCGGGAGCGTCCCCCAGCCCCACTCCAGCGGCTGCCGCACGTCCAGCAGCGTCATGGGCTCACCGGCGGTGACCGCGGCACAGAGCTCCTGGAGGCTGGCGCTCGGGTAGCTGCGCACCGGCCGGCCGTCGCGGGCCCAGGCCGGGAAGCCGCCGTCGAGGTGGCCGGACACCCGACGCCACCCGATCCGGATCAGCTGGGTGAGCGCCTCGGCCAGCGAGCTCTCCTGCGGGTCGGGGAGGACGAGGGTGACCGGGCTGTCGAACGGGAGCATCCAGCCGACGTAGCTGCCGAACCCGGAGTTGAGCTCGATGTTGACGGCTCCGGGAATGTGGCCGGCGGCGAAGGTCTCCCGGTCCCTCGCGTCCACCACCCATCCCGGGCCGCCCCCTGCCACCTCGTCCGCGGTCAGGGCCGGCACGCGCGGCAGCCCGCGCAGCACCGGGGCGCCGGCCCGGTTGATCGGTGCCATCGCCGCGTAGTACGCGGGGTGCAGCATCAGGTCGGTGCCGATCTCCTCGGTGAACTCCTCGAGGTCGGCGGCGCCCAGGGCGGCGTTACCGGCGCGCTCGGCGCCGACCGTGGAGGTCGGCCGCGTGTCCGGCATCGCCGAGACGCAGAAGCTGCCGGCCCCGTGGGTCGGCAGCACCTGGACGTCGTCCGGGAGGGTCCCGAGCCGGCGCAGGGACGCGAACTGGTCCCGGGTCAGGCCGTCGGTGAACGACGGGCCGAGCAGGTCGGTGCGCCCGGCGCTGCCGACCAGCAGGCTGCCCCCGGTGAACACCGCCACCGGCGAGTCACCCGAGCTCACGAGCCACGACAGGTGCTCGGGCGTGTGCCCCGGGGTGTGCAGCGCGGTGAGGCGCAGGTCGCCGACGGTCAGCTCGTCGCCGTCCGCCATCGCGGTGTGCGGGAAGGCGTAGCGGCCGCCGGCGGGGAGGTAGAGCTCGGCCCCCCAGTCGTCGCGCAGCTCGTGCGCGCCCGACACGTAGTCGTTGTGAACGTGCGTCTCGAGGACGCCGCGGACCGTCACCCCGCGGGCTCTCGCGGCCCGGGAGAAGCGCCAGGCGTCCCGCTGCGGGTCGACGACGACCGCCTCGTCGCCGGAGACGAGCAGGTAGCTGGCGTCGCCGAGTCCGGGGGTGGGGAAGAGCTCGAGGTCCATCAGGGGTGCCTCCTGGGCGGTCCGTGCGGCAATCTGAGTATTTGCTTGACCGATTGAACGCTTGAGACCTAGCGTCTGTCCATGGTTCCCGAGGCCGTTCTCGAGGAAGCGGCGCGCCGCTTCTCCCTCCTCGGGGACCCCACCCGGTTGCGGCTGCTCAGCGTGCTGCACGAGCGCGGCGAGACGTCGGTCGGCGAGATCGCGGCCGTCGCCGGGGTCACGGTCGCCAACGCGTCACAGCACCTCGTGCGCCTCGCCGCAGGCGGCATCGTGGCCCGCCGTCGAGCCGGTCGCAGCGTCCTGTACCGGATCGGGGACCCGACGGTGGAGAGGCTGTGTGACATCGTGTGCGCGAGCGTCGCCGAGCGGGCCCGCGTGCTGACCCCCGCCACTGTGGAGTAGGAGCAGGCGATGGCGACCGTGGACCTCCCCATGCCGGCTGTCGGTCGGCCGTCCCCCCGGTACGGGAAGGTCGTCGACCACACCAGGTGCATCGGCTGCCACGCCTGCACCACCGCCTGCAAGTCCGAGAACGAGGTCCCGGTCTCGGTGTCCCGCACGTACGTGAAGTCGGTGGACGTCGGCACCTGGCCCCAGGCGCGACGGGCCTTCCAGGTGACCCGGTGCAACCAGTGCGAGGACGCGCCCTGCGTCGCGGCCTGCCCGACCAGCGCCATGTACGTGCGCCCCGACGGCATCGTCGACTTCGACAAGGGCAGCTGCATCGGCTGCAAGGCGTGCATGGCGGCATGCCCCTACGACGCGATCTTCATCAACCCCGAGGACCACTGCGCGGAGAAGTGCAACTTCTGCGCCCACCGCCTCGAGGTCGGCCTCGAGCCGGCGTGCGTGACGGTCTGCCCGACCGGGGCCATCCTCGTCGGCGACCTCGACGACCCCGAGTCCGCGGTCGCCCGCGCCGTCGCCCGGGAGCCGGTCACGGTCCGGCGGCCCGAGAAGAACACCCGGCCGAAGCTGTTCTACAAGGGCGCCAGCGCTCTGACGCTCGACCCGCTGGCGGCGCGCCGGCCCGAGGGGACGTACGCGTGGGCCGAGCAGGCGACGGGCCACCAGGTGGTGCACTCGGGCAGCCCCGGCCGGGCCAGCAGCAGCGCGGCTGCGGTGGTGTCCTACGACGTGGCCCACCGGATGCCGTGGGACTGGCGGGTCAGCCTGTACACCGCGACGAAGTCGGTCGCCGCCGGTGCCTACCTCGTCGCCCTGGCCCTGGCCGTCACCGGCGTCGTCGCCTGGGACGGAGCGCTGTGGCTGTGGGGCGCCCCGCTGCTGTCCGCGACCTTCCTGGCGCTCACCGCAGGGCTGCTCGTCGCCGACCTCGAGCACCCCGAGCGCTTCTACTTCGTCCTGACCCGGCCGCAGTGGCGCAGCTGGCTCGTGCGCGGAGGGGTCGTCCTGACCGCGTTCGCCGGCGTGCTCGGCGTCCACCTGCTCTCCGCGCTCCTCGGGTGGGAGGCGGTGCCGCGGTGGCTGGGCCTGGCGGGTGCACCGCTGGCCGCGATGACCGCGGTCTACACCGCGTACCTGTTCGCCCAGGCGACCGCGCGCGACCTGTGGCAGAGCCCCTTGCTGGCGCCGCACCTGCTGGTGCAGGCGGTGCTCGCGGGCTCGGCCGTGCTGGCACCGTTCGTCGCCGAGGCCGGCCCCGTGCTCGCCGGGGCCGCGGCCGTGCACCTGCTGCTCGTGGCCGGCGAGGTGTCGACCGCCCACGTCACCGCGCACGCCCGCCTGGCGGCGCACGAGATGACCTCCGGTCGCTACCGGGTGTTCTTCACGGTGGGGGTTGCCGGCGTGGCGGCCGGGCTGCTCGCGCCGTGGCTCGGCTGGTGGGTCGCGCCGCTCGCGCTCCTCGGGCTGGCGGCCCACGAGCACGCCTACGTCCAGGCCGGCCAGGCCGTCCCCCTGGCATGACCGACCGGGGGCTACCGAAAGTGGAGACGCGCCGATGACGTCGCAGGCCACCCAGAGGCTGGAACAGCTCGAGGAGAGGGTGCGCGCCGCCCGGGAGGAGACGCTCGCCCGCGGCGAGACGTTCTACCCCGGTGCCAGCCGCGTGCACCTGGCGGCGTTCCCGCCCAAGGAGCGCTGGGACTCCTGGGTCGAGCTCGACTCCCGGGCGTGGCCCGAGCGCGTCGAGCGGCGCTACATGCTCGTGCCGACGACGTGCTTCAACTGCGAGTCGGCCTGCGGTCTGCTGGCCTACGTGGACCGGGACACCCTCCAGGTCCGCAAATTCGAGGGCAACCCGGAGCACCCCGGTTCCCGAGGGCGCAACTGCGCCAAGGGCCCTGCCACGCTGAAGCAGGTCACGGACCCCGACCGCATCCTGCAGCCGCTGCGGCGGGCGGGTGAACGAGGCGAGGGGCGGTGGGAGCCGGTCAGCTGGGACGAGGCGCTCGACGACATCGCGGCCCGGATCCGGGCCGCGATCACCGGTGGACGCCGCAATGCCGTGATGTACCACGTGGGCCGGCCCGGGGAGGACGGCTTCACCGAGCGGGTCCTCGCCAGCTGGGGCGTCGACGGGCACAACTCCCACACCAACGTCTGCTCCAGCGGAGCCCGCGCCGGCTACCACTTCTGGATGGGCATCGACCGACCCAGCCCGGACCACGCCGGCGCCGACGTCATGCTGCTGGTCAGCTCGCACCTGGAGTCCGGCCACTACTTCAACCCGCACGCCCAGCGGATCGTCGACGCCCGCGCCCGTGGCGCCAAGCTCATCGTCCTGGATACCCGCCTCTCGAACACCGCCACCCACGCCGACCTGTGGCTGTCCCCGCGGCCGGGATCGGAGGCCGCGCTCCTCCTGGCGGTCGCCGCCCACCTGATCCGAACCGGTGCCTACGACCGGGAGTTCGTCCGCCGGTGGTGGAACTGGGAGGACTACCTGCGGCACACCCGACCCGGGGACGAGCCGACGTTCGAGGCCTTCGAAGGGGTGCTCGGGGAGCTGTACGCCGAGTGGACACCGGAGGCCGCCGCGCGCGAGGCCGGCGTGGAGGTGGACGACGTCCGCCGGCTGGCCGAGCTGGTCGCCGGGGCCGGGACCCGCCTGGCGACGCACAGCTGGCGCTCCGCTGCGGCCGGGAACCTCGGCGGCTGGCAGGTCTCGCGCTGCCTGTTCCTGCTCAACGCGCTGCTCGGCGCCGTCGCCACCGAGGGCGGCACCTACCCGAACGCGTGGAACAAGTACGTGCCCCGCCCGATCCACGTCCCGCCGCACCCGCCGGAGTGGAACGACCTCACCTGGCCGCAGGAGTTCCCGCTCGCCCTCAACGAGCTGTCCTACCTGCTGCCGCACTTCCTGCTCGACGGCCGAGGCACTCTCGACGTCTACTTCACCCGCGTGTACAACCCGGTCTGGACGAACCCGGACGGCATGACCTGGGTCGAGGCGCTCAGCGACCCCGGGCTCGTGGGCCTGCACGTCGCGCTCACTCCGACGTGGAGCGAGACCGCCTTCTTCGCCGACTACGTCCTGCCGATGGGGCTGGGGCCCGAGCGGCACGACGTCCACTCCTACGAGCAGTACGGCGGGCAGTGGATCGGGTTCCGGCAGCCCGTCCTGCGCGCCGCCCGCGAGCGGGCCGGCGAGCACGTGGAGGACACCCGCGCGGTGAACCCCGGCTCGGTGTGGGAGGAGAACGAGTTCTGGATCGAGCTGTCGTGGCGCATCGACCCGGACGGCTCGCTCGGCATCCGCCGCCACCACGAGTCCCGGCAGCAGCCGGGCACCCGGCTCACCGTCGACGAGTACTACGGCTGGATGTTCGCCCACTCCGTGCCCGGCCTGCCGCAGGCGGCCGCGGCCGAGGGGCTCACCCCGCTGGAGTACATGCGCCGGTACGGGGCCTTCGAGGTCGCCGAGCGGGTCGGGCAGGTCTTCGAGGACCCCGTGCCGGAGGCCGAGCTGGCCGACTCCGTGGTCGACCCGGCGGGCCGGGTCTACTCCGCCGTCCCCGCGGTGCCCGCGGCGAACGTCGTCCCGATGGGGACGCCGGAGCCCGACGAGCAGGGGCGCCGGCCGGTCGGCGTCCTCGTCGACGGAGTCGCCCGCCGCGGGTTCCCGACGCCCAGCGGGAGGCTGGAGTTCTGGTCACCGACGCTGGCGTCCTGGGGCTGGGACGAGTACGCCGTCCCCACGTACATCCGCAGCCACGTGCACCCCGACGAGCTCGCCGAGAACGAGATGGTCCTCATCTCCACCTTCCGGCTGCCCACCCAGATCCACACCCGAGGGGCGAACGCCTCGTGGCTCAACGAGCTCGCGCACACCAACCCGTTGTGGGTCCACCCGTCCGACGCGTCCCGGCTCGGCGTCGGCACCGGGGACCTCGTCCGCGTCGAGACCGAGATCGGGCACTTCGTCGTGCGGGCCTGGGTGACCGAGGGCATCCGGCCCGGGGTCGTGGCCTGCAGCCACCACATGGGCCGCTGGAAGCTCCAGGACCACGCGGCCGACCAGGTGATGGCGACGGTCGACCTGCTCCGCGAGGGCCCGCGGCGCACCCTGCGCCGGCTGCGCGGCATCGCGCCCTACACCTCCTCGGACCCGGACACCCGGCGCATCTGGTGGACCGACGTCGGCGTGCACCAGAACCTCACGTTCCCGGTGCACCCGGACCCGGTGTCGGGTCAGCACTGCTGGCACCAGGCGGTGCGGGTGCGCCCGGCCGAGCCGTCGGACTCCTACGGCGACGTGGCCGTCGACCTGGCCCGGGCCCGAGAGGTCTACCGGCGGTGGATGGCGCGCACCCGCCCCGCCGCGGAGCACTCGCCGGACGGCACGCGCCGTCCCTACTGGCTGATGCGTCCGCTCAAGCCGGGACGTGACGTGTTCCGGCTGCCCGAGCCGGTGGCTGCCTCCAGGAGTGCCGATGCCGAGCACTGACGTCCGGCCGGCGACCGAGGTGGTGCGCGCCCTGGCGGTGCTGTGCGAGCCGCCGGACGACGCGCACGTCCGGGTCGCGCACAGCCTGGGTCTGCCGCCGACGCGGCCGGCCGACCACTGGGAGGTGTTCGGGCTGCACCTGCCGCCGTACGCCTCGCTGTGGACCGGTCCGGAGGGCATGCTCGGCGGTGTCGCCCGCGAGCGGGTCGCCGGTTTCTGGCGGGCCCTGCGCCTCGACGTGCCCGCCGAGCCGGACCACCTCGCGGCGCTGCTCGGCCTGTACGCCGCGCTCGCGGACGCCGAGGCCGCCGAGGCCGATGCCGCCGCGTCGGCCCTGCGACGCCAGTCGCGCCGGGCGCTGCTGGACGAGCACCTGCTGCCCTGGGTCCCCGTGTTCGCCGACGCCGTCGCGGCCCTCGACCCGCGGGGACCCGCCGCCGCGTGGGCGGGGCTCCTCGTGGACGTGCTGCTGGCCGAGGCCGAGGGACTGCCCGGCGCGACGGCGCCCGTCGGGTTGCCGGCCGTCCTGCGGGACGCCGCACCGCCACTCGCGGCCGACGACCCGGTCCCGGCCTGGGTCGACGCCGCGCTGACGCCGTCCCGCAGCGGGGTGGCGTTGACGCGGGCGGACCTCGCCGAGGCCGCCCGGACCCTCGGCCTGGCCGTCCGGATGGGGGATCGGCGCCTCGTCCTGACCGCGCTGCTCCGCCAGGACGCCGCCGCCGTCCTGCACTGGCTCGCCGGGCACGCCGACGGCTGGGCAGCACTCCATCGCGCCCGCGCTGCCCGGCTCGGCGGTGTCGCCACGTGGTGGGCCGAACGCGCCGACCACACCGCGCGGTCGGCTCGCCAGCGTGCCCGCAGCGTCCAGGAGCCCGCCGTCCCCCCACCCCAGGAGGTGCCCGCCGATGTCCACTGAGACCGCGCCCACGCATGCTGCAGGAACCGCCGGCACGGCGCCCCCGGCCGGCCTGACCGAGGACGACGTCCGCCGCCTCGTCCGCGAAGAGCTGGCCGCTGCCGCCCGCCACGACCCGGGCGCGTCCCGCGCCGCGATCATCGCCTCCAAGGGCACCCTGGACTGGGCCTACCCGCCGCTGATCCTGGCCAACGCCGCGGCGGCCATCGGGATGGACACGGCCGTCTTCTTCACGTTCTACGGCCTGGACATCATCCGCAAGGACGCCGAGACCAGGCTGCGCGTCGACCCGGTCGGCAATCCGGCGATGCCGATGCCCGTGCCGGTGCCCGACATCGTCACCGCCTTGCCCGGGATGGTGTCGTTGGCCTCCCGGATGATGCGGTCGCGCTTCCGCAGGCACAACGTCGCGACCGTCGGTGAGCTGCTGGAGTCCGCCCGCGAGATGGACGTGCGACTGATCGCCTGCCAGATGACCGTCGACGTCTTCGGCTACGGGCCGGACGACTTCGTCGAGGGTGTCGAGTTCGGCGGCGCCGCAGCCTTCATGGCGCACGCGCGCGGCGCCAACGTCACGCTGTTCACCTGAGGAGGCCACTGATGTCCGAGTCCACCGCCGACCAGGTCGTCGACGCCCGGCACCTGATGTGCCCGATGCCGGTGATGGCGGCCACCAAGGCGATGCGGCGGCTCCAGCCCGGCCAGGTGCTCGAGGTCCAGGCCACCGACCGCGGGGCGCTGAGCGACATCCCGGCGTGGGCCGAGTCCACCGGCAACGAGCTGCTGTTCAGCGAGGAGGCGGGCGGCGTCCTGGTGTTCCGGATCCGCAAGAACGGCTGAGCCCGTCAGCCGGTGCGCTGCTCGCCGACCCAGTCGTCGATCCGGGCCCACCAGGTGTAGAGCCAGTCGACCTGCGCGTCCCGGCCGTCGGGCACCTGGTGGGCGGGCACCTGCCACCAGCGCATCCGCACGACCACGTCGGTCGGCAGGGCCCGCCAGACGTCGGCGACGCCGATGAGGTGGTCCAGGCCGCTGTGGGCCACCCACACCACGTCGGCGCCGTCCCCGGCGGCCAGCGCCGCGGTCACGCCGCCCGGGCGGGGGGCGAGGACGTGCCGCATCCGCTCGGCCTTCTCGGCCTCCTCCAGCATCCCCTTCTCGCGGAGCCGGGCGATCGACCGGGCCCTCCGGTGGGCGGTGAAGTTGCCGCCTTCCGGGAAGATCACGAACGCGTCGTCGTCGTCCAGGTCGGCGGCCAGCTCGGCGACCTGGACGTCGAGCCCCCGCGTCCCGGGGCGGATGAACAGGTTCGGCAGGCGGTTCAGCAGGACGTCGACGGCCGGGTCCCACTGCAGCGTGTCCTTGAGGACGATCCGCGGCTCGCGGCCGTACCAGTTCATCAGCGCGTGCACCACGAGGAAGGAGTCACCCGGCCCCGCGTGACGGCTGAACACGACCAGCGGCCTGCCGTCGAAGGCCGTCGGCTCCGGACCCTCGACGGCCACCTCCAGGCCGAGCACGCGCTGGGCCTCGGCGAACATCAGCGACAGGTAGCGGCGGACCAGCGCGTAGTGGGCGCGCTCGAGCCCCGGGTCGCGGAGCGCGCGGCCGAAGCCCGCGCCGAGCCACAGCCCGAAGAGCGCCAGCAGGAGCAGGGACTCGAGCACGAGGTGGACGACGACGATCCACGTCACCCGCAGCAGCCGCCAGCGCGGCCCCGGCAGCAGCGGCGACAGGGCCGCGACGACGAGGAGCCACAGCGGCGCCGTCGTCAGCAGCAGCAGGGTGAGCACGACGACCGCGGGGGCGAGCACCGCGCGGCGCAGCCAGCGCGGCGGCAGCCTCACCGTAGGTCCTGCGCGGCGAGGTAGGCGGCCGACGCGGCGCGGGCCGACTCGATGCGCCGCTCGACCGCCCCGGTGCTGCGGTACCGCAGCACCGCCAGCGGCGCGGTCTCCTCGCCGGTCGGCAGCACGTGCACCCGGACGTCGCCGGGGACCGCGGCCAGGTCGCGCAGGAAGCGGTGCCGCCGCGCCACCTCCAGCGCCACCATCGCGACCTCCCACGGCCGGGTCGGGGCGGTGAGGGGGCGCTCGAGGCGGCCGACGTGCAGGACGTACACGGAGCGCGCGCCGAGGGCGACGGCCCGGCCGAGCGGCACCGAGTCGACGATGCCGCCGTCGAGGAAGTGCTCGCCGTCGACCACCGCCGGAGGGAACAGGCCCGGCACCGCGCACGAGGCCAGCACGGCGTCCACGGCGGGCCCGGTGGTGAACCAGTGCTCCTCGGCGCGCTCGATGCTGGCCGCGACGCACTGGAACGGCACGGGCAGCTCCTCGAGCAGGACGTCGCCGAGGCGCTCGGTCAGCAGGTCGCGCAAGGGGTCCGGCGCGTGCAGCGCGGTGCGCGTGCGGGCCGCCATCCGCAGCTGCTGCACCGGCGAGCCGCCGAACACCGCGCTGCGCGAGAGCGACGTCCACATCTCCCGGAGGTCCTGCACCGCCGCGGGGCCCGGCTCGGCCGCGACGACGGCCCCGTTGATCGCGCCGACGCTGGTGCCCAGCACCAGGTCGGGGGTGATGCCGGCCTCTCCCAGAGCCAGCAGCTGGCCGACCTCGCTGGCCCCCAGCAGCCCGCCGCCTCCCAGCACGAAGGCGACGTCGGGGGAGTCGGTCACGGCGTCGATCCTGCCAGCGGCGGGGGCCGCAGGCCCGCGTCGGCGAGCTCGAGGACGGCGAGGGCGCGCACCGTGCGCGCGTCACCCTCGCGCCAGGCCCGCACCGGGTCGTCGCTGACCCGGGCCAGCCGGTGCATCGGCTGGTTCGCCAGCGCCCGCAGGGCGAAGAGGTCGAGGTCGGCGCCGGAGTCGACCAGCCGCTGGGCGGCCGACGCCCGGCGCGTGAACCGGACGCGCAGCGGCAGCCACACGCCGACGACCACCAGCACCGGGACGGCGGCCACCACGACCCCCAGCAGCACCGACAGGTCCTGCACCACCTCGGCCTGCCGTCGTCCGGCCGCGGCGATCGCCGAGGCGGCCTCGCCGGCCGAGACGAACGGGCCGGCCAGCTCGTCGCCGACGAGCGGCACCCCGCCGGCCACCCCGCCGGCGTCGGCGAGGCTGCCCGCGACGTCCTGCGCCCCCGCCTCCAGCTGCAGCCCGGGTTGGGCCAGCGCGAGCGTCGCGTCGCGGACGGCGAGCCCGGCGCGCACCCACACCCACACCCAGACGACGACGAGGACGTCGACGAGCACCTGCAGAACGGCTCGTCCGGGGGTCCGGGCGTACGGGACGAAGGGCATGCGGTCTCCTGCGGCGTCGGAGCGGGCACGTGACGCGCGCGACACTAGAGTGACCGGCGTGAAGATCGGCATCCCGCGTGAGGTCAAGAACAACGAGTACCGGGTGGCCGCCACCCCGGCCGGGGTCCACGAGCTCACGCGGCACGGGCACGACGTCGTCGTCGAGACCCGCGCGGGAGCCGGGTCGTCCATCACCGACGACGACTACGTCGCCGCCGGGGCGCGCGTCCTGCCCACCGCCGACGACGTGTGGGCGCACGCCGACCTGGTGCTCAAGGTCAAGGAGCCGGTGGCGGAGGAGTACCACCGGATGCGCGAGGGCCAGGTGCTCTTCACCTACCTGCACCTGGCCGCCGACAAGGCGCTGACCGAGGAGCTCGTCGCACGCCGCGTCACCGCGATCGCCTACGAGACGGTCGAGCTCCCCGACCGCTCGCTGCCGCTGCTGGCCCCGATGAGCGAGGTGGCGGGCCGCCTCGCCCCGCAGGTCGGCGCGCACACCCTCATGCGGGCCCAGGGCGGCCGGGGGATCCTCATGGGCGGGGTCCCCGGCACCTACGCCGCCAAGGTGGTCGTGATCGGTGCCGGGGTGGCGGGCTACAACGCCGCGGTCATCGCGCTCGGCATGCAGGCAGAGGTGCTGCTGCTCGACAAGAACGTGGCCCGCCTGCGCCAGGTCGACGCGATCTACCAGGGCCACTGCCAGACGGTCGCGAGCAACACCTACGAGATCGAGAAGGCCGTCCTGGACGCCGACATGGTCATCGGCGCGGTCCTGGTGCCGGGAGCCCGGGCGCCCAAGCTGGTGCCGAACGAGCTGGTGGCGCGGATGAAGCCCGGCAGCGTGCTCGTCGACATCTCCATCGACCAGGGCGGCTGCTTCGAGGACTCCCGGCCCACGACGCACGCCGAGCCCACGTACGAGGTGCACGACTCGGTCTTCTACTGCGTGGCCAACATGCCCGGCGCCGTCCCGCACACGTCGACCTACGCCCTGACCAACGTGACCATGCCGTACGCCCTCGAGCTCGCCGACCGGGGCTGGCAGAGCGCCCTGCGGGCCGACCACGCCCTGGGCCTCGGGCTGAACACGCACGGCGGGCACGTCACGTACGCACCGGTCGCGGAGGCCCACGGGATGGAGTGGGTGGGCCTGAGCGAGGTGCTCGCCTGACCGTGCCGGCGACGGGCACCGCGCTGGACCGCGCGCTGTCGGGGTACCTCGAGCACCTCGCGGTGGAGCGGGGGCTGTCCGCCAACACCCTCGCGGCCTATCGCCGTGACCTCGACCGCTACGCCGCGTTCCTGCACTCGCTCGGCCGCCGCGCGCCGTCCGACGTCGTGGAGGCGGACGTCGCCGCCGTCCTGGCGGCGATCCGCACCGGCGAGGACGACCGGCCGGCGCTGTCGGCGTCGTCCGCGGCCCGCACCGTCGTCGCGGTCCGCGGGCTGCACCGGTTCCTCGCGCTGGAGGGCGCCACGGCATCCGACCCGGCGCGGGAGGTGCGCCCGCCGACACCTCCCCGCCGCCTCCCCAAGGCGGTGAGCGTGGACGCCGTCACGCGGCTGCTCGAGGCCTCGTCGGTGGGGGACACCCCGGCCTCGCTGCGGGACCGCGCCCTGCTGGAGGTGCTGTACGGCTCCGGCGCCCGGATCAGCGAGGCCGTCGGGCTGGACGTGGACGACGTGCTCACCACCGACGGCCCGCCGACCCTTCGGCTGACCGGCAAGGGCAGCAAGCAGCGCCTCGTGCCGCTCGGCTCGTACGCCGTCGAGGCGTTGCAGGCCTACCTCGTCCGGGGCCGTCCGGTGCTGGCGGCGGGCGGCCGCGGCACCCCGGCGGTCTTCCTCAACGCCCGCGGCGGCCGACTGTCGCGGCAGAGCGCCTGGGCGGTGCTGCGGCACGCGGCCGAGCGGGCGGGCCTGGGGTCGACCGTCTCCCCGCACACGCT
This sequence comes from Actinomycetes bacterium, assembly GCA_046566185.1. Lineage (GTDB taxonomy): Bacteria > Actinomycetota > Actinomycetes > Actinomycetales > SCSIO-59966 > SCSIO-59966. Next base: position 8,023 of record JBKHXE010000099.1, on the reverse strand, counting down.
GCGGCACTCCTTCGCCACGCACCTGCTCGAGGGAGGGGCCGACGTCCGGGTCGTGCAGGAGCTGCTCGGCCACGCCTCGGTGACCACCACACAGGTGTACACGCTGGTCACCGCCGACACGCTGCGCGAGGTGTACGCGGCGGCCCATCCCCGCGCCCGCTGACACCTCGCCGCCTCCCCGAGCCGACCCGGCCGCTGGGGTAGGGTCGGCGGGACCCGACGCCGACGTCCCGCAGGAGACGAGAACGCCCGTGAGCAGCGACACCACCGTGGCGCCTGCCGGCGAGACGGTCGGCCCCACCGGCCGCCCGATGCCCGACTTCCCGGAGCCGCCGCCGCTGGCCGGTCACGGTCCTGCCCGGATCATCGCGATGTGCAACCAGAAGGGCGGCGTGGGCAAGACGACCACGACGATCAACCTGGGCGCCGCCCTCGCGGAGTACGGGCGGAAGGTGCTGCTCGTGGACTTCGACCCGCAGGGCGCCCTGTCGGTCGGCCTGGGGTCGAACCCGCACGAGCTCGACCTCACCGTGTACTCGCTGCTGATGGACCGCCACACCGACGTCCGCGACGTCGTCCGGACCACGGGTGTGGAGAACCTCGACCTGCTGCCCGCCAACATCGACCTGTCGGCGGCCGAGGTGCAGCTGGTCGGCGAGGTGGCCCGCGAGATGGTGCTGGCCCGGGTGCTGCGGCCGCTGGTCGACGACTACGACGTCATCCTCATCGACTGCCAGCCGTCCCTGGGACTGCTCACGGTCAACGCGCTGACCGCCGCGCACGGCGTGGTGATCCCGCTGGAGTGCGAGTTCTTCGCGCTGCGGGGCGTCGCCCTGCTGGTGGAGACCATCGAGAAGGTGCAGGACCGGCTGAACCCGCGGCTGCAGGTCGACGGCATCCTCGCGACGATGTACGACGCGCGCACGCTGCACAGCCGCGAGGTGGTGGCCCGCGTGGTCGAGGCGTTCGGTGACCAGGTCTTCCACACGGTGATCGGGCGCACGGTGAAGTTCCCGGACGCCTCGGTGGCCGCCGAGCCGATCACCTCCTACGCCTCCACGCACGCGGGTGCCGAGGCCTATCGACAGCTCGCCCGCGAGCTCGTCGCCCGTGGCGACGCCGCCTGACGAGGGGCTCGGCAGCCCCGGTGGCCGCTCGTTCGAGGTGCACCTCGAGAACTTCAGCGGCCCGTTCGACCTGCTGCTGTCGCTCATCTCCAAGCACAAGCTCGACATCACCGAGGTCGCCCTCGCGACGGTGACCGACGAGTTCGTCGCCCACATCCGCTCCTTCTCCGACGGCGGCTGGGACCTCGGGCAGGCCAGCGAGTTCCTCCTCGTCGCCGCGACGCTGCTGGACCTCAAGGCGGCCCGGCTGCTGCCGTCGGGCGAGGTGGACGACGACGAGGACCTGGCGCTGCTGGAGGCGCGCGACCTGCTGTTCGCGCGGCTGCTGCAGTACCGGGCCTACAAGGAGGTCGCCGGGTCGTTCGCCGAGCGCCTCGCGACCGAGGGGCGCCGCTTCCCCCGCGCGGTGCCGCTCGAGCCGCACCTGGCGAACCTGCTGCCCGAGCTCGTCATGAGCACGACGCCGGAGCAGCTGGCCGCGGCCGCGGCGCGCGCCCTCGCGCCGCGTCCGGAGCCGCCCGGGGTCAGCCTGAGCCACCTGCACGCCCCGCCGGTCAGCGTCCGCGAGCAGGCCCAGGTGATCGCCGACCGCCTGCGCCGGGCGCGCACCTCGAGCTTCCGGCAGCTGGTCTCGGACGCCGGGAGCACGATGGTCGTCGTGGCCAGGTTCCTCGCGCTGCTGGAGCTGTTCCGGGACGGTGCGGTGGCCTTCGACCAGGCGGAGGCGCTCGCCGAGCTGTCGGTGCGCTGGACGGGCAGCGAGAGCGGTGACGTGCAGACCGGCGACGAGTTCGAGGAGGTGCAGCCGTGACCGAGCAGGCCGCGCGAGGCGAGGACCCGGTGGAGGAGGGCCTCGACCTCGACGTCGTCCCCGGCGGTGCCCGCGCCGCCCTGGAGGCAGTGCTCATGGTGGTCGACGAGCCGGTCCCGACGCTGCAGCTGGCGTCCGCGCTCGTGCTGCCGGTCGAGCGGGTGGAGGCGTTGCTCACCGCGCTCGCCGACGAGTACGCCGAGCAGCAGCGCGGTTTCGAGCTGCGCGAGGTCGCCGGCGGCTGGCGTGTCTTCAGCCGACCCGACGTCGCGCCGGTCGTGCAGCGCTTCGTGCGCGACGGGCAGACCGCCCGCCTCACCCAGGCCGCGCTCGAGACGCTCGCGGTGGTCGCCTACCGGCAGCCGGTCAGCCGCGCCCGGGTCTCGGCGATCCGGGGGGTCAACGTGGACGGCGTGATGCGCACGCTCACCGCGCGCGGGCTGGTCGAGGAGGCCGGGCAGGACGGCGAGTCGGGTGCGGTGCTCTACCGCACCACGAGCTACTTCCTCGAGCGGATGGGCCTCACCGGGCTGGACGAGCTGCCGCCGCTGGCGCCCTACCTGCCGGACGTCGACGTCCTCGACGAGCTGGGGGCGGACCGGTGACCCCAGCGCCGCGCCGGCGCCCGGCCCAGCGGCCGGAGCGACCTCCTCGCCGTCCGCGGACGCCGCCGGCCCCGCCGGTCGACGTCCACGACCCGGACGGCGTGCGCCTGCAGAAGGTGCTGGCCCAGGCGGGCATCGGCTCACGCCGGGTCTGCGAGGAGCTCATCGCCGCGGGGCGCGTCACCGTCGACGGCCACGTCGTCACCGAGCTCGGCGTGCGGGTCGACCCGCGGCGCGCCGTCGTCACGGTCGACGGTATCCGCCTCCAGCTCGACGACAGCCGCACCTACCTGGCGCTGAACAAGCCGCGCGGCGTGGTGTCGACGATGCACGACCCGCAGGGGCGGCCGTCGCTCGCCGACATCGTGGGTGGCCGCGCGGAGCGCCTCTTCCACGTCGGCCGGCTGGACGCCGACACCGAAGGCCTGCTGCTGCTGACCAACGACGGCGACCTGGCCCACCGGCTCCAGCACCCCTCGTTCGGCGTCCGCAAGACCTACCTGGCCGAGGTCGAGGGGATGCCGGCCCGCGACGTGGGCAGGCGCCTGCGGGAGGGTGTCCAGCTCGAGGACGGTCCCGTCGCCGTCGACTCGTTCCGGGTGGTCGACCGGGCCGCGGGCCGCACCATGGTCGAGCTGGTCGTCCACGAGGGCCGCAAGCACGTCGTCCGCCGGCTGCTGGCGGAGGTCGGGCACCCGGTCACCCGTCTCGTGCGCACCCGGGTCGGCCCGGTCGCGCTCGGCGACCTCAAGCCGGGGAGGACCCGGGCGCTGACCCGCGAGGAGCTGAGCGCGCTCCTCACCGACGCCGGACTATGAGGCGGTCCGAGATGCGGGCATGTCATCTCACCCCACGGGACCGCGGCTAGCCTGGCGCGAGAGCAGGAGAGGGAGGTCGCAGTGCCGGTACGGGCGATCCGCGGGGCGATCCAGCTGGACGTCGACGAGCGGGAGCACCTGCTCGAGCGCACCCGTGAGCTGGTGACGGCCGTCCTGCGGGCCAACGACCTGCACACCGACGACCTCATCTCCATGCTCTTCACCTGCACGGCGGACCTGCGCAGCGAGTTCCCCGCCCTGGCCGCCCGCGAGCTCGGCCTCGGGGACGTGCCGCTGCTCTGCACGGTCGAGATCGACGTCCCCGGCGCGATGCCGCGCGTCGTCCGGCTGATGGCGCACGCCGAGATGGACGCTCCCCGCTCCGGCGTCCAGCACGTGTACCTGCGCGGGGCCGAGGCGCTGCGGCGCGACCTGGCGCAGTGAGGGCCCTGTGACCACTGCCCCCGCCCGCACCCGTGGACCGGTGCGCGTCGTCGGTGTGGGACTGCTCGGGGCCAGCGTCGGTATCGGGCTGGCGTCCCGCGGCGTCGACGTCGTGCTCGCCGACCCCTCGCCGTCCGCACTGGCCCTGGCCCGTGACCTCGGCGCCGGGCGGCTGCCGGCGCCCGACGAGGCACCACCGGCGCTGGTCGTGGTGGCCGCGCCGCCGGACGTCACCGCCGAGGTCGTCGCGCTCGAGCTCGCCACGTGGCCGGAGGCGGTCGTCACCGACGTGGCGAGCGTCAAGGCGGGGCCGCTGGGGAAGGTGGCCGCCGCCGGCGCGGACGTCACCCGCTACGTGCCGGGCCACCCGCTCGCCGGACGGGAGCGCTCGGGGGCGGCGGCCGCCCGCGGCGACCTGTTCGTCGGCCGTCCGTGGGTGCTCACCGGCGAGGCCGGTCCCGCGCTCGAGGCGGTGCGCGACCTCGTGCTCTCGCTCGGCGCCACGCCCGTGCTGCTGGACGCCGAGGCGCACGACGAGGCCGTCGCCCTGGTCTCGCACGTGCCGCAGGTGGCCGCGAGCCTCGTGGCGGCGCGCCTGCGCGACGCCCCGGCGTCCGCCGTGGACCTCGCCGGCCAGGGGCTGCGCGACGTCACCCGCATCGCCGCCAGCGACCCGGGGCTGTGGGTGCAGATTCTCGGGGCGAACGCCGGGCCGGTGCTGTCGGTGTTGAAGGCGCTGCGCGCCGACCTCGACGAGGTGGTCGCGGCGCTGGAGGCCCTGGCCCACGACGCGGACGGCGGGGCGCCCGGCGCCCGCGCGGCGCTCGCCCGCACGATCGCCGCCGGGAACGACGGCTACGCCCGGATCCCGGGCAAGCACGGCAGCGCGCCGACGGCGTACGCGACCGTCACGGTGGTCGTCCCGGACCGACCGGGTCAGCTCGGGCGGCTGTTCTCCGACATGGGCGAGGTCGGCGTCAACCTCGAGGACCTGCACCTGGAGCACTCACCCGGGCAGCCCGTCGGTCTGGCCGAGCTGTCGGTGCTGCCTGCCGCCCGCGAGCGGCTCGAGACCGCGCTGCGCGAGCGCGGGTGGACGGTGCACGGGTAGGACGCGGTCAGGACGCGGTGGCGCGTGGGACGAGGTCGAGCAGCTCGGCGTGGGCTCCGGGAGCGGCGACGACGAGACCGGTGCTGGACGCCGTCCACGGCCTGCCGTCCAGGTCGGTGACGGTGCCGCCGGCCTCCTCGACGAGCAGTGCCGGGCCGTGCAGGTCGCGCGGGTGCCCGGAGAGTCGCACGGTTCCGACGGCCCGCCCGTCGGCGACCTGACAGAGCTCGGTGGCCGAGCTGTCGACCGAGCGGGCCAGCCAGCCGGCGCGGGCCGCGGCCCGGGCCAGGGCCGCGGGCACCCGCACGATGCCGCCCGCCTCCGGGGCGCCCGCCGGGACGACGAGGGGAGCCCCGTCCCGCCGCGCGCCGCCGCCCCTGACCGCCGTGTACGTGACCCCCTGCGTGCGGACCGCGACGAGCTCGCAGAGCCCGTCACGCCAGGCCGACAGGACGACGGACCAGGGGCCGAGCCGGCGCGCGTAGTTGAGCGTGCCGTCGACCGGGTCGACGTGCCAGGTGCGCCCGCTCGTGCCCGGCCGGTCGGCGTACTCCTCGCCGACGAACGCATCGGCGGGGTAGCGGGCGGCGACGGCCGCGTCGATGCGGCGCTCGAGCTCGACGTCCACGGCGGTGACGACGGCGCCGCTGAGCCGGGGCTGGTCCTTGCGCTCCTCGACGACCGTCGCCTGCCGCTGCTCGGCGAGGCGGCCGCAGTCCTCGACCAGCTCGACCGCGAACCCCAGGGCCTCGACGACGTCGTCCGCGGTCACGCCGGTCACCGTAGCGCCGGGCCTCGACTACCCTCGGCGGGGGCCTGTCGGCCGTCCCACCCGTCCTGACTCCCGAGGAGATCCGCGTGCCAGCGCAGCACCGCCGTGTCGTCGTCGCGGTCGACGGGCCGTCCGGCTCCGGCAAGTCGAGCGTGTCGCGGGAGGTGGCCCGCCGGCTCGGGCTGGCGTACCTCGACACCGGCGCGATGTACCGGGCCGTGTGCTGGTGGTGCCTGGAGCGGGGGATCGACCTGAAGGACACCGCGGCGGTGGCGCAGGCCGCGCGGGACATCCCGCTGCACGTCGGCACCGACCCCCAGGCCCCGACCGTCGAGGTCGGTGGCGTCGACGTCGCCGAGGCGATCCGCGAGAGCCGCATCTCGCGCGTGGTGAGCCTCGTGGCGACGAACCTCGACGTGCGGGCCGAGCTGGTGCGCCGGCAGCAGCAGGTCATCGCCGCGGCCACGGCGGGCATCGTCGCCGAGGGGCGCGACATCACGACCGTGGTCGCCCCCGAGGCCGACGTGCGGGTGCTGCTCGTCGCCGACGAGCAGGCCCGCCTGGCGCGCCGCGCGCTCGAGCTGCACGGGCACGCCGAGGAGCCGGCGCTGGAGGCCACCCGCGACGAGGTGCTGCGGCGCGACGCGCAGGACGCGACGGTGTCGGTCTTCCACACCGCAGCCGACGGCGTCGTCACCGTGGACTCCTCCTCCCTGACGTTCGAGCAGACGGTGGACGCCGTGCTCGCCCTGGTGGCCGACCTGACGGGAGCCCGACCGTGACCGAGAACGACGCCGTCGACCCGAGCGACGCCCTGCGCGCCGGCCTCGAGGAGTACGAGCTCTCCGCCGAGGACGTCGCGCTGCTCGAGGCGGGGGAGCCGCTGCCGGGGGCCGGGGCCGTCGGGCCGCTGCCGGTGCTCGCGGTCGTGGGCCGCCCCAACGTCGGCAAGTCGTCTCTGGTGAACCGCATCCTCGGACGCCGCGAGGCCGTCGTCGAGGACGTGCCCGGGGTGACCCGTGACCGCGTCACCTACCCCGCAGAGTGGGCGGGCCGCGCGTTCACCGTGATGGACACCGGCGGGTGGGAGGTGGACGTCGCGGGCCTGGACGCCCGGGTGGCCGAGCAGGCCGAGATCGCCGTCGAGCTCGCCGACGCCGTGCTGTTCGTCGTCGACGTCACCGTCGGCCCGACGAGCACCGACGAGGCGGTCGTCCGGCTGCTGCGCAAGAGCGGCAAGCCCGTGGTGCTGGCGGCCAACAAGGTGGACGACGAGCGCGGGGAGATCGAGGCGTCGTCCCTGTGGTCGCTGGGACTGGGGGAGCCGTATCCCGTGTCGGCGCTGCACGGCAGGGGGTCGGGTGATCTGCTGGACGCCGTCCTGGCGGCGCTGCCGGAGACCGCGGCAGGCGTCGGCCAGGTCGCGGGCGGCCCGCGACGGGTGGCGCTCGTGGGCCGACCCAACGTGGGCAAGTCCTCGATGCTCAACAAGCTCGTCGGCTCCGAGCGCGTCGTCGTCGACGCGGTCGCCGGCACGACCCGCGACCCGGTCGACGAGATGGTCGACCTCGGCGGCCGCACCTGGAGGTTCGTCGACACCGCCGGCATCCGCCGCCGCGTCCACCAGACTCGTGGCGCCGACTTCTACGCGTCGCTGCGGACCCAGGCCGCGCTGGAGAAGGCCGAGGTCGCCGTCGTCCTCGTCGACGCGAGCGAGACCCTCACCGAGCAGGACACCCGGATCATCTCGATGGTCGTCGAGGCCGGCCGCGCGCTCGTCATCGCGTACAACAAGTGGGACCTGCTCGACGAGGAGCGCCGCTACTACCTCGAGCGCGAGATCGAGAAGGACCTGGTGCAGGTGCAGTGGGCGCCGCGCGTCAACGTCTCGGCCCGCACCGGCCGCCACCTGGAGAAGCTCGTGCCCGCTCTCGACACCGCGCTCGAGTCCTGGGACGCCCGTGTGCCGACCGGCCGGCTCAACGCCTTCCTCGGCGAGCTGGTCGCGGCGCACCCCCACCCGGTCCGGGGCGGCAAGCAGCCGCGGATCCTGTTCGCCACCCAGGCCTCGACGCGGCCGCCCCGATTCGTGGTGTTCGCCTCCGGCTTCCTCGAGGCCGGATACCGCCGCTTCATCGAGCGCCGCCTGCGCGAGACGTTCGGCTTCGTCGGGACGCCGATCGAGGTGTCGGTGCGCGTCCGCGAGAAGCGCAAGGGACGCCCGGGCCGCTGAGGCCCGGGCGCGACGGCCCTGCCGTGTGGCACCACTGGGCGAGGCGGTTCGCCGCGTTCGTGAACGGCCGGACCACGGTGACGGCGCTCCTGCTGCTGGTCT